>JAYPYO010000030.1:0-25007 GCA_038135995.1 Porticoccaceae bacterium
CGTGAAACTCTCTGGCGATATCAATATAGTCATTTTGGCTGCGCGGACCTTCGCAGATAGCGGCAAAATCAAACCAGACTATATCCTCTGCCAGCGCCAGCACAGGAATAGGCCGCCCCTCGACATCCAAATCTACGCCGCGCTTAATTTCACCCTCCACGGGCACCAGACTGTCAAAGGTGGCCTGGATAGCCCGGTCGGCGTCCCTATCCAGAGGCGAATGATAGAGCTCAGCTTTTTCCAGAGCGCGCAGACGGTGATCTATGCCGCCATCTACGTTAACCACCTGACAGTGCTTATTGAGCAGAGCAATGGCGGGCAAAAACCTCTGTCGCTGCAGACCATTGAGATATAGCTGATCGGGCACAATATTAGAGGTAGCTACCAGACATACACCCCGGGCAAAAAGCTCCTGCAACAGCAGGCCGAGAATCATGGCGTCAGTGATGTCGCTGACAAAAAACTCGTCGAAGCAAATAATGCAGGTCTCGTCCGCAATGGTATCTGCCACTAGCTCCAAGGGATTGGCCTTGCCTTTGTGACGCTTGAGATCCTGATGCACGCGGCGCATAAAGCGATGAAAATGCACACGCATTTTGCGCTCAAAGGGCAGGCTCTCGAAAAAGTTATCCATTAAGTAAGTCTTGCCACGACCCACGCCACCCCAGAAATACAGGCCCTGCTCGGGATCGGGGGCTGAGCGGGCAAATCTGTGCAACAGGCCACCGAGAATACCGGCCGCCGGTTTTGACTGCCGGGCGACTAAACGCTGATACAGCGCCTCGAGATGCTCCACCGCCTGTGCCTGGGATTCATCGGCGACAAAGCCATCGCGGCTAAGGTCATGCTGGTAGCGAAGTTTTGGGGTAGACATAAATAGATTGACTGCTTATTTGGCACAGGGAACTGTAACTAGCAAATAAGTCGGTGACAACCCAAACTCTGCACCACTAACTGTTATATTTTGCGTTACAATGGTTCGCAGGTTTGAAACAACAGGCCCGAGCCCGTATTGGGGGGCGGCTTCAACACAGACGGAGACATTACATTGATAACTCTGACCATGATACTTATTGCAGCGGCCTTCTTTTTGATTGGCGCCGGTATCGGGCACCTGTACTCGCGCAAGTCTGGCCGCGGTGACTCGGCAGCAGAGTTGAAAAAGCAGCTCGAGCAGAGTGAACAACAGCTTAAGCGCTATCAGCAGGAGGTTACAGAGCACTTTTTGACCGTGTCTCAGCTAACTACCAATATGGCTCAGAGCTACCGCCAGATTCACGAACACCTTGCTACCAGTGCGATCCGCCTGGCCAGCCCGGAAGTCGGCCGTCAACTGCTTAAGGCCGGCGGCTCCGACCTCAGTCTGGTAGATGAAGAGGGCAACCCACTGATCAGCGCAGAAGATATTCAACCGCCGCGAGACTATGCTCCCAAAGTACCAGGTGGCATTCTCAGCGAAGACTATGGTCTCAATGACAATGATCTCAGCAAGGGTCAGCCCAGCGCCGCTAACAGCGACGATAGCGAAGAAGACGAAGACGACAGCGATCCCACTCACAATGTCAGCTAGGGCTTAGCCCAAGCACCGGCAGACAGGGAGGTTTGCTATTGACAGTTCAGCTCGCCCTAACCGCCGATTCAGGCTGGCCAAACTAAACAGGTATTTTAAACTAGCCAAACTAAGCCCAGTTATGCGCTGGCCCAGCGCGCTGCTGCCAGGGGAATGTATCTGCTGCAGGGAGGTTCTCAACCCAGCTGAGCTCGACCTGCCTAACCACTGTCTATGCACCCCCTGCATTGCAGATCTGCCCTGGCTTGGCAGCCATTGTCAGCAATGCTCCATACCTTTGCCTGACACTCAGAAAAATGCAGTTTGCGCAGATTGCCAGCAAGCTCCCCCAGCCTTTCGCCGCTGTATTGCGTCCTTTGAGTATCAGCAGCCGATCAAGCAGATGATTAAGCGGATTAAGGTCGATGCCTACGCGCCACAGTTGCACCAGCTAGGTGAGCTGCTGGCTATTACGATTCGCGCTGCCTACGGCCCAGGACAGCGGCCAGATATTATTATTCCGCTGCCGCTGCACTGGAGCAGACAGCTGCGTCGCGGCTTCAATCAGAGTCAGGGCATAGCACAGATACTGGTCACAGGACTGCACGGCAGCAAGATAAATAATCATAGTCTGAGGCGCAGAGGTTACCGGCGGCCCCAGCACTTACTGGGCCAGCGCCAGCGTCTGCAAAGCATGCAGGGTGCCTTTGAGGTGGGTACCGTCAAGCCTCTTGAAGGGCGCACTGTAGCCCTGGTAGACGATGTAATCACCACAGGTGCAACTGCCAGTGCGGCAGCAAAAGCCCTGCTGGCTGCAGGAGTATCTGCTGTGGATATATGGTGTATCGCGAGAACAGGCTGGCATATTGACGCGGCCTGACCCAAAATAGAGCACCAGAGACCAACAGCCAGAAAACTACGTATGACAAATCCACAGCACAGCGCGACGGCCGATCAGGTGTGGCGGAATATTCGCAGCGAGACCCAGCAAGCCGCGACGGCAGAACCGGTTTTGGCGCCCTTTTTACAGGCGACTATTCTGGATCATAGCAGCATGGGTGGGGCGCTGAGCTATCATCTGTCCAGCAAGCTGGCCAGCACTGCCATGCCAGCGACTATGCTGCGCGACATTATGGATGGTGCATTTGCAGAGCCGGCCGTTATTGAGGCTGCTGCCAGAGATATTAAGGCTACTGTTGACCGCGATTCTGCCTGCAGTCTGTTCAGTACTCCATTTTTATATTTCAAAGGCTTTCTGGCACTGCAGGCCTATCGTGTGGCTCACAAACTTTGGCAGAACGACCAGCGCTCACTGGCGCTGCTGATTCAGCACAGAATCTCATTGGTGTTTGCTGTAGATATTCACCCGGCAGCCGTTATTGGCTCTGGTGTGATGATTGACCATGCCACCGGGCTAGTAATTGGTGAAACCGCGGTAGTTGAGGACTCTGTATCTATTATGCAGTCGGTCACTCTGGGCGGCACAGGTAAAGAGAGCGGCGATCGCCACCCCAAAATCCGCTGCGGCGTGCTGTTGGGTCCAGGAGCAAAAATTCTTGGCAATATTGAAATCGGCGAAGGGGCGATGGTGGCAGCCTCTAGCGTGGTACTTAAGCCAGTGGCGGCCCATGATATAGTCGCCGGAGTGCCAGCTGCGGTGGTGGGTCACACCCAGATCGACGAACCCTCCAAGGTGATGGACCACTACTTTAAATGCAGCTAGCTCCAGTGAGCAGGTGCGTTGAGCGGCCGACTAACATCTATCCCAGCTAAAGGGCATCACCTGGGCTATGGACTCGGCCCCCTGTAACTGCATTAACAGCCTGTCCACCCCCAGCGCCACGCCAGCGCAGCTGGGCAACCCCTGGGCCAATGCGTCCATAAAATGATTATCCACCTCAACCACTGGCTTATTGGCAGCAGACCTAGCCTTTAGGTCCTCAGCAAATCTCTGCCCCTGTTCGACGCTATCTATAAGCTCAAAATAGCCGTTGGCCAGCTCCATTCCATTGACAAAGACCTCAAAGCGGCGACTCACCAGTTGGCCCTGATCATTAGTTGTGGTCTGAGCCAGAGCTGCTTGACAGGCGGGATAGTCATAGACAAACACCAGGCCCCGGGGCAACTGGGGCTCTACCTGCACAGAAAATAGCAGATCCAGGCAGTTGGCACGGCTCTCCCCTGCCCAGCTGTCGGAACCTGCCGCCACGGCCAGCTGTTGCAGCTGATGCAATGAGGCAGTATGGGGATCCACCGCCAGCACCTGGGCAAAATAGTCTGCATAACTGCCTCTGTGCACCGCCAGTGGCGACTGGCCGCTGGCCCTATAAATTTGACTCATCAGATCAGCCAGTTCGTCCATCAGCTGGTGCTCATCCCAGCCGCAGCGGTACCATTCCAGCAGAGTAAATTCAGGGTTGTGGCGCTGCCCGGCCTCGCCGTTGCGGAAGGCTTTGCCCAGGCAGTAGATATCTCCACTGCCGGCAGCCAGCAGCCGTTTCATAAAATACTCGGGGGATGTTTGTAAGTACCCACTACCACCAAAAGTCACTGCAGTGATACTATCGATATTATTATCAGTTACGGTCGAGCGGCCCAGAACAGGCACATCTACCTCGCTGACACCAGCCTCGGAAAAGAACTTACGCAGGCCAGAAAGCAGCTCAGCTCGGCGCCGCAACATAGCCAGACTGGCGCCAGGTTGCCAATTACTCAATACACAGCCCCCCTGCCAGCCCGGCTAAAAATAACCGCTGCTTACTTGACGCGGCCCTGATATTCACCGGTGCGAGTATCCACTTTAACCACATCGCCCTGATCCAAAAATAATGGCACCTTGACGGTTGCGCCGGTTATCAGCTTGGCGGGCTTGCTGCCACCCTGTGCGGTGTCGCCGCGCAGGCCAGGATCGGTCTCGACAATTTCCAGTTCAACATGATTTGGGGGAACTACAGAGAGCGGCGCGCCGTTGTACAGGGTAACCACACAGATATCCTGCTCGCTAAGCCATTGCAGGGCCTCACCAACGGCATTTTCATTGGCCTGGTGCTGCTCAAAGCTCTCGGGCTCCATAAAGTACCAGAAATCGCCGTCGTTATAGAGGTACTGCATATCCATATCCAGCACATCGGCACCTTCCAGGGCCTCACCAGACTTAAAGGTTTTTTCCAGTACACGGCCGGTTTTGAGATTGCGCAGCTTAACCCGATTAAATGCCTGACCCTTGCCAGGTTTTACAAACTCATTTTCCAGAATCGAGCAGGGATCCCCGTCAAGCATCACTTTTAAGCCAGAGCGGAATTCGTTAGTTGAGTAATTGGCCATGTTTAAAAATTCTCGATTGTTTTAAAGGCGCCCATGATAACCGAAGTGCAGACTACTTTTGCTATGTTTTGACGGGCAGTCGACTAAATAACTGTCAGCTGATACCAGAGAATTAGGCTAAACGCCAAGCTGTGGCGCAAAAGTTGTCTACAATCAAAGCAGTGATGCTTAAATATCAGGCTATGTTGTTTGCGCTGTTATCATTTTTTAGCCGCCGATATTTGGTAACTGACTCTGGATCTTACAGGATTAAATAAAGCCCTGACCTATGCTGGCTGACGACCCCCTAAAAATTTTAATCGTTGAACAGTCCCATGACGAAGCCAATAGAATCATCAGTATTCTGCGCAGTGCCGATTACCGTATAGAGGCCCAGCTGGCAGTGAATCAGGGGCAGCTGCAGCAGTATCTGAGCAAGCGCAACTGGGACATGCTGATAGCACCCACTGGTGCCGAAGTCCTGCCAACACAGCAGATCTTTCAGTGTATTCGCCGCGCCGAGCGGGATTTTCCAGTTATTTTGATCAGTGATATGTATGACCCCGCCATTCTTATTGAGGGTCTGCGATTGGGCGCCGAGGATGTGGTGGTCAAGGATCAGGATCAACATCTGCTCAAAGTCGTTGCACGGTCGCTGGCCAGTGTAGGCCAGCGACGCCTGTGTCGGGAGTGGGAGCGCAAGTTGGCGCTAGCCGAGAAACGCAGTGAATATCTGATGAACACCTCCAGATTTCCCATAGCCGTGGTGCAGGAGGGAACCTATGTCTACGCCAACCAGGCCTGTGCCAGCATTTTTGGTTTTGAGGAGCCTGAAGAGATGCTCTGTCTGCCGGTGATCGACAATATAGCGGCCTGCAATAGGGAAAAGCTTAAAGCCTATATGGTGCCCCTGCAGGCTAAACAGGAAATTATGCCCTTTGAAGCTGTAGTCAAGATTCTCAATGCTCAGGGTGAGGAACATAGCGCTTTTCTTGAGATCAACCAGATTCAGTATAGCGGCGAACCCTCGCTGCAATTCACCATCAATAGCGACAAGCTGTTTGCCGCCAATACCGACCAGACCGAGGAGGCTACAGCCACAGCATTCAGTGCTATCCAACCCCAGCTGGTGTATGAAATGGTCAGCCGCGCTATCAGCAAGTCAGTGCAGACAGGCAAGGACAGCGTGCTGCTCAATATACAGATCGATCGCTTTGAAAACTTAAAAGAGGATCTGGGTATAGCCAAAGCCGAAAAAATCGTTCACTCCATGGTTACCTTTGTGGGATCACTGTTTAATCAAAACTTTGACTTTGCGCGACTTAGCGAGAACTTTCTGGTAGCGGTGCTGGCAGAGACCTCTGAAAAACAGGGGTGTAAAATTGCCGAGGATATAGTGACCAAAACCCGTCAGGAGGTGTTTGATGTGGATGAGGAGACTTTCTCTCTGACCACTTCTATTGGCGGCACATTGCTCAATGAAAATGTCGCCTCGGTGGAGCGCGCTCTAGAACGCAGTCAACAGGTAATAGACCAGTTGAGACAGGATCGACAACCCGGCAATGGTGTTAAATTCTTTGTACCAGATATCCATTCCGACGAGGTGTCTCAAAATGAGGCCGTGGTCATCACCGCCAAAAAACTGCTCAGCGACAAGCTGTTTTCGGTGCGCTACCAGCCTATAGTTGCGCTGATTAGTGGCGGAAGTGGCAAGGAGTATTACGAGGCTATATTGGGTATCAACACTGAGGTGCCCAGCAAGGATATCCCGGAAGACTTTATTAATAACCTGTTTAAATCGGAGATAGCCGCCGAAGTGGATCGCTGGGTAATCAGTAAGGTACTAAAAACACTGGCGGGCAAGCTTGCCTCCAATCCGGACACGCAGTTATTTATTAATATCAGTCGCCAGTCATTCTCTGATCAGGGCTTTTTACCCTGGCTGACTCAGGCATTGCAAAAATCTGAACTGCCCCCGGATGTAGTGATCTTTCAGCTCCGCGAAAGCGATGCCCTGCGCTATCTGAATCAGGCCGCTGCTATTGCCGACGAAATAAAAAAAGCCGGCGGGCAGATTTCTATTACCAATTTTGGAGTCGCTATTAATCCCCTTAAAACACTGGAGAGAGTTGCTGTGGACTTTGTTAAAATCGATCGCCTGATTATCGAGGAGCTGCAAAAAGATGGCGAGGGCAAGGTCAGGTTCCAAACCCTGATGGCAGGCATGACCGGCACCGGCGTAGACGTTATTGTGCCCTTTGTGGAGAAGGCCAGTGTACTACCCATTCTCTGGCAGCAGGGCGTGCAGTATATTCAGGGCCATTATGTGCAGCCGCCCTCCTTTACCATGGATTATGACTTTTCCGAAAACTCTTAGCCCAGCGCCTGAATATCCTTATCGCTGTAACCCAGTAAATACAGAATACCGTCCAGACCAAGATTAGAAATAGACTGCTTGGCAGAGGCTTTTACCAGAGGCTTGGCCTGATAGGCTATACCCAACCCGGCAATATTGAGCATGGGTAAATCATTGGCGCCATCGCCCACAGCAATCACCTGCTCCAGCACCAGCCCCTCGCGCTGAGCCAGCTCCCGCAGCAGGTCAGCCTTGCGCTGACCATCGATAACATCACCCACCACCTTGCCGGTGACCAGGCCATCTTCAATATCCAGCTCATTGGCATAAACATAGTCGACGCCGAGAATAGACTGCAGGTAGTTGCCAAAATAGGTAAAACCCCCAGAGACAATAGCGGTTTTATAGCCCAACTGTCTGAGCGTCTTGATAAGATGCTCCGCACCCTCGTTAAGCTTCAGGCGCTGAGCCACTGTCTGCAGCACATCGGCACTCAGGCCCTCGAGCAGCGCCAGGCGCTGACTAAAGCTCTGTTTGAAATCCAGCTCGCCCTGCATAGCTGCTTCGGTAATAGCCGCCACCTGATCACCTACCCCGGCCTCTATGGCTAACTCGTCAATCACCTCGGCATCTATGAGTGTAGAGTCCATATCAAATACCACCAGCTGACGGTTGCGACGGTAGATATTATCTTCCTGATAGGCGATATCAATATTGTGCTGACTGGCTAATTCCAGCAGTGAGTTTCTAAACGCGCGGGGGTCCTGAGCCTCACCGCGCACTGAAAACTCAACACAGGCACGGCCCAGTTTATCACTGTCGTCCAACCGCATGCGCCCGGATAGGCGCACAATCTTGTCAATATTGAGATCGTTATTGGCACAGACAGTGGTCACCAGAGCCAGATGGATGGCGTCTATTTTGCGCGCCAGCAGGGTCACCATATGCCGCGGCTTGCCCTGCTGCTCTACCCAGTTGTGATAGGCCTCATTGCTGATGGGCAGAAACTTAGCCCTGATATCCATAGCCAGCAGGGTTGATCTAACCTCGTCGGTCACCAAGTCAATATTCACCTGGCCGGGCACTGCCGCCAGAATAGCCAGACTAAGCTGGTCATGTATCACTGCCTGACCAATATCTAACAGGCTGACATCGTATCTGGATAGCACCTCAGTGATCGCGCTGGTGACGCCGGGTTTGTCTTCTCCGAATACATTGATAAGCAGAATATTTTTCACAGAATAGGGCCGTGGTGATTTTTAAGGCTGCCATTATATAAAAGCTACAGGAATAGGATAGAATGCGCGGAAAATAATTTCACTTAGGGATGGGCGACATAATGCAGCGACAATATTCCGTGGCTAAAAAATTACCTGCCGCAGTACTGTCTCTGTGTTTACTGCTGGGGCTGTTAGCCTCACTGCTGATCAGCAGCCAGACCCAACAGCTCGCCAGTGAGTCCATCGCCGACAAAAGCCAGACCGCACTCAGCCAGCTCGACGAGCTGATTCGCACCCCCCTGTTTAATAATGATCTAATCAGTGTTCAGGTGGCCCTCAGCCGAACCGTTGAGGACCCAGCTATCTTCAGTGCCAGCCTGTTTGATGTGGAAGAGCAGCTAATTAGCCAGAGCCGTGACAGTCAACAGCCAACAGCCGAACTGCAGTCTTATCGCCGCGATATTGAGCTGCAAGACAGTATTTTGGGCGCTGTGGTTATCGAGCTGGACACCCAGCCGATCTATGGCAAATACCGCAATGTGCTGATGAGCTGGCTGCTTCTGTGGTTTGTATTTACCGCCGCCTGCACCTATGGCAGCCTGCAATATGCCGAGCAGCTGGCGCGACGCCTGCGTATTCTCAGCAATCGACTGCCCGGTGGTGGGGATCCTATTATCGACGAGCTAACCGCGCTAGAGGCTAAAATTCAGCCGCTATTGTCGGGATCTGGCTCTGGTCCAGGTGATGAGGATAGCAATAACGGTTACTACTACACATTGGTCAGAGCCTGTATCAAAAATCGCCAGAGACTCAACCACCAGCTTAATCGCGATAATCTGGAGCAGTTATTCGAAAAAATCGATTATTGCACCGCCAGAACTATTGAACTCTACGGCGGCCAGAGAGTAGAAGGCGCAGATGGCTGTCTGTATTTCTATATTCGCTCAACTCAAAATTCCAAACAGCAGCTACTGCTGTGCCTGATGGCAGTGTACAGTCTGCAACAGCTTCTCGAGCGCCTGTCTGCCAAGCTGGGCGTAGATCTGGAAATCAACTGGACAGTCTGCGGTTCCAGCCTCAATACCTTGCCGCTATTGGGTTTTGACGAGGGGCTGGCGGCGCTTAAACAGCAGTGTGCTCAGCTTGGGGATCAGTTGTCGGAGGCCGTGATCGGATTGCACACCAGGGAGTACGATATTGAAGCCCTGTCTTCGATTGCCCGATTCCTTGTATTTGATGAAAACTGCTTTGTCCTCGAGGGCTTTCCTGAGGGGCGACAGACCCTACTGGAAAAACAGATTGTCCATCTGGCCAATGTCTGTCTGTAGCTATAGCTGGTCGCCCTCAATCTGACCCATCTGTAAACTCTGATCCATCTCCAGCGCAGGCAGCTCCTCGCTGGGTCGACCTACTATTTTTGCCGGCACCCCAACCACAGTGACATGGGCTGGCACAGTCTCCAGCACCAGGCTGCCAGCGCCTATTTTGACCCCTTCACCAATACTGATGTTGCCGAGAATTTTTGCGCCAGCTGAGATCATAACCCCATCGCCAATTTTGGGATGGCGCTTACCCCCCTGACAGCCACTGCCTCCCAGAGTCACCGAGTGCAATATGGAGACATTATCACCAACCACAGCTGTCTCTCCGATCACCAGGCCTGTGGCATGATCAAGCATAATACCCGAGCCCATAGAGGCTCCGGGATGAATATCCACAGCAAAGGTTTCGGATACCTGATTCTGCAAAAACACAGCCAGTGGTTTGCGGCCCTGAATCCAGAGCCAGTGGGCTACCCGCTGCAGCTGCAGTGCCTGAAAACCCTTGTAGTAGAGAATAGGCGTCAGATGGCGGTCGCAGGCCGCGTCACGCTCAAAGCAAGCTGTGATATCTCCGCGGATGGCCGCGCCAATGCTGCTGTCAGTAGCCAGTGCCTCGGCAATCACCTCGGCGACTGTGTCGGCAGCCATAATCGGGCTGGCCAGCTGCTGTGCCAGATTAAAACTCATGGCAGAGTGCAGATCTGCCTGATCTAAAATGGCGGTGCGCAAAAAGTCTTCCAGCACAGGTTCTTCCTGGCTGGCCTGTTGGGCTTCGGCCACAATAATGTCCCATAGAGGATCATTGGTTTGCATTGAATGTTATTCCTTAATCAACCTGAATATAGCGCTGCATAATCTCGTCGAGATGATCCAGCACCACATCCAATAATAGTAATTCAGTGCCTAGCAAGCGCTGCTCCAGCACCTCAGGAGTCAGCCCCTGAGCAAAGCTCTGAGCCAGAGGCCGGTAACTGATATGCCAGCGCTCCGGGGCTATGCCACCAGTATCTGCACCATAGGGCCGATAAAAACCATAATCTGCCAGCCTGCTGTCGAGCCAATTATGCATGGGCGCAAACATGCCCTGACCCTCAACCTCAGCGGGAATCAACTGCAGCTGATAGTCCGCCGGCATGGCTGCCCTGTCATAGATATCAATATCCGTGCCCCAGTGATGGCGCGATGCACCGGGCAGTGCCGACCAGCGCATAACCGCCTGAATCTGTTGCCAGGGACTTAGGGCCTCGAGATTAATCGCTGTTCCATTCTCATCAACTACAGGTCGCAGACCAGATAACTTGGCATTCCAGATATGCAGCTGGCGGTCAAAGCTGCGGAAGCCGCTGCACAGGCTGAGATCAAAGCCGGCGGTTGCAGCACTCTGTTGTAGCTCGGTAAGAGGCGCAACAATATCTCTATGGACCAGCATGGCAGCACCGGACTGATCAGCATAGAGATCGGTCAGGTGACGCTCGGTAGAGCCAGTTAAAATATCAATATCATTCATAGCCGTGACTGCAATTATAGCCTTGCAAATAGGTACTTATACCCTCGCTTTGGCCAATTAGCAAAGAATCAATTGGCCAATACTGCCTGTACAGAGCGTATAATCGGATGCTGGCCGCTTGAACTTCCCTGAATCGGCCTCATGTTAAATATATCTCGGCTCACAGGAATCTACTATGTACAGAATTGGATTATTTCTTCTTACCAATATCGCAATTATTGTGGTGGCCAGCATTTCATTGCGCCTGCTGGGCGTCGAAAGCATTTTGGCGAATAACGGCGTCGATCTCGACCTGGGTTCGCTACTGGCTTTCTGTGCTGTGTTTGGTTTTGCCGGTGCCTTTGTGTCGCTGCTGCTCTCCAAATTTATGGCTAAGCGCTTTACTGGTATCAGGTTGATCTCCCAGCCTCAGACTGAGCAGGAGCGCTGGCTGCTGCAAAATATCACCACATTGTCTAAAAAAGCCGGTATTGGCATGCCTGAGGTGGGTATTTTCCCTGCTCAGCAATCCAATGCCTTTGCCACCGGCTGGAATAGAAACAATGCGCTGGTTGGAGTGAGCCAGGGGCTGCTAGACCGGTTTACTGAAGACGAGGCCCGCGCCGTACTGGCCCACGAAATAGGCCATGTGGCCAATGGCGATATGATTACCCTGGCCCTGATACAGGGCGTGGTCAATACGTTTGTGATGTTTGCTGCCAGAGTGATTGGCTTTTTTGTCGATCGCGTGGTGCTGAAAAATAATCGCGGTCTTGGTCTGGGCTACTGGATAACCACCATTGTTGCAGAGATTATTCTTGCTATTGCGGCTTCAACCATCGTTATGTGGTTCTCTCGTCAGCGCGAATTCCGTGCCGATGCTGCCGGTGCTCAGCTGGCTGGACGCGGCGCCATGGTGGCAGCGCTGGAGAAGCTGCGCGCTGAGACTCAGTCTCAAGTGGAAAACCAGATGCCAGATACCATGACTGCCTTTGGTATTTCCAGCGGCTGGAAGCGCAAGCCCAGCAAACTATTTATGACTCACCCGCCGCTGGAAGAACGTATTCAGGCACTTAAGAATGGATAACCAGGCACTGCTTGAGCGGGAAGTAGCTCTCTGCCGACTCGAGGATCTGCAAGAGATGCAGGCTATTGAGCTCAACATTGAAGAGCGCAAGCTATTTGCCATACGCCGCGACAACCAGCTCTACGCCTACTGGAACAGCTGCCCTCACCTGGGTATTCCGCTGAACTGGATGCCGGAAAAATTTCTCGACCTGGATGGCTCGCTAATTCAATGCTCCAGTCACGGCGCACTGTTTCAGGTGGATAGCGGTGAATGTATCGCGGGCCCCTGCACCGGAGACCATCTAATGCAGGTAGAACTGCGGGTTGAAGACGGCAACTACTATGTCGCTGCCAACCAGCCCATGCCAGCCGCGCCGATCAATCTCAGAGCCCAGGCACTGGCAGCTCTTGAAGACAGCTAACAGGCTGATCGAGAACAATCTCATCAGCGCCAAGACTGGCGCGCCAGGCAATGATCTCAACGCCAGCAGCCACTGCCTCAGCCAGGGTCGCTGCGTAAACCGGGTCAATGTCAGCTGCCACTTCCATACGCTCAACCCCTGTTAACTGGACACAGAAAAACAACAGTGCCCGGTGGCCGGCCGTCACCATAGCCATCAACTCACGTAGATGTTTGGTGCCACGACTGGTGACCGCATCGGGAAAGGTCGCCAGACCCTCACCCATATCCAGAGTGACATTTTTTACCTCGACATAGCATTGGCCCAGACTCTCGTCCTCCAACAGCAGGTCAATGCGACTTTTCTCCTCACCGTAGCGAACCTCATTGCGAATCTGGCTATAACCCTGCAGCTGAGGAACCAGACCAGCCTCAATCAGTTCGCGCACCAGATAGTTGGGTCTGGCGGTATTGACCCCTGCCAAATGCCCCTCTGATGTTGTTACTATTTCCAGAGTACCGGGCAATTTGCGTTTGGGATTGTCAGACAGAGAGTACCAGCAGGCTGAGCCCTCAACCAGACAGTTTTTCATACTGCCAGTATTGGGGCAGTGGATGGTTAGCAGCTCACCAGATTGGGTGCGTACATCGGCGAAGAATCGCTTGTAACGCCTTTCGAAAGTGGCTGGCAATAATGGCGGAGCAATTTTCATAGACGGGGATCACAGCAGAGTCATTTTATAGCGCTAAAGTATGCGCAGCTGAGGCTTTTTTGCAACCATGGTCTAAGATTAACCAACAGCAAATAGCATTATTAGCGACGAATGGGAAAAATTTATCTTGATATATGCCCATAATATCTCTATAAACCCGGGTTGTGTTTTTTAGGCCCATATCAACAACGGATTTTATGCATGGCAACAGTAAAAACAAAACCTGTAGCTAAATCGAAAGCCGATGCAGGCTCGGCAACTCTTCATGGTCTCAAGCCCTACAAAGAGACTAAAAAAGAGGAATATATGAATGAAAACCAGCGCGAGCACTTCAAGCTGATTCTCAAGGCATGGCGTCGCGAGCTAATGGAAGAAGTCGATCGCACCGTGAGCCATATGAAAGACGAGGCCGCAAACTTCCCCGACCCGGCCGACCGCGCCACTCAGGAAGAGGAGTTTAGTCTTGAACTGCGCACCCGCGACCGCGAGCGCAAGTTAATCAAGAAGATTGATAAGACGCTGGTGCGTGTCGAGGAAGATGACTACGGGTTCTGCGATCAATGTGGCGTTGAAATCGGTATTCGTCGACTGGAAGCTCGACCCACAGCAGATCTTTGCGTCGACTGTAAAACACTCGATGAGATCAAGGAAAAGCAAATCACCGGCGGCTAATTAGCTGCTTGGCCCCCAGTAGCTCAGAGTCTGCTGAGCTACTGTACCCCCTTCTAATGTCAGTCTTAACTAGTATAGCTCGCTTCGCACCCTCGCCCACGGGCCCACTGCACTTTGGCTCATTGGTCAGTGCCCTGGCCAGCTTTTTGGATGCTCGCCAGCGCCATGGTCAATGGCTGGTGCGTATCGAAGATCTGGACCCTCCCAGAGAAGTGGCTGGCGCCAGCGATCAGATTCTCAAACAGCTGGAAAATCACGGACTGTGCTGGGATGGCACAGTGCTTTACCAAAGTACCAGACTTGAGGCCTATGCCGCAGCTCTAGAGTCACTATTAACATCAGGACTGGTCTACCACTGTCAATGCAACCGCCAGCGCATTCAGAGCCTGGGGGGCATCTATGACGGCCACTGCTCTGAGCTGCAACTGCCCGGTAAAGACTGCGCGGCAAGGCTCAGGGTCAGGGATACCAGCCTCAGCTTTAATGACCAGATAATTGGCCTCTACCATCAGAACCTGAAGACTGAGGTGGGCGACTTTGCGGTGCGGCGCCGCGATCACCTTTTTTCCTATCAACTGGCGGTGGTGGTGGATGATGAGTATCAGTCGATAAGCCATATTATGCGCGGCGCAGATCTGCTGGACTCGACACCCAGACAGATCTATCTGCAGCAGTGTCTGCAATATGCGACGCCGCAATATGCTCATTTACCCCTGGTTCTAAATGACGAGGGACAAAAGCTCAGCAAACAAAACCTTGCTATGGGACTGCCAGAGGGTCAGGAATCCCAGCATCTCTGGACTGCACTGCACTGGCTGCAGCAGTCACCCCCTAAGCAGCTGCAACAGCAGTCTGTAGCGGAAATACTGGACTGGGCTATTGAGCATTGGTCGGTGCAGACTGTAGCCGAGACTGTACACAACAGCCCCGCTCCGGAGGGCTATTAGATGAACTGCAATAATCTGCAACCGGCCTGTCCCAGACAACCAGGTTTGCTTTGCTGGTCTGGCAGGCATACCATCCAGAGTATTAATCAAACCATTAGCTTTACAACAACCAGCCGCGCCGTCTAGCCCATGCTAAATTATCGATTTGTTGCAACCCTGCTCCTGCTCTGCACAGTGATATTTCCGCTGGCCATTCAGTGGGCTATGGAGCCTGATGGCAACTGGTTTAGGCCCTATGTGGTCTGGTCCATGATTGTGTTCGCCGCCTATATCTCTTACCGTCACCGGGTCCGGGATGAATCTTGAAATGGTAAATCTTGAGACTGTATTGGCCACCCTGGCTATGCTGGGACTGGGCTCTTTGGTCGCCAAATCGATGGCACTGCGCAGTGGCTCCAATGGCAGAAATATCATGCTGGCCATGGGCCTGTTCTCTGGCACAGGAGTACTGCTGGCCATGGGCTCGGTTGAAATGGCAGGGCGCTATGGCAACAGCGTTATTCTGGCCCTGATTGCGTTTAGTCTGGTTTTTGTCTTTTCGCCGCTGATTTTTCTCCCCATTCGCCGGCTCAGTGGGATTATTCGCTTTGCCACGCCCGTGGACTTCCTAACCTTTAGATACCGCAAAAAATCTGTGGCTGTAATAGCCTGTATATCATTAATACTGGCGGTGATCCCTCTGATTCTCGCCCAGTTTGTAGCCATTGAGGCTATCTTCAATAGTCTGTTTGGCAATGATGTGCGACTGGTGGCTGTACTGACGGCCGCAGTGATTATGCTATTGATCAATCTGCGCTCGATCGCAGTTGGCGTAGCCCATCATCTAGCCTGGGTGATGACGGCTGCCGGGCTGTTACTCCTGCCTGCCATGGGCCTCTCTGCTTGGGTAGCGGTGACTTCGGCCTTTGGTGGTGTGGCGGAGATGAATAGCTGGGTCATCGATAGTGGGCAGCGCTTTATTGTCCAGCGCATGGATTTTTCCTACAGCCTGTTTATTGTATTTATGGCGGCAGGCTTTGCTTATCCGCTTAACTTTAATCTGCTGATATCAGATGATATTACCGATCAGCAGGCGGGCATGACCTCCTGGGCGTATCCACTATTAGTTCTGCTTGCCAGTATTCCGGTATTTCCGCTGCTGTGGAGTGGTCTCTCAGTGCAGTCAGCGTCGCCATTTCAGGAGTACCTGTTTGCGCTGCCATCCCTTGCCGGACAGCCGCTAATTGCCGGTCTGGCCAGTGCCAGTATTCTGCTGCTCAGTGTTGCACTGACCTGCAGTCTGAGTCTGATTATAGGCAGAGTTGTACTCAATAGTTTTTTACTGCCAGGCAAAGATTTGCAACAGCAAAGCAATCTCGAGCAGTGGATCAAAAGCCGCCACATGCTGGTTGCCAGCGGCCTAATTCTATTCTGTGCCGGCCTCAGTCTGATTACCAGATACCAGAGTATTACCGATTATTATCTGGCCGCTTTTGCTGGCCTGGCACAGCTCACACCGGGAATGCTGGCAGTGATCTATCTGCCCAAGGTTGGTCGCCGCGGCTTTATTGGTGGATTAGTCACCGGGTTGTCTGTGTGGCTGGCAACCATCTTGCTGCCGCTATTAATTGGAGACTGGAGCTGGCAACTGCCGATGACTGACAAGATCATTCATTTTGGTATGCAAAACTGGGATATCTGGGCCCTGGAAGCCCTGCTGTTAAATATTACCGTCTGTCTGTTGTTTTCTCTGCGCGCCTCCATGGATAGAGACCAACAAGCCTTTGCCACCCTCTGTATGGCTGACAATATTTATATTCCTGCGCGGGTCGAGATCGCACAAAAATCGGTGCCTGAGCTGATCAGCAGTTTGCGTCTGTCACTGGGTGAGGCGGCTGAAGCCGAAGTGGCCCAGGCCCTGGATATACTGGGCTACGATGCCGACGAGGTGCGTCCAGCAGCGTTGCGGCAATTGCGCGACAGTATCAATGCCTCTTTGAATATGGGTTTTGGCGTGCTGGCGGCCAATCGTATTATGGAACATTCGCTGCCCCTCAGCGTACCTGCAGCTGATGAGCCCGATGACATTCAGCTCATAGAGTCGGTACTGGCTATTCAGGGGGATCGGCTGACTGGTATCGCCAGCGAACTCAATAAGCTGCGGGTACATCATCGCCAGGTTCTGGACAATCTACCCATAGGCGTGGTGTCCCTGGACGAGGGTGGAGAGATTGTGCGCTGGAACAGCACATTGTCTAGCTATACAGGCATCAGTCAAAGTATAGCTGCAGGCAGGCTGATACAGGATTTGCCCGACCCCTGGTGCACGGCTATTGCCGATTTTATCAGTAGTGACAAAAACAGTCTGGATGATCTGCGCCTGGAAATACAGGGCGAGGTGCGCTGGTTCAGCTTGCAGAGATCTGAGCAGATGGGTTCTGACACCAACAGGGACAGCAATGGCGATATAGTTGTGCTGGTCGAAGATCACACCGACGCGGTCAATCTTATTCAGAGCTCAATCGATAATGAGCGACTGGCCTCTGTGGGCCGATTAGCAGCCGGCGTGGCCCATGAAATTGGCAATCCAGTCACTGGAATTGCCTGCATAGCACAGAATCTGGAGCATGAGACCGAGGCCGGTCAGGTGGCCGAGGCCGCCCAACAGATACTCTCACAAACCCAGCGTATTAATCGCATAGTGCAGTCACTGATTAATTTTTCTCGCGGTGGCAATGCACTGGCTTCAGCTCAAAAGGATGTCAGTATCAGCAGCGCAGCTGAAGAGGCCATTCAACTGTTAACCCTGAGCGACGAGCAGCAGGATCTGCGCTTTATCTGCGATATCGATCCAACCTTGAGAATTTTGGGTGATCACCACCAGTTGCTGCAGGTGTTTCTCAATCTGCTGAGCAATGCCCGAGATGCATCGCCAGAGGGCGGCACCGTCAGTATAAGGGCCTGTGCGAATGAGCGAGAAATCCTGGTGACTATCAGTGATCAGGGTGAGGGTATTGAGGAAAATCTGCGCAGCAGATTATTTGAACCCTTTGTCACCACCAAGGACCCTGGCAAGGGAACCGGGCTTGGCCTGTGGATTGTGTTTAACCTGGTAAAAAGCCTGGGTGCTGAGGTTGCTCTCACCAGCCCGGCTACAAACAGTGATCGCGGCACTACAGTAACTATCAGTTTCCCCGTATCATCTGCGTTATGAGTAAAAATACCAAACAGATACTGATTGTCGAAGACGAGGAAATTATTCGCTCGTCCCTGCGCAAGTTGCTGGAGCGCTACGACTACAATGTCTCTGAGGCTATCAGCGTAAAAGCCGCTCAGGAGGCCCATAACCTCAATGACTTCAATCTGATTATTAGCGATCTGCGCCTGCCGGGCAGCTCTGGTATCGAACTTATTCAGCCGGCTGGCTCAGTTCCGGTGCTGGTTATGACTAGTTATGCCAGTCTGCGCTCTGCCGTTGAGACTATGCGTCAGGGCGCTGCGGACTATATTTCCAAGCCATTTGACCATGAAGAAATGCTCGCTGCGGTGCGCCGTTTGATTGGAGAATCCGATCACCAGCAACATCAGATCAAAACACATAGCCCTGTACTTATGGGCAATAGCCCGCAGATTCTGCAGATATTGCGTAGGGTGCATAAAGCGGCCCCCACTGCGGTTCCGGTTTTAATTCAAGGTGAAGCTGGTACCGGACGACGCACTATTGCCGAGATAGTCCATGGCAACAGCGCCGTTGCTGACCTGAGCTTTGTAACCATTAACTGCACCTCGATAAAAGAAACACAGCTCCAAGAACAACTGGCGGCGGGCTCCGCGGGCACATTGTTTTTAAATAATATCTGTGAGTTACCCCTGGAGCTGCAACCCCTGGTTGTTAAGGCCATAGAGCAAAAAACTTTTCGCTGTATTGCATCGACCGAACAGGATCTGCAGGCCCTCTGTGACTCAGAGCGTTTTCGCAAAGACCTTTTTTACAGTCTCAATGTGGTCAAGTTGCAGGTACCCAGGCTGCAGGCTCGGGCTGAAGATATACCCTGTTTAACCCAGTATTTTATAGGCCAGTACTCCGACGAGCTGGGTTTTCAAATTCAACTTACAGATGATGCCTGCAGGGCACTGAGCAATTACAGCTGGCCTGGCAATGTGCGCGAACTGCAAAACATGCTCTATCAGGCGGCTATCTTGTCCGAGGCCGATGAGGCGATAAGCGCCCAGATGCTGGGACTACCCGATGTCCCCGACGCCGCCGATGCCACTGATCACTCTCTGCTACCCAGTAGCTCTATGCAATCAAATTCTGCTAATGATCAGCCTGCGGGACTATCGCTGGAGGATTATTTCACCAGTTTTGTATTGGAAAATCAGGAGAATATGAGTGAAACGGCGCTGGCCCAAAAGCTGGGTATCAGCCGCAAATCACTGTGGGAGAGACGCAACAAGCTGGGTATCAGCCGCAAAAAAGCCTGATTTTTTTGACCACCTCTGTCGCAATCTAGTCTTCATTCAGCCTACAAAATCCTGCTCGGCCAGGGTTTAAGGCAGAGAGATGGCAAAAATAATGGTCATTTCGGGCAAAATCTTTAAAATTTCTCTTGCGGAACAGCTTTTTCTGATTAGAATGGGAATTACCAAGAGAAACTCTTGAGTAATAAAAACAATAAAGAATAATAAAAATTGGATGGATTGCGAAACTGTTCAATGAGCTGAGGCTCTAGAACTATTGAGGGGGGTTGTCGAGAGGCATCCCTTTTTTATTGCCTGGGTAATTTTCCATTCAGGACAGTTGTTTTAACCCTCTAACTTCAGCCTTTTTACTTAATTGCCCCATAATGTACCTGCTTTATCTAATTAACCGGCTTTATTAACCGGCTTTAGTTCATGCAATGCTCCCGTAATAGCTTTTCCTCTGTTAAACTTTCGCTTCTTTCTATTCCACCGGCAAGCTGTTCATGCTGAAACGCATCAGTAATTTCTTCGCAAGAGGCCAACATCAACAAGAGATTGGTGACGCGGTCGTAATTCCATCGGGGCAACATTCTCTGTCGCCCAAGATGATTAGCCGAGATGCGCGCAAGGTCGTGCAGATTTTACAGGAGCATGGTTTTGAGGCCTATGTGGTCGGTGGCTCGGTGCGGGATCTACTACTCGGCCTTAAACCCAAAGATTTCGATGTGGCGACCAATGCCAAACCTGCGGAGATTAAACCGCTGTTTAGACGGGCGCGCATCATTGGCCGCCGCTTTCAGATTGTGCATGTGCAGTTCAGTCGCGAGCTGATTGAAGTCACCACATTCCGCTCTAACGCGACACCGGGTCAGGATAAAAACACCTCGGGCAATCGCCGCCAGCAAACCGACACAGGTATGCTGACCAGAGATAATGTCTTCGGCTCGATTAGTGACGATGCCAGCCGTCGCGATCTGACCATTAACGCCCTCTACTATGACCCCAGTGACAATAGTATTCACGACTTTGCCGACGGCCTTGAGGATATAAATAGCCGCACCATTCGCATTATGGGTGATCCGGCAACACGTTTTAGAGAAGACCCCGTGCGTCTGCTGCGGGTGGTGCGATTTGCGGCAAAATTAGGCTTCACCATTGAGCGCAGCACTGAAAAACCCATGGGCAAACTGGCGGCAGACCTCTCCCATGTATCCCCGCCCAGACTGTTTGACGAAACTCTCAAGCTGTTTATGAGTGGACAGGGGCTAGCCACATTTTGGCTGCTGCATGAATACGGGCTGTTTGATCATATGGTTCCGCAGCTGGCCCCTCTGCTTAAAGAGCGCAACAATCTCGCCAGCAAGCTGATCGAACAGGCATTTACCAATACCGACCTGCGCATTCGCGCCAACAAGCGAGTGACGCCAGCGTTTATCTATGCAGCTCTGCTGTGGCCCTCGGTTCAACATCTGGCTAAACAGTATCAGGGACAGGGCAACTCGCCCGCCTATGCGCTTAACAAGGCTGCCGGCGAAGTGATTGCCCGTCAGGTATCCATTACCGCCATACCGCGGCGCTTTACCATGCCCATGCGCGAGATTTGGGATCTGCAACTGCTACTGCCTCGACGCGGCGGCCAGCGTGCCAAACGTCTGTCGGAACACCCGCGCTTTCGCGCTGCCTACGACTTTGTGTTGCTGCGCGAACAGGCCGGGGAAAACCTGGAGGGTCTTGGCGACTGGTGGACCAGATACCAGGAACTCGACGAAGACGAGCAGCAAAAGATGGCCAGCGCACAGAACCAGGGTGGCAACAAGCGCCGCCGGCGCAAACCAAGAAAACCCAAGACCAACTAATGGCGCTGGCTTATATAGGCCTTGGCAGCAATCTGTCCAACCTGGTGGATGGCCAACAACTGGACTCCAGCGCTCAGTTAACCCAGGCCATCGACAGCCTGGCTGCACATCAGCAGGTTGCGGTGCGCAAACTATCCAGCTTTTATCAAACCCCGGCCATAGGCCCAGGCCAACAGCCAGACTATATTAATGCCGTAGCTCTGCTAGAAACCCAGCTAAGCCCTCTGCATCTGCTAGATCTGCTGCAATCTATTGAAAACCAGCAGGGCCGGGTGCGCACTGTACGCTGGGGTGCCAGAACTCTGGATCTGGATATTCTACTCTATGACCAGCTGATCGAAAACAGCGCACGTTTGACTCTGCCACATCCCAGGATGCATGAGCGCGGTTTTGTTCTGGCCCCGCTCAGTGAGCTGGCAGCGGATCTCTGCCTGCCAAATGGCGAAAATATAAGTCAGCTATTGGCAAACTGCTCCATGCAGGGTATCGTCAAATTGTAGGCAAGACTGCCGTCGCTTTTTAGTTAACGGAGACCCATGTGCAACAGGCTACCATCAACGACCTGGATATTGATCTAACAAACGCCTCCATCCCCAGATATATAGCTATAGAAGGCCCAATCGGAATTGGCAAGACTACTTTAGCCAAGCGCCTGGCAGAATCTTTTAACTATGAAACCCTGCTCGAAGATGCAGAAGAAAATCCCTTTTTAGAGCGCTTTTATCAGGACCGGCGCAGCAATGCACTGCCCACCCAGCTGTACTTCTTATTCCAGCGCATGCGCAAGCTCCAGGATCTGCGCCAGGGCGATATCTTTCAGCCGGTGCGGGTATCGGATTTTTTGATTGAAAAAGATCCGCTGTTTGCTCGCATAACCCTGGATGACAATGAATATCATCTCTACCAGACGGTATACGACAATATTATCGAAGATCTACCCAAACCAGATCTGGTGATCTATTTGCAGGCACCCACAGATACTCTGTATGACCGTGTACAGATGCGCGGCAATGCGATTGAGCGGCCTATAGAGCAGGCCTATCTGCAACAGCTTAATGATGCCTACACCCAGTTCTTCTACCATTACGATGATACCCCCCTGCTAATTGTTAACACCGAGGTAATTAATCTCGCCCAGGGTAATATGGACTATCAAAATCTAGTCAAATATATACTGCAGATTAAGTCTGGTCGCCATTACTACAACCCGCACCCTTTGCAATCGGCCGGTTAACAGAACCGGGGGGCGACTTGTTATAATGCTCGAAACCCATTAACGTACCGATCCCGCGATCAGATTGAGGTCTGTGACAGCCATGAAAACTACCACTATTAGCAATCTCAACGCCATGAAAGCCGCCGGTGACAAGTTTGCGGTTATCACCGCCTACGATTACACCTTTTCTCGGCTGATAGAAACCGCTGGCATTGAGGTTACTCTTGTGGGGGATTCTCTGGGCAATGTAATCCAGGGTCGCGACAGTACAATTCCTGTGACCATTGATGAAATGGCCTATCACACCGAGATCGTCAAGCGTGGCAATAGCCGCACATTGCTGATGACCGATATGCCCTTTATGTCCTATGCCACAGAGAATCAGGCCATGGATAATGCCGCAGTGCTGATGCAGGCCGGCGCCCAGATGGTGAAACTAGAGGGCGGTGAATGGCTGGCAGAAACCGTCTATATGCTGACCGAGCGCGGTATACCTGTGTGTGGCCACGTGGGCTTAACACCCCAGTCGGTGCACAAACTGGGTGGTTACAGAGTACAGGGCAAAGAGGAAGATGCCGCCCAGCAGATGATTGATGAGGCCGTTATCCTGCAAGAAGCGGGGGCAGATCTGATTGTAGTGGAATGCGTGCCCTCTTCACTGGGCCGCGATCTATCCGCCGCACTGACTATTCCGGTAATCGGTATAGGGGCAGGTCCGGATACAGATGCACAGGTGCTGGTACTGCAGGATATGCTTGGCATCTCCCAGCGCCTGCCAAAGTTTTCCAAGAACTTCCTCGCAGACAACAGCAGCATTCAAGAGGCGATTATCGCCTATGGCAATGATGTTCGCAGCGGCGCCTTTCCCGCGCCGGAACACTGTTTTAAATAGCCAGCGCCTTAAAATATAACTAATTATTAAAAAGAGTCACTTAAAAATGTCCCAAGCCAGCTCAATATATGAATTTAGCGTACCCACCAGCACAGGAGATGAACAGTCATTAAAAGCCTATGAGGGCAAGGTAATGCTGATTGTTAACACCGCCAGCAAATGTGGTTTTACTCCCCAGTATGAGGGCCTGCAAAAGTTACACGACAGCTATGCAGAGCGCGGCCTGCAGATTATTGCCATGCCCTGCAATCAGTTTCGCGGCCAGGAACCGGGCAGCAATGCCGAGGTTCAGGAATTCTGCCAGATGAATTACGGGCTTAGCTTTCCGGTGATGGGCAAAATTGATGTCAATGGTCCCGGGCGGCACCCGCTGTACAGCCATCTGACCTCTCAGGCAGCTGGACTTTTCAATGACAATATCAAGTGGAACTTCACCAAATTTCTGGTTGATCGCCAGGGCCAGGTAGTAGACCGCTTTGGTAGTATCACCAAACCCGCTGATATGGCCAAATCTATCGAGAAGCTGCTTTAACCTACAAGACTAGGCCACTTACCCTTCTGATCAGCCAAATAGTCGACTAGGTTTTTGGGCCTGTATGTGGCATCAGCCTGCCAGCGCTGTTTAACTGACCTGTGAATCAGCACTGGCCCCCTGCCATGATCAATGGGCCGATAATAGGGTCGTTTCGAGCGGAAAATATGCTTTCTCGACTGATGCAGTGTTGCCGTAGGCACAGGCTTTAAAGCCTTAGTCATATGGGCTTCTAACTGCAGCCCCGCGTCTCGAGCCTCTCTGCGCAACCAGTCCAATGGTATATCTGAGAGAACGGCTCCATCGGCATCTGCTGGGTAGCTGCCACCAATATTGCTATGTACCCCGGCAAACCACACCTGCTGCAAACTCATATGCTCGCGGTCATGCCAGATGGTCGGCTCAAAGTCAGAGCGCAACTCATCAATCGCCAGCGCATGACGGGCAATCAAGATATTATCGCCCATTTTGGTATCGTAAAATTCATCCTCGCGATCGAGCAGACCCAAAAATGAAAACGGAATACCCAATGCCCCCACAGTGTCCCAGACACCAACAAATTTGATGCTGCGGTTGGGGTGCGAATGGCTGGCCCGAAAGGCTCGAGATTTGGCACTGTTGGGCCCATAGCCTGGGCCTGGCTTTTTGTAATGGTCAAAGGCGGTCTGAATCAGCCGCGCGTCGGGGCGCTTAAGAATACCGCAATTATTAATTAAACCGCAGAGGCTGCGCACTGTGTAGGACCCACGACTAAAACCAAACAGATAGATCTCGTCGCCAGGGGCATAGTTCTGCACCAGATAACGGTAGTTATCCATAATATTTTTGCTAATACCGCGACCAGTGGTTCCGGCCACAGCGCTATCGTGATAGGAGCCCAGCCCCCAGTCATAAAATACCTGCTGGGCAATACCATCACTGGCCAGCGGCTTGACGGCGCGGGCCAGTTTTAAAACATTGGTGGGCTGGTCTTCGGGGTCTTTTTCGGGACGGTTCCAGGTGCCATCGGCACAGATAACAATGCGTTTCATA
>JAYPYO010000031.1:0-24775 GCA_038135995.1 Porticoccaceae bacterium
GATAATACGCGATAATTGCGGCTATATCGGCTTCATTGTCACCTGTGGGCTCAAATACAGGGCCCAATACGATACGTTTGTTGCCGAAATCCAGTGCACCCAGTTGAATGACGCAGTTATTTTTTTGGGCGATACGCAAAAAGCCTGTTTTCCATTTTTCCGCTTTTTTCCTTGTCCCCTCTGGCGCCACTACCAGAATAAGGCCATTGTCTTTGGCCACCGCATCATCCACATAACCCATAACCGCATCGGGCTGCGCGCGATTGACCGGTATACCGCCAAGCCAGCGGAAAAACCAAGTGACGCCAAATTTAAAAATAGTATGTTTGCCGAGCCAGCGTACGCGGGCATTAATACCCAGAATCACGCTGATACCAAAGACAAAATCCCAGTTGGAGGTGTGGGGTGCAGCCACGACCATCACCCGCTCGGCATCGGCGATTGAACCCTCCAGGTTCCAACCTATGGCGCGATAGAATGTACGCCCAAACCAGCGCGTGAAAGCACTGCGATTAGTGCGCAAATGCTCTGGTACCTGTTCCTGAGAGACTGGGATCACTGCTCTATTCATAGCTGCAACTTCTCTTTTTATAGTTTATTGTCAGGGAGCACAGGCCAAATGGCAGTTAGTGCTCTCTGGTCGCTCGAAAATTAATATCTGGATGGCGCTCTTCCGCCAGAGAGAGATTGACTCTGGTGGGCGCTAGGTAGGTGAGATGGCCCCCACCATCCATGGCCAGATTCTCCTCCGCTTTAATGCGGAAAGCCTCCAGAATTTTCGGGTCATCGCTTTCAGTCCAGCGCGCTGTGTGCACATTGATCGGTTCATAAATAGCTTCGACACCATATTCTTCTTTGAGCCGGTAAGCCACAACGTCGAACTGCAGCTGGCCCACTGCGCCGACAATAATATCGTTATTGCGGAAGGGGAAAAACACCTGGGTGCTGCCCTCCTCTGACAGCTGGCGAATACCATTTTGCAGCTGCTTGGCTTTCAGCGGGTCCTTGAGACGGATACGTTTAAACAGTTCCGGCGCAAAGTGGGGAATACCACTGAACTTTAGAGCCTCGCCCTCAGTGAAGGTATCGCCAATCTGAATTGAGCCATGATTGTGCAGACCAATAATATCTCCGGCCACTGCCTCTTCCACGGAAATACGCTCACCGGCTTTAAAACTGAAAGCATCAGAGATACGCACATCTTTGCCGGTGCGCACATGCTTCATTTTCATGCCCTTGGTATATTTACCCGAGCAGATACGCATAAAAGCAATACGATCTCTGTGTTTGGGGTCCATATTGGCCTGGATCTTAAATACAAAGCCGCTAAATTTATCCTCTGAGGCCACCACTTCCCGCTCCAATGTCTGGCGCGGCTGCGGGGCCGGAGCCCAGCGCACAAAATCATCCAGCATCTCGCGGATACCAAAGTTACCCAGAGCAGTGCCAAAAAATACTGGCGCCAGTTTGCCCGATAGAAACTCGTCCATATCAAAAAGATTGGTGGCACCTTTGACCAGCTCCAGCTCTTCAATCACATCATCGGCATAGTCGCCCAGGGCCTCTCGGGCCTCTGGTGATTCCAGGCCTGCAACCTGAATATCATCCATCAGAGTGTGGCCCTTGCCCTGCACATAGACATGGATGGTATCTGTATAAAAGTTGTACACACCGCGAAATTCGCGGCCCATACCTATGGGCCAGTTAATCGGTGCCGCTTTAATTTTCAACACCTCTTCAATCTCGTCCAGCAAATCGATGGGATCGCGAATATCCCGGTCCATTTTATTAACAAAGGACAAAATTGGCGTATCCCGCAAACGACACACATCCATCAGTTTAATGGTGCGATCTTCCACGCCTTTGGCCCCGTCGATCACCATCAAGGATGAATCCACCGCAGTCAGAGTGCGGTAGGTATCCTCAGAAAAGTCCTCGTGACCCGGGGTATCCAGCAGATTAACCATGCAGTCGTTGTAGGGAAACTGCATCACAGATGAGGTCACCGAGATGCCCCGTTCTTTTTCCATGGCCATCCAGTCAGAGGTGGCGTGACGATCACTTTTGCGACCCTTTACGGTGCCTGCCACCTGAATCAGATTGCCCAGTAGCAACAGCTTTTCAGTGATGGTAGTTTTACCCGCATCCGGGTGAGAGATAATCGCAAAGGTGCGCCGGTCTGAGGCTGATTGACTCATGATTTTTCTGACTGCCGTTAAAAGTCGCGCATTATAGCCTTGCCGGGGTTAAGGGTCAGCTTTTATCTAGGCCGGCTCTGTTGTTTACAGACAATCTAGCCTCTTCTACCCAGCGTATAGTTACGCCAGATCAGATAATAAAAATTTGGTGATTTAGGTCCGGTGCAGTATTGTCTGGCCCTTATTCGCCCAACCGTTGTTCAGGAGCAGTACCATGAAGTACCAAGGCCAGACAGATTACGACCACCAAGGGCCTTCGCCTCAAACTGGTGTACTGCTGTGCAATCTGGGCACCCCCGACGCCCCCAAAACTGCTGAATTGCGTCGCTATCTGAAAGAGTTTCTCAGTGACCCCAGGGTTGTTGAAGTGCCGCGCCTGCTTTGGTGGATGATTCTCAACCTGATTATTCTGCGCATTCGCCCGCGCCGCTCGGCCAAGCTGTATGCCAGCGTCTGGTCTGAGGGTGGTTCGCCATTAATGGTGCACAGCAGCAATCAGGTTGCTGGAGTAAAGAAGATTCTCGACAAAAAATTTAAGCGTGATGTGCCAGTGGCACTGGGGATGCGCTATGGCAACCCCTCTATGGAGTCTGCCATTGCTGAGTTAACTGCGCAGAACGTTCGCAATATTACTGTGCTGCCCCTGTACCCTCAGTATTCTGGCGCTACCACTGGTTCCACCTTTGATGCCGTAGCCCAGACCTTTACCAAAACCCGCTGGGTGCCGGAGTTGCATTTTATTGGCGGCTATCAGCAATCCAAACTTTATATCGACGCCCTGTGCGGCACTATTCGCAAGCATATTGCTGAGCATGGCCAGCCCGATAAGCTGATGTTTTCCTACCATGGCACACCGCAGAAATACCTTAACAAGGGCGATCCGTACCATTGCTTCTGTCATCAGACTACCAGATTGGTGCGCGAGCAATTAGGCTGGGAGGAAGACCAGGTTATGACCACTTTTCAGTCGCGCTTTGGTCGCGAACCCTGGCTGCAGCCCTATACGGACAAAACCCTGGAAGCCATGCCCGCCGATGGGGTCAAACATGTGGCGGTGATTTGCCCCGGATTCTCCTCTGACTGTCTTGAGACCATTGAGGAGATCAATATGGAAGCGCGGGAGAGCTTTATCGAACATGGCGGCGAGCAGTTTCACTATATTCTCTGCTTAAATGACGATCCGGCCCACCTTAAGGCCCTGGCGGATGTGGTGAGCAAGTATCTTTAACTGGGGTAACCATCCCAATCTATCCCAAAGCATCTATCCAGGCTTGCAGTGCAGTTGAGCAGGAGCCACCCATTTTGGCGCTGGCTATTTCGTCCGCTCTGGTTTTGCCATCATTTAGCAGCAGTATCGGCTTGCCCTGGCGCTGCGCCCAGAGGCAAAAGCGGTAGCCCGAATATGTCATCAATGATGAACCCACCACCAGCAAACCCGCCGCGCCCTGCATGGCCTGCTCGGCCTGGGTCACCCGCTGTTTGGGGATTGAGTCGCCATAAAACACCGCATTTGGCTTAATAATACCGCCACAGTGCTGGCAGTCTGGAATCTCCATGCTGGAATAATCCAGATGGTCTATATCCGCATCTCCATCCGGGGCTATGCCCCCCGCCAGCAAGGCATATTCGGGGTTGTGATCCACCAGCCAGATCTGAAGTGGTGCCCGGAGATACTGCATGCCACATGCCATACAGGACAATGTATCTACTCGGCCGTGGAGATCAATCACATTGCGACTGCCAGCGCGCTGGTGCAGACCATCGACATTTTGTGTAACCAGACAGGAAATCACCCCCAGCTGCTCCAGTTGCACCAGTGCCTGATGGGCGTTATTGGGCTGGGCCTCCACCATAAAGCGCCAACCGACCATATTGCGCGACCAAAACCGCTGCCTTGAGCTGTGGTCTGCCATAAATTCCTGATGGGTCACCGGTTGTTTGCGCTGCCACTGACCCTCGCTATCGCGATAGGTGGGCACACCAGACTCGGCACTGACTCCGGCTCCGGTTAATACCAGCCAATCAGGGTGACTTTGCAGCAGAGAGATAAAGCTGTTCAGGGGATATTCCTTGGCAATTAGTAATGCTGTATACGGAGCTGTGGCGGAAAATGACCCTATACCGCTGAAAATAGGGAATTATGACCGCACAGACCGTATAATGGCGGTTTTTTAATTGCTTGATAATTATTGATCAAGCTATGTGAACAGTTAAGATTTATCTATGGATATTACAGCCTATATGCAGGATCTTGGTATGGCAGCTCGAGAGTCTTCTCGCGTACTGGCCCGTGCCGGAACTGCGGTGAAAAATAATGCACTGTTGGCCATTGCCCGCAGGTTGAACGATGGTCGCCACAATCTTTTGGCCGCCAATGCTGTAGATATGGAAAATGGCCGCAGCAACAATCTGGATGCCGCACTGCTGGATCGCCTGGAACTTAATGACGAGCGCATTGACGGCATGATTGAAGGCCTTAATCAGGTTGCTGCCCTGCAGGATCCGATTGGTGAAATCACCGATATGGGCTTCCGCCCCAGTGGTATCCAGCTAGGTAAAATGCGCGTGCCTCTGGGCGTCATTGGCATTATTTATGAGTCCCGTCCCAATGTGACCATAGATGCTGCCAGCCTGTGCCTGAAATCAGGCAATGCCACTATTTTGCGCGGTGGCAGCGAAGCAATTCTGTCAAATCAGGCGATTGCCGCCTGTATTGCCCATGGTTTAGCCGATGCTGGCCTGCCTGAAAGCGCTGTTCAGGTGATCAATACCACTGACCGCGCTGCGGTGGGTGAGCTGATTACCATGTCCGACTATGTGGATGTCATTGTGCCCCGGGGTGGTAAGGGCTTGATTGAGCGTATCAGCAACGACGCCAGAGTGCCCGTGATCAAACATCTGGATGGCAACTGCCACCTGTATGTGGATGATCGCGCTGACTTGAAAAAAGCTCTGGCTATTGCCGATAACGCCAAGACACATCGCTATGGCGTGTGCAATGCCATGGAGTCACTGCTGATTGCTGAGCCAGTTGCGGATAAGTTTTTGCCTGAACTGGCAAAGGTCTATGCTGAGAAAAATGTTGAACTGCGCGGTTGCGACAGATCCCGGGCTATTCTCGAGACGATTATTGAGGCCACTGAGGAGGACTGGGGCGAAGAGTATCTGGCTCCTATATTGTCAATCAAAATTGTCTCTGGACTGGATGAAGCCATTGACCATATCAACAAATACAGCTCCCAACACACTGAGTCTATAGTTACTGAAGACTTTAACCGCGGCAGACGTTTTATTGCCGAGGTGGATTCCAGCTCAGTGATGATTAATGCCTCGACCCGTTTTGCCGATGGTTTTGAATATGGTTTGGGGGCCGAGATTGGTATCTCCACTGACAAAATTCATGCCCGCGGCCCAGTGGGCCTGGAGGGCCTGACCAGCCAGAAATGGGTGGTTTTTGGCGACGGGCAGATCCGTCAATAATATGGCGGTCGCGCTGTTTGGTGGCACCTTTAATCCGGTGCATACAGGCCATCTGAGAATTGCCACAGAGCTTGCTGAGATGCTGCAAGTCAGCTGTATGCGCATGCTGCCCTGTGCATTTCCACCCCATCGCGGCGCGCCCCAGGCCAGCGCCCTGCAGCGTCTGGCGATGCTGCGTGCAGCCCTTGCCCACCAGTCACTGCTGGTAGCCGACGATTTAGAGCTGCAGCGTGCTGAACCCAGTTACAGCATTGATACACTGATCCAGGTACGACAGCAAATTGGCCCTGATCAGCCCTTATTTTTCTGCATAGGCATGGATGCACTGGCAAAGCTGGACAGCTGGCAACGCTGGCAGGAGCTGCTGGATCACTGCCATATTGTGGTGTCTTCAAGACCTGACTGTGGGCGGCCTGAGTCAGGCCTGCTGGCTGACTGGATTGACAGCCATCTCTGTGAAGACCTGGATATGCTGCAAAGATCGTCTGCTGGCTCTATCCACTTTTGTGAGCTGACTATGCTGGACCTGTCCTCAACTGAGATTCGCCGCAAGGTAGCGGAGGGCAAAAATATACAGTTTATGACCCCTGATGCAGTGGTCGATTATATTCAACAACATCATCTATACGAGTAACTATTTGCTATGACGCAAGCCCTGAAAGATATTGTTATCAACGCCCTCGAAGAGGTTAAAGCTACCAACATTAATGCCATTGATGTGCGTGAACTGACCGGCATGATGGATACCATGGTAGTTGCCACAGGTAATTCCAACCGCCAGGTAAAGTCTCTGGCTACCAGTGTGGTGGTGGATGCCAAAAAAGCCGGTTATGAGCTTATTGGCGTTGAGGGTGACGATACCTCAGAGTGGATTCTAGTGGACTTTGGTGATGTGATTGTTCACATCATGCTGCCTGCCACACGCGAGTTCTACGATCTCGAGCGCCTCTGGACTCTGCGCCCCGGAGATCTGCCCGAAGATGGCTCCGGAAATGATGATGTTATCCTCGGCGCTCCAGAGCAGGATCTGTAACAGGGCCCTATGAAGCTCAAGCTGCTGGCAGTGGGTACCCGCATGCCGGACTGGGTAGAGTCTGGCTGTCACGAATATGGCAAGCGCATGCCACCGGAGCTGCGCCTGCAAACTATTGAGATACCACTTGGCACCAGAGGTAAAAATCAGCCGCCTGAGAAAGCCATTGAGAGCGAGAGCCAGGGACTGCTCAAAGCCATTGGCGAGCGCGACTTTGTGGTGGCTCTGGATGTATTGGGCAAGCCCCTGAGCACAGAAAAACTGGCGCAAAACCTCAGTCAGTGGCAGATGAATGGGCAGGATATATGCCTGCTGATTGGTGGTCCGGACGGACTCTCTAAAAGCTGTCTACAAAGGGCCAATATGCGCTGGTCGCTGTCTGATCTGACACTGCCCCATCCACTGGTAAGAATTGTGCTGATGGAACAGCTCTACAGGGCATGGACTATTACCGCTAATCACCCGTATCATCGCAGCTAGACCATGGATAACTAATAATGATACATGACGCTGCCTTTACAGACCCGGTTCGGGAGCGAAGAATCTTTGCCGGCAGGCTGCTTGTAACAGCTATAGTTGTTGCTGTTATGGCTATCGTTATTATCGCCAGGTATTTTGATCTGCAGATCAATCGCTATCAAAACTTCGCCACTCACTCAGACAATAACCGAGTACATGTAAGGCCCGCCGCTCCCTCCCGGGGTCTAATTTATGATCGCAACGGCCAACTGCTGGCAGACAATCTACCTACTTACAACCTGACCATAGTTCGCGAGAGATCCGAGAATCTGGATAACCTGCTGGCTAAGGTGGCGGAGCTGATAGATATCTCGGATGAGGATCGCAAGCGCTTTCGCAAACGACTAAAACGCCGCAAGCCCTTTGAGCAAACTCCGCTCAAGTACAATCTCACAGAAGAGGAGCGGGGTATTCTGGCTGTCAATGGTTTTAGTCTGCAGGGCGCAGAGATCACCGCGCGTCTCACTCGCTCTTATCCCAGTCGCGAACTCTTCGCCCATGTTATAGGTTATGTGGGACGCATTAATGAGCGCGAGAGCCAGAGTATAGATTCAATTGCCTACAGCGGCACAGACTCTATAGGTAAGATTGGCATCGAAAAGTATTATGAGGATCAGTTGCTGGGCACCGTCGGCAGCGAAAATGTTGAGACCAATGCCCGCGGCCGGGTTATGCGTATTCTGGATAGCGTTGGCGCCACCCCCGGAGACAGTCTCACTCTGCACCTGGACAGCCGGCTGCAGAAAGTGGCCTACGATGCTTTCGCAGGTGAGCGCGGTGCGCTGGTGGCCATAGATGTTAAAACCGGCGGCATACTAAGTATTGTCAGCGCCCCCAGCTACGACCCCAATCTATTCGTTTCCGGTATCAGCCAGAAAAACTACAATCAGTTGATCAATTCTACTGATCGCCCCATGTTTGACCGTGCCATTCGTGGCCAGTACCCTCCGGGGTCAACCATTAAACCACTATTTGGTTTGATTGGGCTGCACAGCAACACCATCACCATGGATTACACCATCAACGACCCTGGCTACTTCTTTATGGAGGGTATTGAACGTCCCTGGCGTGACCACAACTCCAAGCGCGGCGGCCATGGAGAGGGAGTAGATCTGGCTGAGGCCATTATCGAGTCCTGTGATGTGTACTTCTATAAGATGAGCGTCAAAACTGGCATCGACCTGCTATCAAGCTACAGTGAAATATTTGGTCTGGGCAGTATTACCGGCATAGATTTACCCGGTGAGCGCCCCGGCATTATGCCCTCGAGAAGCTGGAAACAAGAAACTCGACAGGAGGCCTGGTTTAACGGTGACACCATCAATGTCAGCATAGGTCAGGGCTTTATGCTGGCAACACCATTGCAACTTGCGGTTATGACGGCACGCATTGCCTCCAGGGGCAAAATGATTAAGCCTATGCTGGTGCAGTCAATCAATGGAGTTCCTGTGGAGACTGAGGTTGCCGATATTGTTGACCTGGAGATTGATAACGACTACTGGGACTATGTGCATGGGGCTATGCGCGATGTGGTGCACTCCCCTCAGGGCACTGCCAAAGGTATCAGTGCTGGCCTCGATTATGAAATTGCCGGCAAGACTGGCACAGCACAGGTAATCAGCATTGATGCCGAGGAGGAGTACGACAGCTCAAAGATAGATAAAAGAAAATGGGACCATGCACTATTTGTCGCCTTTGCTCCTATGGACGATCCTCAGATTGCTATAGGCCTGATTGTTGAAAATGGCGAACATGGTAGTTCCGCCGCCGCGCCCATTGCACGACAGGTAATTGACACCTATATGAAATCGCGACCACCTGCAGAGGCGCAGTTGATCGCGGCCGAATCTCTCTCCCAGGGAGAAGGCGGATAAATGCATAGAGATGACTTTGTCAGACGCATACATAGCCCCGGAGGAGACCGTCGTCGCCTTCGCTCTATGCATCTGGATATCCCTCTGCTGTTGATATTGATAGTCCTCTGTCTAGGTGGGCTGTTTGTACTCTATAGCGCCAGTGGGCAGAACCTGTATTTTGTTAAGCGCCAGGCTGTGTTTATGTTGATTGGGTTTGTAGCCATGATTACTGTGGCACAGTTTCCAGTGCGTTTTTGGGAGCGCTGGGCAATTATGTTTTATATTATTGGCCTGCTGTCACTGGTGGCTGTTATGTTTTTTGGGGTGGGCGCCAAGGGAGCCCAGCGCTGGCTGGATTTAGGCATCACCAGGTTTCAGCCCTCGGAGCTGATGAAAGTTGCCGTGCCAATGATGGTGTCGGCATTTTTAGGCAAGCGCTATATTCCACCCTCGTTTCAGCATATTGTTATCTCTCTTACGCTAATACTGATACCTGTGGTGTTGATTATGAATCAACCCGATCTGGGGACGGCAATTTTGGTATTTATCTCCGGCTTCTTTGTGCTGTTTTTAGCCGGCCTGGGCAAACGCTATCTGATTTCTGCGTTTTTGTTATTGATGGCTGCCATACCTTCGTTCTGGATTTTTGTAATGCGCGACTACCAAAAACAGCGCGTGCTGACATTGCTGTCGCCAGAGGACGATAAATTGGGCGCTGGCTGGAATATTATTCAGTCCACCACGGCTATTGGCTCAGGTGGATTGGCCGGCAAAGGCTGGATGCAGGGCACTCAGTCACAGCTAAACTTTTTGCCCGAGAGTCACACCGATTTTATTATTGCAGTACTGGCAGAAGAGTTTGGTCTGATCGGTGTTCTCTGCCTCTGTGCCGTTTACTTTGTATTTGTTGGTCGCTGCCTGCTTATTGCTCTGAACTCACAATCTCAGTTTGGCAGACTGATAGCCGGCAGTCTGGGACTGACATTTTTTATCTATATTTTCGTCAATATGAGCATGGTGTCAGGGATTTTGCCTGTAGTTGGCGTACCTCTGCCATTAATTAGCTATGGCGGCACTTCGGTGGTCGCACTATTTCTAGGATTTGGTATCCTGATGGCCATCAGCACAGAACCGAAACGAATTAGGATGGAGCTTTGAGAAGATTGACGAAAACCCTATTGATAGCCTGTATTAGCCTGTACGCATCACTGTCATTTGCCGACTACTCAGAGCATCCTGAAGCTGCTGCCTTTGTAGAAACCATGGTATCCAAGCACAGTTTCGAGCGCGCAGAAATTATTGGCTGGCTGTCCTATGCCAAACACCAGAGCTCAATCGTCAAAGCCATGAGCCGCCCCGCCGAAAAGGTAAAACCCTGGTTCGAATACAGAAAGCACTTTATCTCGGACCTGCGTATCGATAGAGGACTGCAGTTTTGGCGAGAGAACCGCGAGACATTGGAGCGCGCAGAGCTTGAGTTTGGAGTCGACCCGGCAATTATTGTCAGCATTATTGGCGTTGAAACCAACTATGGTCGCAACACCGGCAGCTACAAAGTGATTGATGCACTGACCACGCTGGCCTTTGATTACTATACCTATACCGAAAAACGCGATTCGCGCAAAAAGTTTTTTACCATTCAGTTGGAGCATCTGTTTTTGCTGGCAAGAGAGCAGAACCAGGACCCCCTGGAGCTCAAGGGCTCCTATGCGGGCGCCATGGGCTGGGGGCAGTTTATGCCAAACAGCTATCGCAATTACGCTGTAGATTTTGACGACGATGGCTTTGCGGATATCTGGACTAACCCTACAGATGCCATAGGTAGCGTGGCTAACTATTTTACCAAGCACGGCTGGAAAAAAGATCAGCCAGTAGCTACCAGAGCCCATATCAATGGCTCTATCAGTGAAGAGGGACTCAACAAAATGAAGCGCCCTACCATGACTATTGCCGAGCTCGAGGCCATGGGCTACGACCCGGTCGAAAAGTTTGCCGCAGACAGCACTGCTTTCCCGATGCGCTTTACCGCGAAGTACGGTGACGAATACTGGCTTGGGCTGCATAATTTCTATGTGATTGGCAGATATAACCCCCGCACCAAGTACGCTATGGCGGTTTATCAACTCAGTGAAATTATTCGGACCCAGCGCTGTGCCTCAACACAAACCTGCTAATAATTTAACTTCACTACTGGCGATTAGTCTTGTTGCCTGCCTTGCTCTGACAGGCTGTGCCGCTGTACCTCTAATTGCTCCGGAGCCACAAGATGGTCCCGGTGTTCCGGTAGATACCAGCAATATCAAAGATCCCGTTCCCAAGGCAGAGCCCATCACCAAAGCCGGTAACAAAAGCCCCTACACAGTATTTGGCAAAACCTATTTTGTGCTTCCCAGCAATAAAGATTATCGCGAGCAAGGGGTAGCATCCTGGTATGGCAAAAAATTTCATGGTCGTAAAACCTCCAATGGTGAGGTGTATGACATGTATGCGATGACAGCAGCCCATAAGACACTGCCCATACCCACCTATGTCAGAGTGACCCACAGAGGTAATAAACGCTCAATTATTGTGCGCATCAATGATCGCGGTCCCTTCCATGGGCCCCGTATTATAGATCTGTCCTATGTGGCTGCATTAAAACTGGGGTTTGCTGATACTGGTACTGCCGAGGTGCTGGTCGAAACCATAGACCTCTCTGGCAGTCTGGACAGGCCCGAGCCTCCTGCCGAGCCAAAAGCTGTGACTCAAACCGCAGCCCAGACAGAGACCGGCCCGACAATTCCGCCACTTAATCAGGGGCGCTATTTGCAGGTGGGGGCCTTTGATCAATTGCAGCAGGCCCAGATACTGCAGAAAAAAATTCGCGGTTACACCAGCCACCCTATTCTGGTTCAACAACGAGATCTTCTCTATAAAGTCTGGATCGGCCCAATCAGCGACCAACTGGAGTTGCAGTTAATCAAGCAGGTCCTTAAACAGTCGGCCAATGTCACGGGGTTTATGGTTAACCATTAAACGGCATCCTACTATCTGCCTCTATAGAGCGCGCATAAGCCCTCCTGTGGTGGTAAACTACGCGGCAATTATTTTTCGACTTTTTGGTGACATCAACATGCTTAAACAACGGCTGCTGTACTCTTTAGTGTTCTGTCTCTGCCTGCTCAATATTTCTGTTGCCCAGGCGCAAAAATTGATTCCCGCGCAGCCCGAGTTGGCCGCTAAAGCCTGGATACTGGTAGATGCAGAGACTGGTCGGGTGTTGGCGGAACATAATGCTGATCAGCAGTTACCGCCCGCCAGTTTAGCCAAGATGATGACCACCTATATAGTGTCTAATGAGATTGAAGCTGGGCGTATTGAGGAGCAGAGCTTGGTGCGCATCAGCGACAATGCCTGGGAACTGGGAGGTGCAAAAACTGATGGCTCGACGATGTTTTTGAGCCCTAGATCTGAAGTCTCGGTACTGGATCTTATGCACGGGGTGATTATCCAGTCCGGCAATGATGCATCCATCGCCCTCGCCGAATATATCAGCGGTGATGAAGATTCATTTTCAGACACCATGAATCGTCAGGCCGAGTTGTTGGGCATGAACAATACCACCTATCTCAATTCCACTGGGCTGCCCGCAGAGGGGATGCTGACCACAGCCAGAGATTTATCTCTGCTTGCCCGGGCCATTATTCGCGAACACCCGGGATACTACAGCATCTATTCAAAGAAATATTTTGAGCACAACAATATCAACCAGCCCAATCGCAATCGTTTGCTTTGGCGTGATACCAGTGTTGATGGCCTAAAGACTGGCTACACCGAGGCCGCGGGCTACTGTCTAGTGGCCTCTGCTCAGCGTCGCGATATGCGCTTAATTTCCGTGGTACTTGGCACCAACAATGACGCATCCAGAGCCAAAGAATCGCAAAAATTGCTCTCCTATGGGTTCCGCAACTACGATACCAAGGTGATTTACTCGGCAGGCGATCTGATCAAAGAAAATACCAAGGTGTGGTACGGTCAACAGGAATTTTTAAACCTGACGATTGCCGAAGACGTAACCCTTACTTTCCCCAGGGGCTCGCAGAAAAATCTGGCTGCTAATATTTTGGTAGACGAGCAAATTGAAGCACCAATTTATCAAGGGCAGGAGCTGGGTCGCTTGCAGGTCTCTCTGGATGATAAAGTTCTGATAGACGTGCCTCTGGTGGCGCAGGTAGATATTGAACAATCTGGCCTGATGTCCAGGCTGTTTGACTGGATTATTTTATTTTTTACTGATCTGATGTCCTGAGCACTAAATTGTGACTGAACAAGAAGCACCAAAAATAGAATTCCCCTGCGACTATCCCATTAAGGTGATGGGTGAGGCCCAGTTGGAGCTCCATGAGCACGTGATACGGGTGATGGATACTCATGCCCCGGGTTTTGACCGCAGTAAAATCACTGTCCGCGACAGCAGCAAAGGTCGCTGGCAATCCATCACTCTGGTGATCACGGCTACAGGCAAACCTCAATTAGAGGCTATTTTTGCCGATTTAAAGACGAGTGATTTGGTTAAGATGGTTTTGTAACCATGACTGAGCCTGTGCAGTCTCCGCTGATTATTCGCCACCTGGGGGTCTGCGAATACAACCAGTGTTTTGCCGCCATGAAGGCATTCAATGAGCAGCGCAATGAGGCCAGCAGTGATGAGATCTGGTTCCTTGAACACCAGCCAGTTTTTACTCAGGGACAGGCTGGCAAAGAAGAATATATTCTTAACCCCGGCGCTATACCCGTGGTGCAGAGTGACCGCGGTGGTCATGTTACCTATCATGGCCCAGGTCAGATCACGGCCTATGTGCTGGTAGATCTCAAACGTCTAAAAATTGGCGTGCGGGATCTGGTCAGTCTGATTGAGCAGGCCCTGGTGGATACGCTCGCACATTGGAATATCAGTGCCAGCCCACGTCGAGAGGCGCCAGGCGTATACATAGATAGCGGTGAAAAAATTGCCTCTCTGGGGCTGCGCATCCGCAAGGGACGCAGCTACCATGGTTTAAACTTTAATGTAGCTATGGATATGGCGCCCTGGGACTGTATCAATCCCTGTGGGCTAGGCGTTGCCATGACTCAGCTGCAGGATCTGGTGGACCAGCCACCCAGCATGGCGCAGGTTACAGAAAAACTAGCCCAATGTCTTACCCATGGACTTGGCTATAATAAGCATTGTATTGGCAGTGGCGACACTGCAGTAAATAATAGGGCTGAAAGAGAAAACTATGAGCACTGAGTCCGTTACACCACCTAAGCGAACCCGCAGACTGCAGCAGGGTGAAAAGCTGCGCAGTGCCGATAAGGTTGAGCGTATTCCGGTCAAGGTGATTCCCACCGAAACCATTCAGCGCAAGCCAGAGTGGATGCGTATCCGTCTATCAGCCTCGCCCAAGGTACAGAAGATCAAAGATATTCTTCGTGAGCACAAAATGGCTACCGTCTGTGAAGAGGCCGCCTGCCCCAATCTTCACGAGTGCTTTAGCCATGGCACGGCCACCTTTATGATTATGGGTGAGATATGCACCAGACGCTGTCCGTTCTGCGATGTAGGCCATGGTAAACCCAATCCACTGGATGTAGATGAGCCGACTAATCTGGCCCGAGCCATTGAGCAAATGGGCCTTAGCTATGTGGTAATCACCTCAGTTGATCGCGATGACCTGCGCGACGGCGGTGCCCAGCATTTTGCCGACTGTATCCGTGAGGCGCGTCTGCTGTCACCGGACCTTAGAGTCGAGGTACTGGTACCTGACTTTCGCGGTCGCATGGCCCCTGCACTGGAGATTCTGACTACCACTGCTCCGGATGTATTCAATCACAATATGGAAACTGTCCCCAGGCTCTACCGCGAGGCGAGACCTGGAGCCAACTATCAATGGTCACTTAAGCTGCTCAAAGAGTACAAAGCACTGAACCCCAGCGTACCAACCAAATCAGGCTTGATGGTGGGTCTGGGCGAAACCAAGGACGAGCTACTGCGCACTCTGGACGATTTGCGTGAACATGACGTGGATATGCTGACCGTCGGTCAATATCTGCAGCCCTCCACCAATCACCTACCTGTAGCGCGTTTTGTGCACCCGGATGAATTTGCCGAGTACAGTGCCTATGCAGAGAGTATAGGTTTTACCCAGGCCGCCTGCGGACCGCTGGTGCGCTCTAGCTATCACGCGGACAAACAGGCTCGGGGTGAGGATATTACTTAGAGGCTGGCGGCTAGATACTGAGAGAGAATTTATTCCTCGCTCCATACCTCGCGCAGAGGTTCGCCAAAGTCATCGTAGATTATTTTTTTCTTTGGTCGCTTGCTAGCCTTTTTGGTGGCTTCAGGCTTCTTGGGTTTCTTGCGGTTATCGAGCGCACTCACTGCTTCGTTGACATAGGTTCTGGTCTGACGTGGCTGCGCAGTGACAAACACTGACCTGGCTCTGGGCCTGTCAGCGGGTTCGCCGGTTTCGCCCGCATTGTGCTGTTTTATCTCACCACCGCGAGACAAAAACTCCTCGGTTTTCCGGCGAAGCTCTTTGCGCAGTGATTGTTTAGAGCTAGTCATCTCAGTAATTATTTAATCTCAATGCCAACGAATTAGTCTATCAAAGCCGTTTAGATAAGCAAATACGGCAGATTTTTCTGTTATGGAAACAGCTCCAACTGCATGGCACTCTGCTGCTCTCTGGTATCTACAAACCGCACACCTATGCCCAGTAGCCGTACCGGGCGACTTCCTCTCTCCCAGGCTTGATCACAGAGCTGGTCGAAACTGTCTGCAGGCAACCCAGGAACCATCTGCCGCTCGACCGTAGTGGTGGTGAAATCATTAAATTTCATCTTGATAAATTGCTTGGTCACCAGGTAGTCTTTGTCTATACGGCGCAAACGGCCGCGCAACTCAATCAATAGACCAGCCAGTTTGCCCTTGCAGGCATCAATATCCTGCAAGTCATCAGAATAGGTGTGCTCCACGCTCAGAGATTTGCGACGACTATTAGCATTGACCTCGCGCTCATCGCGCCCAAAGCTCAGGTCGTGAAGACGCTTGCCAAAGACTCCAAATTTATCGACCAACTCAACCAGTGAGCGCTGCTGCAGATCGCCGCAGGTAACTATACCCAGGCGCCGCAGTTTCTCATTGGTGACCTTACCCACACCGAAAATATGCTTCACCTCCAGCTTTTCAACAAAACTCTCGACGTTTTCCGGAGTAATAACAAACTGACCATCGGGTTTATTGAGATCGCTGGCCACCTTGGCCAGAAACTTATTGGGGGCTATGCCTGCCGAAGCCGTAACTCCCACCTCTCGGGAAATTACCTGGCGAATTTCCTCGGCAATTAGGGTGGCGCTGCCATGACATTCGGTGCATTGGGTGACATCCAGATAGGCCTCGTCCAGCGAAAGGGGCTCAACCTTATCAGTGTAACGATAAAAGATCTGGCGGATTTGCTGGGCGGCCTCTCGGTACTTGGCCATGGTACCCGGGATAACTACCAGATCGGGGCAGAGTTTGAGGGCCTGGCCCGTAGGCATGGCCGAGCGCACACCGAACTGTCGCGCCTTGTAGTTACAAGTGGCAATTACGCCGCGGCGGTCAGATTTGCCACCTATGGCAATGGGCAAATTAACAAGGCTGGGATCGTCGCGCATTTCCACTGCGGCGTAGAAACAGTCGCAGTCGCAGTGGATAATCTTTCTCACAGCTGAGCCTTTTGCCGGTCTAGCCTTCTGACACTGACCCTGGCCCTGCTTTGACTAGTCTGATCAAGCCCCTTCATCTTCAAACTGGTGATCAGCCACTCTAAAACCAAGGCGTTTGGAGACTGTGCCGGGCAGCAGCAGCATAGCGGGCGTCAGTAATAACGTGAGTACAGTGGATACCAACAGACCATTGACAATGGCACTGGCCAGCGGCTGCCACCAGGATGCAACCATGCCACCTAAAGTAAAGCTGCGGTTTACCAGATCAATACTCAGTCCGTTGGCCAGGGGTAACAGACCAACAATGGTGGTAATACTGGTCAGCATCACAGGTCTGAAGCGGGATTTTGCCGCATTGTAAACGGCCTCTGCAGCGGTTAGCTGGCTGTTGCTGCGCCGCAAATAGTTATAGGTGTCGATCAGAACAATATTATTATTCACCACAATACCAGCCAGGGCCACAATACCCACGCCAGTCAAAATGGTACTGAATGTCGCCTGAGCGATAAGTAGCCCCAATAGCACGCCTGCCGTAGACATCACCACAGAGAACAGAATAAGCCCTGCCTGGTAAAAGCTATTAAATTGCATCACCAGCATAATTAACATCACTGACATGGCCAGGGAAAACGCGGTAGACAGAAACTCAGCTGCCTTGGCCTGCTCTTCATTGGCACCGCGGAAAACAATATTGACCTCTGAATCAAAGCTCTGGGTAGCCAGCCATTCAGCAATCTGCCGAGTCTGGTCATCGGGCAGGTAACCCTCTTTGGAGTTAGCCAGAATAAACACCGTCTCAGCCATATCTATACGCTGGATAGCATCCACCCGAGGCTTGGCAACTCGCTGACTAAAACTTCCTATTGGCACCGCCCCGCCAGGTGTATTCACTCTTAAACCATCAATGGAGGCTAGCTGTCGATCCTGCTCAGGATAACGCAGGCGAATTTCAATCTCATCGTCTGCATCATCGGGACGAAATTCACCGATCATAACCCCACCAGTAACCATCTGTACCATATTGCCTACCTCGGCAACATTGACTCCAAGCATAGCTGCGCGGGAGCGATCCACATCAATCTCCCACTGGATGCCAGCCAGAGGCAGGGTATCCTGCAGGTCTCTGAGACCCTCAACATTCTCGGCAATCCACTGTCGAACCTGATCAGTCACTCGATACATGGCCTGACGGTCAGAGGATGAAAGCTGTATCTGAATATCCTTACCCACCGGCGGCCCAGTCTCCATCTCCGACGCACTCACATATACGCCGGGTAAGGATTTAGTTTTCTCGCGAATTTCTTCAAAGATTTCAGCACTGCCTCTATCTCGCTCTTCGCGCGGATAGAGCTCAACCAGGAATGAACTGATTTCATCACGGCTCACATCGCTGCCAAAAAGTACCATACTGCCACCTTTGGCATAGCCATAGAGCTGGGCGACACCCTCGACACCGGCCACAATATCCTGCACCTTAAAAGTCAGCTCCCTCTGTTCATCTATGGACATATTGCCCTGTGCTCGCACACTTGCCATACCGTACTGACTTTCAATCGGCGCAAAAAACTCCTGACCAGCATTAAATTTGCCATAGAGATTAAAGATACCCACAAGCAACATCATGGCGACCACGACTGATATTAACGGGGCTCGGATAACGGGCCGCAGGATATTCAGATAGGCATTTTCGAGAGGCTGAAAAAAGGTAGCAGCTGACTCTTCTGAATGGTGGTCTTCAGGAAGTTTTTTACGCTGCCCCCGCCTGCGCGCCATAGCAATACCTAGAGTGGGGGCAAAAATCAGCGCATAGGTCAGTGACCAGGCCAGCACCGCAAAAACTGTAATCGGCAGGTAGGACATAAAGTCACCTGAGACACCCGGCCAAAACAATAGCGGCAGAAAGGCTGCCAATGTGGTTCCGGTTGAGGCAATTACTGGTATCGCCATGCGTCTTACCGCCGCGATATAGGCCTCGCGGGTGGGCAGACCGGCAGCAGCCTGAGTATTGGCAAACTCTACAACCACAATAGCGCCATCGATCAACATGCCCAGCGACAGCAGCAGCCCAAACATCACCATAAAGTTAAAACTGTAACCCAGCATATTGATAAAAATAAGCGAGCCCAGCAAACAAAAGGGTATGCCGAAACCAACTAAGAGCCCAGATTTAACGCCCAGTGTAGCCACCACCAGCATCAGAACCAGACACATGGCGGTAATAATATTGCCCTGTAGCTCTTCCACCATCTGATTGGTCAACACCGATGAGTCAAACACATAGCCTATATCCAAATCGGCGCTAAATTTGCTGCGCGACCGGTCTATCGCGGCCCGAGAGGCCTCTACAGTCTCAATTAAGTTGGCGTTGAGTCGTTTGCGCACCTCAATAGCAATAGCCTTTTTACCATTGATAAAACTGTAACCAGTGGCATCTTTAAAGGTGCGCTTTACCGAGGCTACGTCGCCCAGAGTTATAGAGCCCTCGGCACTGTGACGTACCGGCAGGGCGCGAATGTCCTCAGCGGTCTCAATTAAAGCCGGGACCTTGATACCAAAGCGTCCCTGGGCTGCGTCCATTTCGCCAGCGGGAATCAACAGATTATTGACCCTGACCGCACGGATCAGCTCATCTATGCGCAGACCGTATTGCTCGAGTCGGGCCGGGTCCACCACTACATCCACCACCTCTTCTCTGTGCCCGGATACATCTGCTTTGAGCACATCGGGAAGCATTTCCAGTTCGCGCTGATAATACTTAGACGCCGCAAAGAGCTCTCGCTCAGAAACATTATCTCCGGAGAAGGTGATCACAATAGTCGGCTCTGGACTGGGGCTCAGTTCGTTAACTATGGGCTCTTTGGTGTCCTGGGGGAATTCTGCCTTGGCGCGATCTACCGCTTCACGCACCTCGGCGACGATCTCTTTGATATTGTCAGCCACTTCAAACTCGGCGGTTACAACAACCATGCTCTCCTGAGCAGTCGCCTGCACCTCCTCCAGGCCGTCCAGAGTTTTCAATTCCTTCTCTATGGGGCGAATCAACAATCTGGCGCCATCTTCCGGAGAAATACCATCATGCCGCACCATAATCATTACCACTGGGAGGGTGACATTAGGGTTCATCTCCACGGGCATGGACAGCCTTGCGCCTGCACCTGCAAAAAGGATCAACAACATGATGGCAAGTGTTGCTCTAGAGTGATCTACGATAAGACTGAGAAATTTCATAAGCGATTAAGGCTCAGGTGAGGGCTTTTAATTAGTTTACGGCATTGAATTGGTAACTGAGAATGACCCGCTCACCATCGATAATATAGTTCTGGCCTACTACCACCAGAATTACCTCAGCATCGAGCCCGGTAACCCAAATCCCAGCTGGAGATTCACCAACTGCTGAGACTCTCACCGAGTCAACAATATTCTCCTCAATAAGTACTCGCACTGCTGTCTCGCCCTCATCATCCAGCAAAATACTGCTGGCAGGAATCAGATGGGCCGGCTTGGCCTTGGCTTGAATATTGAGTCGCGCTGAAATACCCGCTCTAATAGCCTGGTTTGGATTGGGCATAGTCGCTTCCACTCTGTAACCCTTGGTGGCTCGGTCCGCCTGATACGCCAGATAACTGATAACCGCTTGCTGATCATCTTGGCCTGCGATATCGACCTCAGCACTGTCACCCAACGCCAAACTACCTATCTCAGTCTCAGCCACCAGAGCTTCAACCTTTAATGGACTCAGCTCAACTACGCGAGCACAGAGCTGGCCGGGCATTATAAAGTCGCCAATTTCAACGGGGCGCGACTCGACAACGCCATCGAAAGGCGCCACTATCTGCAAGTACTCAACATCCAGACGGGCGCGCTTTAAATGAGTTCTTGCGGTAGCCTGAGCTGCTTTAGCCTGAGAAATAGCCAGTTCAGACTGATAACCGGCACTTTTTAACTTAAGCGCACCAAGGTAGGCAATATCGGCGTTCTCCAGAGAGGCTTTGGCCTGGGCCAGGCGCAGATGGCGATCCTCTGCATCAATCTGGCAGATACCCTGCCCGGCTTTAACAAAACTACCCTCCTCAGCCAGTGTGGCCGAGATTTTTCCAGAAACCTGGGCTAAAACCTGAACATCTCGATTGGCCTTGGTCTTGGCGCGCAGCGAAATGATTGGACTAAAGGCTTGCTCTGTGGAGTTGATAACCTGCACTTTGGTCAGCGGGCTAGCTATCTTTTCAGATTCGGCTTCGAGAGGTTCGGTGGTGCGCAGCAAGCCACTAAAAAACCACAGCAAGAGAGCCACAGCGAAGATAAGTGCAAGTCGTAGATTAGTATTCAAAGCCAGCTGCCTTTGTTCAGTAGTTAATATTTGCCTGGCTGTGTACGCACAGGTAAGTGGGCCAGTTTACTCGGTTTTGAACCCGGCTGTTATTGTAAATGCGAATATATGGTATTGCGCAACACATATATTTTGGCATTTACAACGCCAATCCAACGGGGTTTTTCACTTTAAGCGTTTAACAAATCTATACTGTAAATGTGATGCTTCGCACAAAAGGCATAAATGAGTGTGTACAGAGTCGATATTTTTTCCAAGCGGCGCTTGCACAGCGGTTGAGCCTACCCAAAATAGCTCGAGAAAGTTAGGAAAAGGACTGTTCCAGCAACTCTGTTACCCCTTGATCACTGACAGTGCTGGAATATTTAGTAACCAGGAAAGGAACTATCCTAATGAACAATTACAGCCATGCTCAATGGAATCAGCCTAATCGAGCAGCGAACGGCAGACAGTATTTCGGCAATGGAACCAGTTTGCTACTCGCTCTTATCTTAATTTTCTCCGCTGCCGCAAAGGCTGAGCTGCAACTAAACGGCAGTGCTATCTACGAGGATCTTGGCAAGCAGCAATTTGTCGCCGCGCTATTTGTTGAAGACCTGAGCAGCAATGCCAATAGCATTCAGCTACAACAGAGCCCCAAGCGCATGGAGGTGAGAATAATCAATGACTATTCCAAACGCCGCTGGCTCAACCTGTGGATGCAGAGCATCTCAATCAACAATGACCGTGAGAGCTTTTCGGGCTCGGCTCAGGAGGTTATTGATATTATGCGTGCGCCCAGGTCAGCGCCAAAACGAGGCGATGTTATAGAGTATCTGTTTGATCCAGACCAGGGCACTTCGGTGCGATTTAATGGCACAGAACTGATTACCAATTATCCCCCAGAGGTCTTTAATATACTTTTGCGCACCTGGATAGGCCCCATACCCCCATCAACCGCATTTAAAGATCAGCTCTTGGGTAATAGCATTGATATGGATGCCGATGAGTTGCTCACTGATATTCAGCCTCAGAGCAGCAGAGTCGCTCTGGCGGCATCATGGATGGCACCTGCCCCAGAGCCCATTGCTTTAGAGCCTGTAGCAGATGAAGCCACAACAGCAGCTGATATCCCAGAGGCAGAGCCTCAGCTGGCGGCAGCGGAAAGCATCGCCGCAGACCCTGAATCCACCGCCGCGGCAACAGATCAAGCAGAGACGCTGGAAGGCCCTGAGCAGATAGCCGCCGAAACCGAACAGATAGCAGACAATGAAGACACAAATCTGGCTGCGACTGCGGACACAGGGGAAGAGCAGGAAGAAGAGATTGCCGACTTTAATGTATCCGAAGCCCTGGCCCAAAGAGACTACACTCCGCTGGTAGTAGCACAGATCTATAAAGCCATTAGGTACCCCAATCGCGCCGCCGATAAGAACCAGCAGGGCACTGTGCGCATTGGCGTCACCATTGATCGCTCCGGCGATCTGATCAGCGCAGTCATTACTCAGGAATCCAGGTTCCGACTGTTAAATCAGGCTGCCCATAAGGCAGTTAAGAAAGCTGCACCATTTCCGCAGTTGCCAGAGGAGATGAAAGCGGACAGCTTTGAAGTCAATCTGCCCATCACCTTTCGACTTCAGTAGCGGCTGATCGAGCAGGAGTAGCGGATTTTAGCCATTCAGACTGGTCAAGTTTTGATCAACTGGCTATAATCCGCCCCCTCCAACAGTCACGCAATCTAATGGAACCATTGAAATGAGCTACAACGACATTCCGGCCGGTAAAGACCTGCCAAATGATATCAACGTCATTATTGAAATTCCCGCCAATCACGACCCGATCAAATATGAAGTAGACAAAGATAGCGACGCTATATTTGTGGATCGTTTTGTGGCCACACCTATGTTCTACCCAGCCAACTATGGCTATGTGCCCCAGACTCTGTCTGAAGATGGCGACCCTCTGGATGTCCTGGTGGTTACCCCTTACCCAGTCATGCCCGGCGCGGTGATTCGCAGCCGTGTAGTAGGTGTTCTGAATATGAGTGACGAGTCTGGTGTTGATGCCAAACTGCTAGCTGTTCCTCACAGCAAGCTGACCAAGATCTATGACCATGTTCAGGAAGCCACTGATCTTCCAGAATTGCTGATTGCCCAGATCGGGCACTATTTCGAAAACTACAAGGCACTTGAGCCAGGCAAATGGGTAAAAGTTGAAGGCTGGGACAATGCAGACGCAGCCCGTGCTGAAGTTATCGCCTCCAGAGAGCGTTATCTGGCTGAATAACTCAGTGCCCGGCAATAAAAAACCCAGCTAATGCTGGGTTTTTTATTGCCAGTTTAATTTTTTGACAAACCCTCAGCTGTCCTGAAGCTCTGCAAATAGCAGATTGCTGCTCAGACCATGCTTGCGCAACACATCGCCCAGCCTACGCAGTGCATCAACCTGAATTTGCCTGACCCGTTCGCGGGTCAAGCCAATTTCGCGACCCACCTGCTCCAGTGTTTCCTCCTGATGGTTTTGTAGGCCAAAACGCCTGACCAGTACCTCGCGCTGCTTTTCGGGCAGCTGGTCCAGCCACTCATTGAGGGCCGTGGTAAGGTTTTCACCCTCAATTTGATTTTCCGGGCTAAACCCATGGTCATCGGCAATGGTCTCAACCAAAGTTTTCTCTTTATCTGCCACTGGTACATCAATTGATGAGATGCGCTCGCTTAAACTGAGAATTTTGAGTACATCGGCAACTGGCTTGCCCACTTCCTCGGCAATTTCCTCTGGTGTCGGCGCGTGATCGAGGCGCTGAGCCAAGGTTCTTGAAGCTCGCAGATAAACGTTGAGCTCTTTGACCACATGAACGGGCAAGCGAATGGTTCTAGTTTGATTCATCAGCGCCCGTTCAATGGTCTGACGAATCCACCAGGTGGCGTAGGTCGAAAAGCGATAACCCAGCTCCGGATCAAATTTTTCTACCGCCCTCATAAGCCCCAGATTGCCCTCCTCAATAAGATCGAGAAGTTCAAGCCCGCGATTGACGTAGCGTCTGGATATTTTAACCACCAGCCGCAAATTGCTCTCAATCATTCTGTGTCGCGATGCTTCACAACCTTTTTGAAACTTGCGGGCGTAGTAAACCTCTTCGTCGGCCGTCAGCAACGGCGCAAAGCCAATTTCTTTTAAATAAAGACTAGTTGCATCAATGACTTGATGACTTATCTCAGGTGTGTCTTCCTTGCTGTCAGCGGCTTGAGCCTGCTGATCAAAAATAAACGCTTCATCCATCACGTTCGCATCCCTTTTGCACGATCTTCCAATAATTTAGCAGCCAATCCCGCCGCTAACCCAGAACCTTAGTTCATCTCCCTAATACCATTTCCCCCAATTTAAACCTTCGTTTATTATTTTTAAATCCAGCATTGCTGCTGTTTTACTCTATATATGCAGATGGATTTACTGGATACCCATCCTTTCTAATCTCAAAGTATAACGTTTCTTTAGACCCCAATTTTGAGATTGTTTCCGTACTTTTTACAGATTGTCCCTCTTTTACCAGTATTTTTTCATTGTGCGCATAGGCACTAAGAAGGATTTCACTGTGCTTAATGATAACCAGCTTACCATATCCACGCAAACCGTCACCTGCATAGACCACAGTGCC
>JAYPYO010000032.1:0-22212 GCA_038135995.1 Porticoccaceae bacterium
GGTCCGCTGGTCATTACAATGTCCCGCGCTCTTGCTTGTAGATTTTATGCAGCAGCTCCTGCCACTGCTGGTACTGAGCCTGCACTGTGCCGGTCAGGGTTACGGTACGGTCCTCCAACTCAATAACCTGGGGAGCGATTTCTGCCTCCAGTGAGGATCCCATCTCGGCCACGGATTCGTTGTAGGCGGCGGCTTCCTGTTTTTTCTCAAGGCCAGATTTCAGCACAAAGCCACCCACTGCGGCGGTGGCAGTACTGGCGTCGTTGACCATGCGGGTCTCTGCCTGTGAGCGCCCATAGATACCGGCAAGAATGGCGCCTATACCGGCAACAATACGGCGGTTGCCCTGCCTGTCCAGCTGCCGAGCCTTGACCACTGAATCGTAGGAGGAGCGGCGAAAATCCTGATAGGCCAGATGCATCTGCTGGGAAAAACCATCGTAGTAGTCCTGCATGGTGTCTATATAGAGATAGTCGCGATCGCGGATTTTGCGTACCCGCTGCAAAATACTGTCGTTTTCTGCTGGCAGGCGATCTATTTTGAGGGTGCCATCGCGCCGCTCGCTAATATAGTTATCAAAGGCTTCTGGCGAGAAGGACTTGGCAAAGCGCAGCTCGGAGATGGTGCGCAGCTCTATCGCCTGTTGTTCGCTGAGCTTTTCGCGATAGGCCAGCAGATCGTTGGCTATGCGAATAAACAGGTTCTGGAAGGGGTCGCCCAGTCTTTTCAGGCGGCGATCGTAGGCATATTTGCCGGTGGTCTGTTTGTAGTTTTTGGCAAACCACTGTTTACCGCTGCTATCTTTGACCTGTATTTCCAGATCCATGGTCTCGCCGTCGGACTGCAGTATGGTGCCAGTGATATACAGATCCATAATCACGTTGTCGGTCGGGGTAACGCGAATAGCGCCCCAGGCGCCACTTTTTTCCATTACCTTGGCCAGCTGGTTGGAGAAATAAATGGCCTCTGCATAGCGCACCTCGGGAAATACAGTGTCATTTTCGTCGGTCAGGTAGAGACCGTCATTAAGGGTGGGAATACCCACATCCAGAAGCGCGGCTTCAGAGATTTGCTGGCTGGGGGTGCGCAGGGTCAGCAGGGTCGATGAGGTGATCTTGTCAGTGGCTGCTGCTACCGGAGGCGCAGTGAGTGCCAACACAGCGCAACAGGCAAACAGAGTGGCCGCGATCAGTCTGCGCTGGCTCTGGTAGGCTTGGCTAGTTCCTGCAATGCTGGTTTTCATAGTTGTTTCCATCTAGGTCTAAATTTAGTTGTCCAATCTGTTGGTAAGTTTAGATTACTGGTTTTTTATACGCCGATATTCGTCCCAGAGTCGCTCGCGCAGCACTGGGTCTGTTTCTTTCATAGCGGCATCACGTATCTGTCGCTGGACTATATCGTCACCCTGACCATCGCCTACATCATCTGGGATTGGCAGAGCTTCACCCTGTGCACCCTCAGCACCTGCTGAGCCTCCGCTTTGTTGGCCCTGAGTTTTGCCACCTTCTGTCTGAGCGCCCTCTGCACCTTCAGCGCCTTCAGACCCCTCGCCACTGCCTTCGGCAGCGCGTTTTTCGAGCTCTGCATTGGCCTCGGCCATAGCGCCCTCTGAACCCGCTTCAAACAGGGGCTCATCGCTATTGTCTTCCATGCCGCTGCTGCCGCTGGGGCTAAGAATATCTATTTCGCTGGTGCTTTTACCTGAGCCACCAACGGCATCATCAAAACCATCCAGGGAGTCATCCAGTGCCTGATCCAGATCTTCAACAGACTGGCCGCTGCCTGCGCTGCCCTGCTGACCCTGGGGGCCACCGGATGGATCTCCAGACTGATCTCCGGGCTGACTGCCGCCGGGCATTCCTCCACCAGGCATGCCACCGCCAGGCATTCCTCCGCCGGGCATTCCACCGCCGGGCATTCCACCGCCGGGCATTCCACCTCCTGACTGACCGCCGCCACTGGAACTTCCACCACTCTGTCCGCCGCCGGAGGAGCTCCCACCGCTTGAGCCGCCACCGCTGGATCCCGAGGGTCCAGAAGAGCCTCCGGGAGGAGAATAGGAGGGCATTTGGCAGGCACTTAACAGCAGGCTGATTACTAGGGCGGCAAGCGGCCCTGACAGCCTTTGCCTGAAGCTGCTGGTTGTTGCGCTGGCGATAGTTACTTTGGTGTCAGTCATAAACAGCTCGTCAATTGTTTAGCTCTGGGGGGCCGGTTTATCATAAAACACAATATGTTCCGCTGGTTCGGCCTGGCCGGCAATCAGTCGCGGCCTAAAGCGCTGATTGTTAATTTCTCTGCGCAGGGCCTGCAGCTGTTCATCGGAAAGATCCTCGGCGGGGTCCTGTACAGCTATATTCTGTGGCACACCATTCTCAGATACCATCATGCTGACCTGCAGCTGAGTGTCGCTGGGAACTGCGTCCGCACCAAGCTCGGGGCCCTTGTTGAGGCTAAAGCTAATCATGCGTGGCTTGCTAAATAGTTTTTCGCGCAGCTGCTCTGACTGTTCATTGCCTTCAAGCACATCATAGGCCAGTTGGTAGGCCTCTGTGGCAGAGAATCTCTGCCCAAATACCAGATACCAGTCGCCTAGCTCGGCAATAGCCTGGGCCTGCTCTATTTCGCTGCTGTCTTCCTGCTGCACCAGTGACTCCACGACTCTCTCCAGGGCCACCTTGCCGCGGTGAAAGTGTCTGTGGGAGGTGCTCAAAGAGCTTCGCGTGCCGGTACTGCCCGTGGAAAAGGTCATGCCTGACTGACTGGGCTCGCCATGCTGCTTGATATGGTTGGCAATAAAGTACTGCAGGTAGCCAAGGCGCCGGTAGCGATCCGGGGCCTCAGGATCATCCAGGGAGACATCGGTCTCGAGGATATGGTGCATGCGCATGGCAATGCGTTCCGAGACCACAAGATTGGCGTAGCCGCCGTCCGCTGAGCGATCATTGTAGCTGGTCAGATACCAGTCAAGCATCTGATCGAGCACCGGCAACATACGCACATCATTGGCACCATAGGCTTTGGTGTTGATGCTGTAGAGGTTTTCCAGTGCCTTCTGGGATTCGTCCCAGTTGCCCATATAGCTTTCGGTGTCGGCGATAGACAGCAGGTAGGGCGCCTGAGTGAGGCTGTCGAGGCCATAATTGACACGCTCAATTTGCATGCCCCGCTGAAAGGCCTGTCGGGCATCGGCATAGGATTGCCTCGAGTAAAGAGACTTACCCAAGCCCAGATAGAGATCTGAGAGCTCGGTGGAGTAGGCGCTGTACTCTGCTTCGACACTGTTGATGGCATCGATATAGTCTTCTACAGGGTCTGAAACAGGCTCCTGATCGGCAATCTTTTCGGCGTATCCCGCCGCACTTAAGACTGAGAGTACAGAGACAACAAAAAAGGAAAATAGACTGTATTTAAAGCTCTGGGGAATTTTCGTCGTAACTTCGTTTGTGGACATTACCAGCTCCTAAATAGACTAAAAATTAGAGTCTTCACTTAAAGGCCGGTTCCGTGGCGAGAACATCGAATGGCAATTTTTTTGCTTACATCCATTGCCATTGGAGTCTTTGACTGCAAAATCATGGGGTTAGCACAACAGCCGCAATCATTTATTTATTTTCTAGACACAGTTTACACTTTTGACTGCTAGAATCCTGTGGGATTTTCGCTGCAACGTGGCAAATGTGGCAATTTGCCCGCCATGCTAAAACTGTATACGCACGAACTAGTAATATGACGCACAATTTCGCAACACACACAAAACACAACTAGGGATTGATCAGGATGATAAACAAACCACTTGAGGGGCTGAGGGTAATTGAACTGGGTCAACTATTGGCCGGGCCCTTTGCCGGCTGCATGCTGGGTTACTTTGGTGCAGAGGTGATCAAGGTAGAGCCCCCGGGCGGCGACCCTATTCGCAATTGGCGTGAGGTCAAGGACGGTACTTCCCTGTGGTGGCGCAGCCTGGGGCGCAATAAAAAATGTATTTCACTGGATCTAAAGACCGAACAGGGCCGCGATCTGGTGCGTGAGCTCCTTAAAACTGCCGATATAGTGGTGGAAAACTTCCGCCCCGGGGTACTCGAGGAGTGGAATCTGGATCCGGACAGCCTGAGAGCAGAAAATCCCAATCTTATCTATGCACGCATCTCTGGCTATGGGCAGACCGGCCCCTATGCCAAGAAACCGGGCTTTGCCTCTGCCTGCGAGGCGATCAGTGGCTTCCGCTTTGTTAATGGCTACCCTGGAGAGGCGCCGGTGCGGCCAAATCTCAGTATAGGTGACACTGTGTCGGGGCTGCATGCGGTCATAGGCATTCTGATGGCTCTGCGCTCCAGAGATCAGGCCAATGCCAATGGTCAGGGCGGTGGGCAGGTGGTTGATGTGGCCCTCTATGAATCCATGTTTAATCTGCTCGAGGCAGTGATTCCTGAATACGATGGCGCCGGGGTGATTCGTCAGCCCTCTGGCACCACGGTCACCGGGATTGTGCCCACCAATACCTACAAGTGTGCGGACGATAAATTTCTGGTGATCGGCGGCAATGGCGATTCAATTTTTGCTCGCCTCATGGTGGCGGTGGGGCGCGAAGATATGTCCACCGACCGAAAATATGCCAGCAATGCCGAGCGGGTGATTCACGAGGCAGATATAGATCTGGTGCTGGCTAATTGGTGTGCTGCCAATAGTTTGGCAGAGGCTATGGCTGTGCTTGAAGAGCATAGGGTGCCCTGCGGTCCGGTGTATAACGCCGCCGATATGATGGAAGATGAGCATTTCAAATACCGGGAATTATTTGAAGCAGTTGAAATTAATGGTGAATCCCTCAAAATTCCCGCCCTGTTACCCAAGTTGCAGAGCACTCCCGGTGGCACTGAATGGCCTGGACCTGAAGTGGGCTCCCACACCGATGAGGTGTTGCACAGTCTGGGTCTGGATACTGCCCGTATCGCCGAGTTGAAGGCTGAGGGTATTGTGGCTGATGTAGAGTAATAAGAGCCGAAGTTTAACCATAAGTTAAGAGAGAGTCCCATGAGTATTGCTTCCTTTATGCCCCCTAATCGCACCCTTATGGGCCCTGGTCCGTCAGATGTAAGTGAGCGCGTACTTAGCGCTATGGCTAGGCCAACTTTAGGGCATCTGGATCCTGCTTTTGTAGGCATGATGGATGAGGTCAAGCTGTTGTTGCAGATGGCATTGCAGACAAAAAATGAGCTGACCTTTGCGGTGTCCGCGCCAGGCTCTGCTGGTATGGAATGTTGTTTTGCCAATATGGTGGAGTGCGGCGACAAAGTCATTATTTGTCAGAACGGTGTGTTCGGCGGGCGTATGAAAGAGAATGTTGAACGCATGGGCGGCACCGCCATTATGGTGATGGATGACTGGGGTTCGGCGGTTGATCCGCAAAAGCTGGAAGAGGCTCTTGTTGCCCACCCGGATGCTGTATTGGTGGCCTTTGTGCATGCCGAGACCTCAACCGGCGCCCAGTCAGATGCCAAAACTTTAGTCGAGCTGGCCCACAGCCATGATTGCCTGACCATTGTAGATGCTGTTACCAGCCTGGCTGGCTCGCCCCTGAAAGTAGATGAGTGGAATATAGATGCTATTTACTCGGGGTCGCAGAAATGCCTGTCGGCACCTCCAGGGCTGTCGCCGGTCAGCTTTAATGAGCGCGCCGCGGAAAAAATTCGCAATCGCGGCAGTCGTGTACAGAGCTGGTTTCTCGATCTGAATTTGGTAATGGGTTACTGGGGCGGTGAGGGCAAGCGTGCCTATCATCATACAGCGCCGGTTAACTCTCTCTATGGGTTGCACGAATCTCTGGTGATATTGCAGGAGGAGGGGCTGGAGAATTCCTGGGCTCGCCATCACAACAATCATTTGGCACTGCGCGCCGGGCTAGAGGCCATGGGCATTGACTTTTTAGTGCCTGAGCAGGACCGCCTGCCACAGTTAAATACAGTATTTATCCCCGATGGCGTGGACGATGCCATGGTGCGCACGCGCCTGCTCAATGAGTTTGAGCTTGAGATTGGTGCCGGGCTGGGCGCTTTGGCCGGTAAGGTATGGCGCATTGGTTTGATGGGTCATGCCAGCAGCCAGCAAAATGTCGATTACTGCCTGAAGTCTCTCCAGGCAGTACTGGACTCCTAGCCATGCTAATTAGCCGGCATTAATTCCATTAATGCTACAACGCTGGCCTGCACACCAGAGGTGATGGCGGGTCTGGGCTCAATCTTAAATAATGGGCTGTGGTGAGAGGCTATTTTTGGCCCCGTGCCATTCATGGCGGCTTGCAAATCACTCTGGCTGGTGCCTCCCACTGAGAAATATACGCTGGGTATCTCTGGTTCTGTGGTAAATGAGGGGAAGTCCTCCGCGCCCATACCCTGAGAGGATATGCTGGTGACCTTCTCGCTGCCCAATTTTGCCTGCCAAACGCTGCGCAGTCGCCTGACCAGTGCGTCGTTGTTGATGGTCGGCGGGGTGGATTCGTCCAGCAAAATCACTTCCGGCAGTTTATCCTCTGGTAACCCGGCGACACGGCCCATATTGACGGCGATGCGCTCAATGCCCTCTAGTAATGTGTCTCTGGTTTGCAGATTGGTGTTGCGCACGGTTAGCTGCAGTTTGGCACGATCGGAAATAATATTGTGCTTGGTGCCGCTGTGGAAAGCACCCACAGTTACCACTCCTGCCTCTCTGGGGGGCAGTTCCCGTGAGACTAGAGACTGCAGAGCAACTACAATCTGGCTGCCCAGCAATACCGGGTCTTTACCGGCATGGGGCGAAGCACCGTGAGCGCCAACACCATGGACAATAATATCCACTGTGTCGGCGCCGGCGAAGGGCGCCCCCTCCTGAACATTGATTAATCCGGCGCGCAAACCTGCAGAGACATGGAAGGCTAGAGCATAGTCTGGAGTGCCAAAACGCTGCCAGAGGTTATCCCGCATCATTGCTCTGGCGCCCATTACGCGCTCCTCTGCGGGCTGGCCGATCAACATCAATGTGCCTGACCAGTTGTTGCGGCGTTCAGCCATCTGTTTGGCAGTGCCGGCCAGACTGGTGATATGCACGTCGTGACCGCAGGCGTGCATCACTGGAAAAACTTTGCCGGTAATAGGGTCCAACTGGGTAGCAGTGGAGGCGTAGGGCAGTCCGGATTTCTCCTCAAGTGGCAGCCCGTCCATATCGGCGCGCAGCATAACCATCGGCCCGGGGCCATTTTCCATTAGGGCGACAATGCCGGTCCCACCTATGCCTTCGCTAACCTCAAAGCCATTGCTGCGCAGTTCTGCGGCCAGCTTTTTGGCGGTACGTACCTCTGCGGTGCTGAGTTCCGGGTTGCGATGGAAGTCGATAAACAGGTCGCCAAGGCGCTGTTTGTAATCCGCTTCAATAGACTTTAAAAGCGGGTCTGCACTGACCGCAAAAGATACTAGGCTGGTTAATACTGCAGTACCGATAAATAATTTCAGGTTATGTCTGCTCATCTGTAGCCTCAATCAATGGTTGACGGTTACGTTTTATCTCGCCTGATTTTGCCCATATGTGTAGATAAAGTCACTTATTACATTACCCACCTGTTGCAGACTGTCGCCGCTACATTTATCTATGCTGTCCTCTGTGCTGTGCCAGTAGGCTGGGAACGGATAGTGAATCAGATCTACCACGGGTATGCCCACCTCTAAAAAGGGCAGATGGTCGTCACTGATGTAATGTCCGCGACGATTTTTAAAGGCGCTGGCTCCCTGACGTTTGGCTATTGCCCAGAGCCGATCCATTAATGGGCCGGCCCTGGTCTGGGAGAATAGCTCTCGGGGGATAGATAGATTTTTATCGCAGACCATGTCGACAATAATTCCGGCGCTGGGCCTGTATTGGGGATTGGCGGCGATAAATTGCCGGGCACCGATGGAAAAGGGGCGATTGTCGATCTGACCCATATCCTCAAGGTCAAAAAACACCAGATCCACAGTAACAGGTGCCGGGTTGGCCGCTAAAAGCCGGGCTATCTCCAGCAGGACTGCCACGCCTGATGCGCCGTCATTGGCGCCGGGAACCGGCAATAGACGCTGGGTTTTATCGCTGTCCCTGTCGGCATGGGCTCTGGTATCCCAGTGGGCGCCAAGCATAATTCGCTCACTGGTTGCAGCATTATTGCCAGCTATGGAGAAACTGGCCCAGAGATTGGTACCCTGCAGATCATAGGCGGCAAATTGCTGTCTGCTAAGTTTGGCATTCAAGGGTCGCAGTGTTTGCTCGATATAGTTCAGAGTTTGCTGTTTGGCTTTTTGATTGCCCGGCTCTCTGGGACCAAAGGCCATTTGCTGGGCAATGTGCTGCATGGCCAGCTGGCCATCGAAAGAGGTGGTGACAGAGGCAGTATCAGCCCCTGCAGATGAGACTGCCAATAGAGTTATGATTAGCAGTCGCTCTTTATACCTCATATGGATCCCTTTAAATTATGCCTGCTCCTCGCTGGCGGGCCTGTGCTGTTGCAGTGCAATCTGAGAATAACCATAGATCACGGCAATAATAGGACAGATGATATTGAAGAACGCAAAGGGCGCATACATAAAGGTGCTAATGCCAAGGGTGGCTGACATATAGGCACCGCAGGTATTCCAGGGCACCAGCGCTGAGGTCAAGGTGCCTGAATCTTCGAGGGTACGGGCCAGATTGATAGTATTGAGGTCGCGCTCTTCGTAGGACTTAACAAACATCTGTCCCGGAATCACAATGGATAGATACTGGTCGGCAGCCAAGAGATTGGTGCCTATACAGGTACCCACAGTGGCAATAATTAAATCACCTGCTGACTTAACGCGGCTCAGGGCGGCCTCTACCAGACGTTCAAGCAGGCCTGTGCGGCGCATGGCGCCCCCAAAGGCCATGGCATTGATAACCAGGCCTATGGTGGTAAGCATGCTGCTCATGCCGCCCTTGGATAACAGGGCATCCAGAGAAGCATTGCCTGTATCCGAGCTATAGCCAAGAAACATGGAGCTAAATAATCCTTTAAATACCGCCGCGCCCTCACTCAGGCTGCTGTCATTGGCCAGAGCGATCACGGTGTCCCACTGGAAAACTGCCGCAAACAGGCAGCCTGCCAAGGTGCCGCAAATTAGTGTCGACAGTGCTGGGAGTTTTTTCACTGCCATGGTCAATAGCAGGATCATCGGGATTAACATGATCGGGCTAATGTTGAAGGTCTCTTGCATGGCCGCCTGTAAAATTTCAATATCGTCGATCACTAGATTGGCGCCGCTGCCAATGCCGAGGGCAAAGAACAGTACCAGAGTAATCAGAAAGCCGGGAACGGTGGTCCATAGCATATGTTGAATATGCTCAAACAGATCGTTGCTGGTCACCGCTGCCGCCAGATTGGTAGTCTCTGAAAGTGGCGAAAGTTTGTCGCCAAAATAGGCGCCGGAAATAATAGCCCCGGCGCTGGCTGCCAGGGACAGATCCAGTGCTGCGGCAATACCCATCAGGCCTATACCCAGGGTGCCGGCTACTGTCCAGGAGCTACCAATACTAAAGCCCAGCAGGGCACAGACCAGGCAGGAAGTCAGATAGAAATAATCTGGTGACATTAGCTGAACACCGTAGTAGATCATGCTGGGTACAGTGCCCGAGAGTATCCAGCTGCCAATCAGTGCACCCACCATAAGTAATATCAGCAGTGACTGAAGTGACACTGAGATGGTGTCGATCATGCCCCGCTCAATCTCTTTCCAGCTATGACCATTTTTAATACCTATCATGGCGGCTACCGCCGCCGCCATAATTAGAGCCACCTGATTGGGGCCAAAGGAATCCAGCCCAAACACATAGACTGTGCCTGCCAGCATGCTGATTAAAATGACTACCGGAGTGATGGCATCCAGTAAGCTGGGTTTTTTTATTATTTTGCTCATAGGAGGTTCTGTATCTGCTAGTGATTTATTTTTGAGCCGCTAAGTTACCAGTCTGCCTTCTATCTATCTACCTTTCTGGACAACACAATATGGCTGAGGGTTTTTTCTACTCCATCAAGGGTAGCTATGCGGTCGATGCTATTGTCCAGCTCCTGGGTAGTAGCCTCTGTAACCTTGGCGATCAGATCGTATTGGCCACTAATAGTACAGAGCATATCCAACTGGGGTACTTTGTAGATTTGCCGGACGATATCAGCAGTCTTCCTGGGAATCACTGAAATCATAATATAGGCACTGACCTGTTGCTGTTGGTAGTGGGGGTTTATCTTGATGGTGTACCCCTGGATTACACCTTTGCGCTCAAGCCTCTCCATGGTCTGTTGCACCGTGGCGCGGCTCAGACCCAGCTCATTGGCCAAGTCTGAAACGGTACGGCGGCTATTTTCCTGGAGTAATCGCAGCAGTTGTTGTTCATTTTTCATGTCAATATGACCATAAATTTATCAATATGATTATTAATAATATACAAATTGATAGGAATGACAATACAAAGTGACAGTTTAAAACCCTAAACTGAACGCATCAAACGTACTTTATTTAGGTGTGAAATGAGTCAAGCAGCAGCGATACAGATCGATAGCGGTGCCAAAACCCAACAGCGATTGATGGTGGAGGAAGACTGCCGTCGGCAAATTGCCTTTACCTCCTCCCATACCCAGGACTACTTGGAACCTGTTCTGGTTATGTCGAGACAGCGACTGCGGGAAAATGCCCGACGATTTATGGCGGCCATGCCGAGAGTGCGTACCCATTTTGCGGTTAAAGCAAACCCTGACCCTGAAATTCTGCAGATTTTTAAGCAGGAGGGCACCTGTTTTGAAGTTGCCTCTATTGCAGAGGTAGATGCCATGCTGGAGTTGGCTGTGGATATGGAGACAGTTTTTTACTCCAACCCGATAAAATCACCGGCCTCTATTGCTCATGCCGCCCGCGCTGGCATGCTCTGGTATTCTGTGGATACCCCAGAAGAGGTGACGAAAATTGCAGCCATCAAGCCAGATGCCAAGCTCTATCTGCGTATTGAGGTCAGCAACGAGGGCTCTAACTGGCCTCTGGCGGGAAAATTTGGCGCCAGCCCCTCTGGTGTGGAAATGATTATTGAAACCGCCAAAAGCCTGAATATGCAGATCTGCGGTGTTACCTTTCATGTAGGCTCTCAGTGCAGCAATATCAATAACTGGGTAGAGGGTATCAAGGCGGCAAAAGCCTTGTTTGCCAAGCTGTCGGACCATGGTTTTGTGCCTGAGCTGCTCAATATGGGCGGCGGCTATCCGCTGCAATTTAGCGGTGATGAACCCAGTATTGAAGAGATTGGAGCTGAGATTAATAAGGCGCTGGAGTCTATCCCTGAGCATATTCAGGTAATGGCTGAGCCCGGGCGATTTTTAGTGGGGTCTGCCGGCTGTCTGCTGACTCAGGTGGTGGGTGTGGCCACTCGCGATGATGTGCGCTGGGTCTATCTAGACACTGGTTTTTACGGCGGCTTGCTGGAGATTAGCGGGGAGTTTCCTGTCAACCTAATTAGCGAGCGAACTGGCGAGCCTGCTACCTGGACTATGGCGGGGCCAACCTGTGACTCTATCGATGTAATGGGCCGTCACAAACTTCCCGATAACACCCAGGCTGAAGATTTTATCTATATGCCCAATCTCGGCGCCTACTGCACCACCTGTGCCTGCGACTTTAACGGCTTTCCTGCGCCTGTTTTACACATGGTCGACTAGTTATCTGAGCAGTTACCTGGTTTAGATAATCGACTTATTGCGCAGGGTGCTAATTTCTAGCTCTGAGTACTCAAGGTACTCTCCCAGCACAGAATCCGTGTTATCTCCAAGGATCGGAGGTGGCGCGGTATACTCGATCCCGGAGCGGCTGTAGTTGATTGGGTTACCCACCAACTGTACTTCCCCGGCGCGTTTATCCTCCATTGTTACCAGCATATTGCGGGCCAGTATCTGTGGGTCCTGAAATACCTGATCAATACTGTTAATTGGGCCGCAGGGCACCTGGTGCTGCTCTAACAGATGCAGCCAGTGCGCACTGTCGTGCTGAGTTAAGCGCTGACTAATCTCCCCACAGAGCGACTGACGGTTGACGACCCGCGCTGAGTTAGTGGCATAGTCGCTATTATCTGCCCAGTCAGGCATATCCAGCACTGTGCAGAGGCGTCTGAACTGACTGTCATTGCCCACAGCTAAAATCAGGTGGCCATCGGCGGTGGCAAAGGCCTGATAGGGCACGATATTAGGGTGAGCATTGCCCAGACGGCCAGGAACAGTGCCACCAGTCAGATAGTTGCTGGCTTGGTTGGCCAATACAGCAGCCTGCACATCCAGCAATGCCAGATCTATATACTGACCCAGTCCGGATTGATGACGCTCCAGCAGAGCACCCTGGATAGCATTGGCGGCATAGAGCCCGGTAAATAGATCGGTCACTGCAACCCCGACTTTGACAGGACCTCCGTTCTCAGAGTCTGGTTCGCCGGTAATGCTCATTAGCCCACCCATGCCCTGAATTAAAAAGTCATAGCCGGGGCGTTCGGCATAGGGGCCAGTCTGACCGAAGCCGGTAATTGAGCAGTAGATCAGACGGGGATTTATCTCGGCGAGGGACCCATAGTCGAGGCCATATTTTTTCAGGCCGCCGACTTTGTAATTTTCAATCAATACATCGCACTGCACAGCCAGTTGGCGAATAATCTCCTGCCCCTCGGGCTCAGTGATATCCACAGTGACCGACTGCTTGCCGCGATTGGTGCAGAAGAAATAGGCGGCATCGGAGCTGTTGTTGCCGTCCTGGTCTTGAAGATAGGGCGGGCCCCAATGGCGGGTATCATCCCCCTGATTGGGGCGCTCGATTTTGATAACCTCAGCACCCAGATCAGCTAGCATCTGGCCGGCCCAGGGACCCGCCAGGACTCGGCTCATATCCAGGACTTTATAACCGGCCAGTGGTCCTGCCATAGGGTTTACCCGAAGGCCTGAATGCCAGTCTGGGCACGGCCCAGAATCAGGGCATGAACATCTGCTGTGCCCTCATAGGTGTTAACCACCTCCAGGTTAAGGCTGTGACGCATTACCGGATATTCATCGGAGATACCATTGCCGCCGTGCATATCTCTGGCCATGCGGGCAATATCCAGAGCCTTGATACAGTTATTGCGTTTCATTAGCGAGATAAGCTCTGGTGCTAGCTGGCCCTGATCTCTCAGTCGGCCGGCGCGCAGGGAACCCTGAAGACCCAGGCTGATCTCGGTCTGCATATTGGCCAGTTTCATCTGAATTAGCTGGGTGGCTGCCAGGGGGCGATTAAACTGGGTTCGGTCCATGCAGTATTGATGGGCTGCATGCCAGCAGTGCTCTGCCGCTCCCATAACGCCCCAGCTAATGCCGTAGCGAGCTGAGTTAAGGCAGCCAAAGGGCCCTTTTAGCCCCTGCACATTGGGCATTAGCTGATCTTCTGGTACAAATACTTCGTCCATCACAATCTCGCCGGTAATCGAGGCACGCAGTGCCAGCTTGCCCTCAATTTTGGGCGCAGATAAACCTTTCATGCCTTTGTCGAGGATAAAGCCGCGGATAATTCCATCATCAGTTTTAGCCCAGACTACAAATACGTCGGCAATGGGTGAGTTGCTGATCCACATTTTGCTGCCGGATAGCAGATAGCCACCGTCCACAGTTTTGGCACGGGTTTTCATGCCGCCAGGGTCTGAGCCAGCATCTGGCTCGGTCAGACCAAAACAGCCAACCCATTCGCCAGTGGCTAGTTTGGGTAGATATTTCTCGCGCTGCTGCTCTGTGCCATAGGTGTAAATAGGGTACATAACCAGGCTGGACTGCACGCTCATCATGGAGCGATAACCGGAGTCGACACGCTCTACTTCGCGAGCTACCAGGCCATAACAGACATAATTGACCCCTGGGCAGCCATAGCCATCAATCATGGGGCCCAGCAGGCCCAGCTCGCCCATCTCATTAAAGATAGCCCGGTCTGTGGTTTCATTTCTGAAGGCGTCGCGCACTCTGGGGGCCAGATGTTCCTGCGCATAGCTGGCAGCGGTATCCCGCACCAGCCGCTCTTCGTCACTGAGCTGATCATCAAGATTAAATGGATCCTGCCAGTTAAATTTTGCCCAATCCGCTGCCATGTTAAGAACCCTTTACTTGGTAATGGTGCGCTGTGGAGTCCAGAGCGCTGGTTGCACGTTCGATTAATAGATCAATTTCTTCATGGCTGCTGACAAAGGGTGGCGAAATAATCATTGAGTCGCCCACAGCGCGCATCACCAAATTATTGCTGATACAGAACTCGCGACAGATGCCACCAGACTTTTGCTCTGGCTCCAGGCGCTCTTTGGTTTCTTTATTGCGCACCAGCTCAATGGAGCCCAGCATGCCGATACCACGCACATGGCCTACAATAGGATGTTCTGCCAGTGCTTGCCACTTGCTCTGCAAGTAGGGGGCCATATTGTTGGCGACATGGTCGACCATATTTTCCTCTTCAAGAATATCCAGAGTAGCCAGTGCCGCAGCACAGGCGATAGGGTGACCTGAGTAGGTAAAGCCATGGCCAAATTCACCGCCAGAGCCGGTGACCACAGTGGCGACCTTATCGCTAACCATAACCCCGCCCAGGGGCTGGAAGCCATTGGTGACCGCTTTGGCAAAGGTTATTAGATCTGGTTCTGTGCCATAGGTCTGACAGCCAAACAGGTTGCCTGTGCGACCAAATCCGCAGATAACCTCGTCACTGATAAACAGAATGTCCCGCTCTTTAAGAATGCGGCTGACTTCTGGCCAGTAGCTGTCCGGCGGCACAATAACGCCGCCGGCACCCTGAATAGGCTCGGCAATAAAGGCAGCCACGTTTTCAGCGCCTAGCTCATCAATGCGTTTTTCCAGCTCCCGAGCTGCCTGCAGACCAAACTCCTCGGCGCTGAGTTCGCCGCCGTTACAGTACCAGTTGGGGTCGGGAACATGCTGCACATAGGGCAGGGTTTCAAACTGATTGTGCACAAATTCAAAGCCACCCAGACTTGCCGAGGCTATGGTGCTGCCATGGTAGGCATTGGTGCGGGACAGAATAATGCGCTTGTTAGGTTGATCCTTTAGATCCCAGTAGCGGCGCACCAGACGGATATTGGTGTCGTTGGCCTCGGAGCCGGAACCAGTAAAGAATACATGGGTAAACTGATCAGGAGTTATCTGTACCAGACGATCGGCGAGCTCTACCGCTGGAGCATTACTGCACTGGAAAAAATTATTGTAGTAGGGCAGCTCCTGAAACTGCTTGCTGACCGCTTCGGCAATTTTTGGCTGACTGTAACCCAGGCTGCAGCACCAGAGTCCCGACATGGCGTCCAGCAGTTTATTGCCGTCTGTATCCTGAATATAAATGTGCTCAGCATGGTTGATAATTCTGCCGGGCTTTTTTGCATAGTCGCCAAAATCGGTAAAGGGGTGCAGGTGACGATGTGCGTCTAGTTGCTGCCACTGTTCAGTCGTTCGCATGTTGGTCATAGCTGAGTTCTCAATAGGGATAAATGGCGCCGGATCTAACTCCCCCATTAGATACCAGACAGGGTCTGTAGTCATGTACCCAAAGGGGTGGGCGAGCCGCGCCGCACCTCAGTTGGCTGGGATTTATCCTATTGCTGATCTGCGATGGCGGAATAAATTTTACGGCCATCAAACCAGGTTGAGAGCACCTGGGTATCGGATATTTGATGGGCATTGCCCGCGGCGTCCAGAGCCAGCAGGTCAGTATCCAGAATAACGAAGTCTGCCTTTTTACCTGCTTCCAATGACCCGGTAATCTGCTCATTTTGCAGCATTTTGGCGCCATTAATCGTGTAGGCATCCAGGGCATCGCTCAGAGAAATTTTCTCGGCGGGATTGTAGACCCTGCCAGTTTCGTCCTGCTGTCTGGTTACCGCTTTTTCCAAATTGAAAAAAGGCCTGGGCTCTCTGGTATCTACAGGCGCGTCGCTGCCTGCAGTGAGCACGCCACCGACAGCAGCTATAGAGCCTGCGGGGTAGGAGTTTCTGAAGCCATAGTCGTCGGGGTCAAACAGCTCTTCTACTGATTTAATGTGGTCAAGAAAAGGCGACACTGTCATTAAATAGCCTACATCTGGCTCGATCCATCCGTAGGTAAATGTCGGGTAGACATCCAGCTCAGCAAATCGGCCTATATCGCCTGGATCAATAAACTGCGCATGGGCCATAGATAGATTGGCCGATGAATCTGGGCTGGCTTTGCGGGCTGCTTCAAAGGCGTCGAGGGCAAAACGCACGGCGCGATCGCCTATGGCATGACTGTGTACATTGATACCTGCAGCAAATAAAGCCAGGGTGTAGTCGTGCAAAAACTCAGGCTCTTTCTCCAGCACGCCATTGCTCTGGATGCATTGTGCGGCCAGAAAACCATGCTCCTGATAAAAGGCTTGTTTATCTGCCGCAGAGCTCAGTGTACGCCCCAGGGCACAGGCAGCTGAGTCTGTATCCACATAGGACTGCACGGCAATTGCGCCGGTTTTGGCATCTCTGCCAAATACTGGCTGCAGATAGTTGTTCAGTGATGCGGCATTGGGCAATGTGGGAGGCTGGGCATAGGGATTGCCCTCGGTAACACCATCGATAAATATTTTTGCCGTGTCCAGTTTAAAATTGGCAATGCCCTGATGGGCTGCCTGCAATTGTTGAATATCTGCAACCACTGCATCTATATCTATGGCTGCGTCTGGATCAGGTCGATAGTCTTCAAAGTCAGCGTAAAAGGCAGCGGACATACGATAGGTCAGTGGTGTATCTTTTGCGGCACGAGCAAAACCGACAATATCCTTACTGGTAAGAGCTGCATCGAGCACCGAGGTGATGCCATTGGCTGCCAGTTTGTCGCCAATCCTGCTGACCAGCTGCTTCTCTATGGCCGGATAACCCCACAGGTTGGGGATATTAACCAGTTTGCGGGCATCTTCATTGAGCGCGCCATTGGGTTCTCCATTGGCATCTATCCCCACAGTGGCACTGTAGTCGCTAAATTCTTTGGCCAGTGTTGCAGCGCTCAGACCTACCTGATTGCCATACTTGTCCGTTGCCAGAGACAGGGCGTAGCTATTGACCGCGCCGTGATGGCCATCATTGCCCAGCAGCATAATGGGATGCCGGGTTGATACGGCGTCCAGCGCCGCTCGCACTGTGGGCAGAGCTTCTGAGGGTTCGTTGCCTGAGGTGTAGGACCACTGATCAACACTCAGCCATTCACCGGCCTCCAAGCCGTCTAAACAGGGTTTTAATCTGGGCACCAGATCTTCCAGTGAATAGGGGGTACTGGCAAGATCACAGCTGTCGGTTTCCACTATGCCGGGCAGGTGAATATGCACATCGTGCAGGCCGGGAATAATCATCTTGCCCTGCAAATCAATCACTTCAGTTTGCTTGCCTATCAAGGCTGCCACACTGCTATCAGTGCCCAGAGCGAGAATTTGATCACCGCCAATAGCCATAGCTGAAACCACGGATTGACTGCCGTCGGCTGTATAAATGGTGCCCCCGATAAATACTTTATCGGCAGCATTAGAGGTGGGTTTCTGACAGCCCGCCAGACCCATGACGGCTACAAGAACGGAAACTGCTGCTCTGGTGAACATAATGCCTCTCTTATTGTTATGGAGTTTTGGCTCTATAGTAATACTTGGCTCTGTTCGCCGAATACCCTCTAGGGGTAGTTAGTGCAACCGACAGATTTTTTATTTTGAGCAAAGTGCCATAATGGCTTTTTTGGTTACCACCTCGATTACCAGAAGATCAACAGTAGATTAATAACGGATTTAAAATGGATAACCCAGATCAGCAGCTAGAACAGTTTTTGCAACTCCATCCGCAGATAGAAATATTTGAGGTGCTGTTGCATGACCTCAATGGGGTTCAGCGCGGCAAATGGCTGCCGCGAGAGCAGATTGCCAAACTGTTTAAGGGGGGCTATAAAATGCCCCAGTCCAGTTGTTCTCTGGATAGCTGGGGCCGGGATTTGGAGGAACTGGTCGCCGCAACTGGCGATACAGACGGAGTTTGCAGGCCCCATGTCAGTACCCTGGCGCCGGTGCCTTGGGCCGATCGGCCCACAGCCCAGATTATCGTTTCCATGGGCGACTTTACTGGTGATGCGCCCTATCTGGGTGATTGCAGAGTGGCTCTGGAAAATATACTTAAGCGCTTCGTAAAGCTGGGTTTGACCCCAGTGGTGGCCAGTGAGATGGAGTTTCATTTATTTGAGCTGGACCGCGACCAGTTTGGTGCTCCGCAGCATAGTCAGCGAGCGTTGGATGGCAGTCCAGCCCTCGGGGGTCAAACCTATGGTCTAGATGCTATGCGCGATACAGCTCCGCTTATGGATGCGATCAACCTTGCCGCACAGGTTCAAAATCTGCCAGTGGACACATTGATTACCGAATTTGGTCCCTCGCAGTTTGAGATCAATCTCTATCACCAGGACTGTGCTCTGCGCGCCTGTGATCAGGGCAGTATGCTCAAACGCGCCATTCGCCAGGTGGCTCGCAGTCATGATCGGGTGGCTTCATTTATGGCCAAGCCGTTTGCTGATCAGGTGGGCAATGGTATGCATATTCACTTTAGCCTTATAGATGCCGATGGCAATAATGTTTTCAACAACGGCACTGACGCTGGCTCTGAATTACTGAATCAGGCTGTGGCTGGCTGTCTGGTCAATATGGCAGATAGCATGGCAATTTTTGCCCCTAATATAAATTCTTACCGGCGCATGGTGCCCGGTTGCTATGCGCCGCTGGCTCCCAATTGGGGATATGAAAATCGCACCACGGCGATCCGTATTCCCGGTGGCGATCATCGCGCTATCAGAATCGAGCATCGAGTCGCTGGCGCAGATGCCAATATTTACCTGACCGTAGCTACCATGCTGGCAGGGGTTCTTTATGGCATTGAAAACAAACTCTCGGCACCAGCGCCTGTAGAGGGAGATGCTGGCGAGGTTGAGCCTGTGCTGCCGCATTTTTGGAATGATGCTATCAAGGCGTTTGAGCAGTCAGAGTTTATTCGCGATGCTCTGGGCCCTGAGCTTCAGAGAAACTACGCGCAGAGCAAGCGTATGGAAAAACAGGAGTTTGACAGCCGGGTCACGCTGATGGAATACGATGCCTATCTCTAGAGCTTGCGCTTAACCAGCAGGCTATCTATATCATTTTGTGAGAGTTTGGCTCGCGCTGCCGCAGTTTTGGAGGTGTTAGCAAAGGGGCCGACCAGAACCCTGTGCCAGATATCACCAGTGCCGGCACCAGAGGTTTCCACGCTGGCGGTCAGGTTAAGTAGCAGCAGCTTGACGCGTAAACCCTCTGCATCCGCTTGATTTCTAAATGAGCCGACTTGCAGAGAGTAGCTGTAGTTTTTACGGTCTGTTGCGCGTTCCTTGGTTTGCGCATCGTCGGGAATCACAATTTCTGATTCTTTCAGCATATCGTGGAAGCTAAATTCAACGTCTGGTATTTCGACCTTTTCCGCAGCCTTGGTAATGGCTTTGGTATCGGGTATTTTACCGTCAAAAACCATGGGCATAAGATACATGCTCAGTGCGCCCACCAGCAGACCGGCAAAAAATGCCGGCGCAGAGGATGAGCCCGCAGATTTATTCTGCGTTGAGCGTGTAGCAGATTTTCTTGGATAGTTGCTTGCCATGGGTTGCCCTTGTTCCGATAGTCGACAATTGTAGGTTAAGGCGCGGGCGGTTACCAAATAATATCCTCGCTAATGGCAGGTTTTTATAGCTCTTGAGGGTCCACATCAATGGACCAGCGCACTCGGCGGCTATCTCTGTGAGATTCCAGTTGCGTTGCCAGCTGCGACAGCAGTGTCTGCAGGGCTGGACGTTGTTCGGCCTCCACTTGCAGCAGGTAGCGAAAGCGTCCGGCGCGCTTTTCCATCATGGCTGGCAGAGGTCCAAGATAGGACAGGTCCGGGCTGGGTGCGGCTATGGTTTCTGCCAGTTGACGAACCAGCTGTAAAAAACGTTCTGCATCTGCGGCCTGTTGAGCTTCGGCGCGTATTATCGCCATATGTCGGAACGGGGGCAGCTGACTCAATTGGCGCTGAGACATTATTTGTGAGGCAAACTGGCCATAGCCCTGATGCATCAGTAGCTCCAGCAGTGGGTGCTGGGGCTGGTGAGTTTGAATCAATACTCTTCCTCGAATCTTGCCTCGACCACTGCGGCCAGCCACCTGGGTAAGCAGCTGTCCGGTGCGCTCATGACCGCGAAAATCCGGACTAAACAGGCCGCTATCGGCATCCAGAACCGCGACCAATGTGACGTTGGCAAAGTGATGCCCCTTGGCCAGCATCTGGGTGCCCAGCAATATGCAGGGCTCGCCGCTGTCCGCTGTGTCAAATACCTGCTGCATGGCGCCTTTGCGTCTGGTGCTATCGCGATCTACACGCAGCACCTTGGTATCGGGAAAGCACTGCTGTAGATAGGCTTCGCTGCGCTCGGTGCCCTCGCCGGCGGCAATCAGTCGGTGGCTCTGACAGCTCGGGCACTGATGGGGAATACGTTGTTGATGATCGCAGTGGTGACAGATTAGCCGTCCCCGAGCTCTGTGCACAGTGAGCCGAGCATCACAATGATTGCAATCTGCCGTCCAACCACACTGATGGCAGAGCATGGCCGGGGCATAGCCGCGACGATTAAGAAATACCAACACCTGCTGTCGTTTATTAATGGTGTCGCCAATGGCAGCCAATGTGGACGCGGCTATGCCAGATTCAGCGCGCTCGGTTTTTAGGTCAATCACCTGCCAGTCGGGCTGAACTGCATCGCCGGCCCTGCTAGTAAGTGTTAGATGCCGATAGCGGCCATTGGCACAGTTATTCAGTGACTCCAGTGAGGGGGTGGCCGAGCCCAGAATAACCGGAATATCCTCCTGCTGGGCGCGAATCACTGCGAGATCGCGGGCTGAGTAGCGAAAGCCATCCTGCTGTTTGTAGGACTGATCGTGCTCTTCATCGAGAATAATTAACCCTGGCGCTGCCAGTGGCGTAAATACTGCCGATCTGGTGCCCATAATGATGGCCGCCTCACCGGTCTTAGCCTGCATCCAGGCCGCGAGACGCTGCTTGTCAGATAGTCCAGAATGCAGGGTTACCATGGGAACGTTAAAGCGGTCGCGAAAGCGTTTTTCGGTCTGTGGGGTGAGGCTAATCTCGGGGATTAGCACCAGGGCCTGACGACCGTAGCGCAATACTTTTTCGATAGACTGTAGATAGACCTCGGTCTTGCCACTGCCGGTAACGCCGTCAAGCAAATAGCTATTAAAACCATGGTTGTGGATTGCGTCCACAGCAGCCTGCTGCGAGCTGTAGAGGTTGAGGCTGTCCTGTTTAAGGATATTCTCCACTGGCTCGATCACAGGTTGGATAGCCACAGATTCAATCAAGCCTTTTTGCTCAAGCTGTTTGATAATGGTACGCGAGAAAGACTCGACAATAATAGATTCGGCTAGTTCGCCCCCATGATCGCTGAGAAGAGCTACCAGAGCTCGCTGCTTGTGCGCCTGTTTAAGTGACTCTGGCCCCAGACCCAGCCCCAATCTGCTGAGCTTCCAGCCGAACTGGCCGGGTTCAGGGAGCAGCTCACCTTTGCGCAACAGCACAGGCAATGTCGAAAACAGCGCATCGCCAATTGGTTGTTGATAGTAGTTGGCTGCCCAGATAAACAGTTTAAATAGCGAGGGGGGCAGCAGGGGCTCAATATCGATGATCTGGCTGATAGGTTTGAGCTTGTTAAGATCAAATTCGCTGTGCTGCGCAGTTTCGATAATCAGTCCAGTCACCTGGCGGCGGCCAAATGGCACTATAACTCGACAGCCGGGCTGCAGCTCTTGCGCCGCTTGATTTTGTTCAATATTAGCGGGGGCTAGGTAGTCGAATAGACGGCGCAGAGGTGAGGGCACTGCGACACGAATAATTAAAGGCTCTAATTGGGCCATAAAAAATTGAGAATTCCTTTTGTAACCTGGTTTATTTCTGCTAGAATCCGCGCTCTTTAGAAATGGCCTACCGTGCCTTGCGGGAACTGAGTTAGCTTGCACATACCAGTGAGCAGCAGTTTAACAGTTTCACGACGGGGTGGCGGCTCGCGAATTGGAGTATATGATGAAAACTGAGATTCACCCAGCCTATAACGAATT
>JAYPYO010000033.1:0-22074 GCA_038135995.1 Porticoccaceae bacterium
GAAAATATTTTGACTACTATTAATCACAGGGGTCGCAAATAACTGTTATATGTAGTGGTAAACGACCGCGGCTTAGAAAAACCCTATAAGGAGATACACATTGGCGCCTGCACCTCTTACCCCACACATAGACAATGTTGAAGAATTTTTGTCCCACTGTCACCGCCGTAGATATCCTGCAAAAAGCACGATTATCTATGCTGGAGATCAGGGCGACACGTTGTATTACATTATTAAAGGTTCCGTGACCGTAGTTATTGAAGACGATAGCGATGGCAAGGAAATGATTCTGGCTTACCTAAACCCCGGTGACTTTGTGGGTGAGATGGGTCTGTTTGATCAGGAGCATCGCAGCGCCTGGATTCGCACCAAAACTGAGTGTGAGGTGGGCGAAATCAGCTACAGCAAATTTATTGAGCTCAGCCATAAACACCCGGAATTTCTTTTCGCCATCAGCAAACAGATCGCCCAGCGGCTCAGAGATACCACGCGCAAAGTCAGCGACCTGGCATTTTTGGATGTCACAGGCCGGGTGGCTCGGACACTGTTAGACCTGTGCAAGGAACCTGATGCCATGACTCACCCGGATGGCATGCAAATAAAGATCACCCGCCAGGAAATTGGCCGAATTGTAGGCTGCTCAAGAGAGATGGTTGGCCGTGTACTGAAAGACCTGGAAGAGCGCGAACTGGTCTCCGTAGCGGGAAAAACCATGGTGGTATTTGGCACTCGCTAAAAACATCAGGAGCAGATCTTAGCTAAACATCTCGCTGAGTCTGTCACCCGGCTCTTCGCTGCGCATAAAGGCTTCGCCGACCAAAAAGGCATTTACATTCTGTCGACGCATGGCCGCTACATCGTCTCTGCTGTGGATGCCGCTTTCGGTAATCACAATCCTGTTGTCCGGAATCTTCTCTAACAGCTGGTAGGTGTTGGTGAGACTGACTTCAAAGCTGTGAAGATTGCGATTATTAATACCCACCATAGGGTTATCGAGCTTGAGGGCCATAGTTAGTTCAGCGGCATCATGGACCTCAATCAATACATCCATGTCCAGTGATAGAGCGACCTCATGCAGATGGTTAAGCTGAGGTTCAGAAAGAGCTGAGACAATTAATAGAATACAGTCTGCACCCATGACTCGAGCTTCATAGATCTGATATTCATCAATAATAAAATCTTTGCGAATAACCGGTAGCTGGCAGGCGTCTCTAGCCTGTTGTAAATATTGATCGGCACCCTGAAAAAAGTCCACATCGGTCAGTACGGAAAGGCAGGCTGCGCCACCCCTGGCATAACTGGCGGCAATGGCTGCCGGATCAAAATTTTCACGAATCACCCCTTTACTGGGCGAGGCTTTTTTAATCTCGGCTATCACTGCAGACTCTCCGCCAGCTAATTTGCTGGCCAGAGCAGCGGCAAAGCCTCTGGGTGCCGGAGCGGATGCCGCCTGCTCCACAAGCTGCTGTAGTGGCACAGTTGCGCTGCGCTCAGCAATCTCCTCACGCTTGCGAGCAAGAATTTTCTTTAATATCGTGGGTGTATCTGAGCTCATTATTAAATCTCTTAATCTATTAGCCGTCTTGCTGGACCTGGGTAAAGGTGGCCAGATCGTTGATTTTAGCCCTGGCTAAACCAGAGCCAATAGCATCCAGAGCCATTTCTACTCCCTGCTGCAAATCTGCAGCACAGCCGGCCACATAGAGAGCTGCACCCGCATTAATGGCAATAAGGTCGGCAGCTTTGGCACCATTGGCACTGGCTTGCTTGCCTAGAGCATCGGTAATGAGCGCCAGAGACTGGGCAGCATCTTCTACCGCCAGGCCATCCAGGCTCTGGGCCGAGGAGAAATAATCTTGCGGCTGAATCTGATATTCGCTCACCGAACCGTCGCGATACTCGGCAACATAGGTGTGGGTGGCGATACTGATTTCATCAAGACCATCCGCCGAGTGCACCACCATAATATGGGTAGCACCCAGACGGCCCAGCACTTCCGCCATGGGCCGACATAATTCTTTCTTGTACACACCAATCAACTGGCGAGTGACGCCTGCCGGGTTGGTCATGGGGCCGAGAATATTAAAAATGGTGCGCAGTCCCAGCTCTTTGCGCGGGCCAATGGCGTGCTTCATGGCGCTGTGGTGAGCCGGCGCAAACATAAAGCCGACCCCTAGCTCTTCAACACAGAGGGCTACCTGCACCGGGCTAAGATTTAGGTTAACCCCTGCAGCCTCCAGCAAATCGGCAGCACCACTATTGCTGCTAACCGAGCGATTGCCATGCTTGGCTACGCGCCCACCAGCGGCCGCGACCACAAAAGTCGCCGCAGTGGAGACATTAAATAAATTGGACTCATCACCACCAGTGCCGACAATATCCACTAAGTAGTCACCGGAGACCTCAACACCTGTAGCCAGATCGCGCATCACCTCTACGGCGCCGGCAATTTCATCAATGGTTTCTCCTTTGATACGCAGGGCCACCAGAAAGGCGCCAATCTGCGCCTCGGTGGCATGACCGGTCATTATCTGACGCATCACGTCGCGCATTTCCATTGAACTCAGATGCTGGCCACTGACTACTGCTTCTAATGCTGTCTTAATATCCACCGCTTAGCTCTCCAAAAAATTATTCAGCAGATCATGGCCATGCTGAGTGAGAATAGATTCAGGATGAAACTGCACTCCCTCAATGGCCTGCTGTTTATGGCGGACTCCCATAATCTCGTCCATCGAGCCGTCTTCGTTCTGAGTCCAGGCATTAATCTCAAGGCAGTCCGGCATGGACGACTGCTCTATGACCAAGGAGTGGTAGCGAGTTGCTTCAAAGGGGTTGCTCAGACCTTTAAACACGCCGCTGTTGTCGTGATAGATCATTGAGGTCTTGCCATGCATCACCTGTTTGGCACGAATAATTTTGCCGCCAAAGGCCTGACCAATACTCTGGTGCCCCAGACAGATGCCCAAAATCGGAATTCTGCCGGCGAAAGTGTTAATGCATTCAACACTGACTCCAGCCTCATTGGGCGTGCAGGGGCCGGGGGAGATAACAATTTTTTCCGGAGCTAATGCTTCGATCTCGGCAATGGTAATTTCATCATTTCTAAATACCTTAACCTCAGCGTCCAGCTCAGCCAAATACTGCACCACGTTGTAGGTGAATGAATCATAGTTGTCGATCATAAGTATCATTGGGACTCTCCCTCAGATGCCGGGCACACCATAGCCGCTGCGCGCATTAATGCCCGCGCCTTGTTCATGGTCTCTTCCCATTCCAGTTGAGGGACCGAGTCGGCAACCACACCTGCGCCAGCTTGCACATGCAACATGCCATCTTTGATTACTGCGGTACGAATGGCAATGGCAGTATCCATATTGCCGTTCCATCCAATATAGCCTACAGCTCCACCGTAGATTCCTCGCTTAACCGGTTCCAGTTCGTCGATAATTTCCATGGCACGGATTTTTGGTGCCCCACTCAATGTGCCAGCCGGCAATGTGGCTTTTAAAACTTCCAGTGCGCCCATTCCCGGAGTGACATCACCTACTACATTGGAGGTGATATGCATTACATGGGAATAGCGTTCAACGATCATCTGCTCTGTAACTTCTACTGTGCCCGTTTGACTGATACGACCCACATCGTTGCGCCCCAGATCAATCAACATCAGATGCTCGGCAATTTCTTTGGGATCGGCGAGCATTTCTTTTTCCAGCGCCAAATCCTCTTCCGCTGTCTGACCGCGACGCCTGGTACCAGCTATGGGTCGCACGGTGACCTGACCATCTTCCAGGCGTGCAAGAACCTCTGGCGATGAGCCGACAATATGAATGCCATCTAGATCCAGAAAATACATATAGGGCGAGGGGTTTAGTCTACGCAGGGCGCGGTACAGATTAATGGGCTCGGCATTAAAAGGAGCTGACAGCCGCTGAGATGGCACTACCTGCATAACATCGCCAGCAAGTACATAGTCTTTAACTCTTTCGACTGCCGCCATATAGTTCTGCTGGCCAAAGCTCGAGACAAATGCCTGCTCCGCAATCCCGGGGCCTGTATTCATCGCAGGCAACTGAGGAGCTGGCAGGGCCAGCTTGGCTTCTAACTCATCGAGTCGGGCCTCGGCTTTTTCCAACGCTTTGGCCTCAGCCGCATCTACATGCACCACCAGCATAATAGTACCGGTTAGATTATCAAAGATTGCCACTTCATCTGAGGCCAGCAGCAATATATCTGGCGCATCCATATCATCAGCTGGTGCACTCTTGGACAGCCGCGGCTCGACAAAACGCACTGTGTCGTAACCAAAATAACCCACTAGCCCGCCGGTAAATCTGGGCAACTCTGGGAGGTTGGGCATGCTGAACAACTGACGAAAGCGCTCTACCTCGCCGAGGGGATCGCTGGTAGCGCGGTTTACCATTGGCTTGCCATCGCGAATAATTTCCAGGCGATTGCCAAAAACTTTAAGCACGGTGGAGGTCTGCAGCCCGATCAGCGAGTAGCGCCCCCATTTCTCGCCACCCTGCACAGATTCAAACAGATAGGAGTTGGCACCCATGGCAAGTTTTAGGTAGACGCTAAGGGGAGTTTCAAGATCGGCCAGTACTTCGCGGGTCACCGGAATACGGTTGAAGTTCTGGCTTGCCAGCTGGGCAAATTTTTCAGGGGTCATGATGGTTTCCTTGGACAGTTCGATTGATGCAGGTGCACGCAGCACCGAGGACACATTAGTTGCGCCATCGCCACCGTTGCTGGCTGTTATCAACCTGTACCAAACTGCTTGTGTTCAAAACCCATCTCCCTGGATGAAGGCGGTCATTGTAATCAATTAACCTACTTCAGTAAATTAGCCGGCTGTCGCCAACTGCTCACGCATACTGGCAATCACCGCAGCATAGTCTGGCTGGCTAAAAATAGCCGAGCCGGCAACAAAAGTATCTGCGCCGGCAGTGGCAACCTCGGCGATATTATTGACTCCAACGCCGCCATCAACCTCTAGGCGAATATCATAGCCACTGGCATCTATTAGCTGTCTGGCCTGCTGCAGTTTATCCAAAGTCGAGGGAATAAATTTTTGCCCGCCAAAGCCTGGGTTAACCGACATAAGTAATAGCATATCCATCTTGTCCATCACCCAGCGAACTGTATCCAGCCCTGTGCCTGGATTTAACACCAGTCCGGCCTTACAGCCCAGATCACGCACCAGCTGAAGTGAGCGGTCTATATGATTGGAGGCCTCTGGGTGGAAGGTAATATAGCTGGCCCCGGCATCGGCAAACATACGAATCAAATCATCTACTGGCTGCACCATCAGATGAACATCTATGGGGGCGGTCACACCATGATCCCTGAGCGCCTTGCATACCATGGGGCCAATAGTGAGATTGGGCACATAATGGTTGTCCATAACATCAAAGTGAACAATATCGGCACCGGCCTCAAGCACATTGTCTACCTCTTCACCCAGACGGGCAAAATCAGCGGCGAGGATGGAGGGGGCAATCAGAAAATCAGTCATATCACACCATAAGTCAGTTGAGCCGCAATGATGCGGCAGAACAGTTTTAGGTGCAAATACTTTGCCTGTATTGGCCGAGCGCTGGGCAGTTTTCCAGGAATAAAAAAAGGCCACTTCAGAGAAGCAGCCCTATTAGATTTTACTTTGGATCTAGTCCACAGCCCGGTCGCGCGGTTTGTGGCCCTCTTTTCTGTGCTTTCTTGCTGCGGCGGCCTCTTTTCTGGTGACCGAACCATCACCATCAGAGTCCATGGTATTAAAGCGCTCGCGCCTATCATCAGCCATTCTCGCGATTGCCGCTTCGTGCTCCTCACGCGAAACAGCGCCATCTCCATCAACGTCTATCTGTTTAAACATGCTGCCTTTGCGACCCCTGTCTGAGTCCCCATGATGCTCGGCAACAGCTCCAATAGAAACTGAGGCTACCAGGGCCATTAAAAGTAAGCTTTTCATCTACCACACCCCTTCTATTATTGAGTCCAGCCTAGAACGCCTGTGCGCAAGTTTGGTTGACCCCGCTAGCTTAGGAGTACTGGTAATCAGAGAACTGCTCGCGCAGATCTTTCTTACTTACCTTGCCAGTCGCGGTATGGGGAATCTCCTCAACAAATACACAGTCCTCTGGCACCCACCAGCTGGCGATTTGGCCTTTCAGGGAAGCCAGAATATCCTCCTTGCTGGGCGATGTGCCGGCCACGGGAATGACAATCAGCAATGGTCGCTCGGTCCACTTAGGATGGGGCACCCCAATCACCGCAGCCTCCTGCACCTCGGCGTGGGCCATGGCTGCGTTTTCAACATCTATAGAGCTGATCCACTCACCCCCGGATTTAATGACATCTTTAACCCGGTCGGTGATAGTCACATAGCCATATTCATCTATTGAGGCCATATCACCGGTATCAAACCAGCCATCCGCATCCAATGCTGGCTTGTCTTCGAGGCGGTAGTAGCCTTCACAGACCCAGGGGCCTTTAACCAGCAGCAAGCCTGAGGCGATGCCATCCCAGGGCAAGTCATTGTGTTCGGAGTCAACAATTTTCATCTCTACACCATAGACAATACGCCCGGCGCGGATGCGATAGGCATTCTTTTCCTCTTCAGAGCATTCAGTCATCCAGGCCAGAGGCTTGTTGTAGGAGCCCAGGGGGCTCATTTCGGTCATGCCCCAGCCGACATGCATATAGATACCGTATTTATCCATAGCTTGCATCAGTGACAGCGGGCAGGCGGAGCCGCCGGCAACCACTTTTTTCAGAGTCTCCACCGTCTTTCCTGTGGCATTGAGATAGTCGATCAAAGCCAGCCATACTGTGGGCACGCCCAGTGAGTAGTTAACTTTTTCTTCGTTGATCAGATGCGTCAATGTCTCGCCATCAGCCATTTTTGGCCCGGGGAAAACCAGTTTTGCACCCACCATAGGGGCATTGTAGGCCGTGCCCCAGGCATTGACATGAAACATGGGGACGATGGGCATAATCACATCAGAATTAGCTAGGTTCATCACATCGGGCAAGGAACCCACAATAGAGTGCAACACTGTGCTGCGGTGACTGTAGACCACACCTTTGGGATTGCCCGTGGTGCCGGAGGTATAGCACATGGAGCTGGCGGTATTCTCTTCCAGCTCTGGCCAATCGAAGGTATCAGGCTGGCCCTCAATAAAGGTCTCATAGCAATGCGCATTGTTCAGGGATGTCTCTGGCATATGATCCGCACTGGTCATAATGACATAGCCGCGAACCGTGGGCAGCTTGTCTTTGAGCGCCTCCAGCAAAGGAACAAACATGGGGTCAGCAAATACCCACTGATCTTCCGCATGATTGATAATAAATTCTATCTGCTCGGGAAAAAGTCTTGGGTTAATGGTGTGACAGATATGTCCGGCGCATGAAATAGCGTAGTAGAGTTCAAAGTGGCGGTAGTCATTCCATGCCAGGGTGGCAATGCGGTCACCTTTTTTAAAGCCAACCTGATCCAGAGCATTGGCCATCTGACGAACTCGACGAAAGGCGTCTTTGTAAGTGTATCTATGGTGAGGGTTGTCGCCTGTAAATGAAACAATTTCACTGGCTCCATTAATACGATCCGCATGCCTCATTATTGATGTGATTGTCAGCTGCGAGTCCATCATCAAACCGTTCATACCTACCCCTATTATTTTTTCGGTTATTTGAATTGTCTAAATCAATAGCATAACACTAACATTTGTTCAGGGAGGAGCGAAATAGCAAACCGCGGCCTATGGGTCACGGCACAACAGGGCTGGAGTCAGCAATGGTGCCAGTGAAGTCTTCTGTCACTGTGGCCTCTGCGGTTAGATCACCATCAGCAAGATCAGAGATATCATTGAGCAAAGTCAAAATAGCCTGCTGGTTTTTGTCTTTGACTTTCTCTGCTTCAATAAGATTGCGGCGCGTGGTGGTGTAAATAATCAGGCCTAAGAGGATTAAGGCTGCGAGAAATCCGGAGACAGCCATTAGCGTAGTTGTACTGTTGAATAGTCGATGACCAGATACAGGCAATCCGCGAACCAGATCTTCTAACTGGTCGAGGCTGGTAAGCAGGGCGGGAGCAGAACTTACCAGAGCAGCGGCCGAAGCCTGAGCGGTAGAAAGCTCATCGGCGGATTCATGGATACGCTCTATTTCACTGGAGACAATATCAAAAGACTGCTCAATTTCATTGATGCTGGCGATAGCGTCGGGATCAGTGACTTTGGAAATGCCGAGGATAAAGTTGCCATTTTTCATAGCCTCCAGGGTATCCCTGAAAACATTAGAGTCATTTCTAAATTGATCGGCTGCCACATTGGCATCTTCACTGCCGGCAATCATCTTGTCGATATTGCGCCCAATACGCTCTATCAGCCACAGCTGTTCCTGAGCAATGGTAATTTGACCTGCCTGGGCCGACCTCGCAACTAGGGCATCCACCACCTGCTCTGAGTTATCCTGCAACAGCGGCAGTTTGGTATTTAGCTCATGGGCTACGGTAGATACAAATAGTACCGCTTCTCGGTTGTCGCCCAGGGATTCCATATTGGCCGACACCCTGTCCCAGCTGTTGGACACTGCAGTAATTTGCGCAGGGGATATTTCACCCTGCTCACTGAGCCTTTTCTTAAGTGTGATCCAGCCAATATTCATCTGGTTGCTGAGTCTGCTGAGACTCTCGAAGCCAAGCTCATTACCAGCAGTGGCATCTCGAGCCAGCTGAGTGATGCGCAGTGCTTTTACACGCAAATCGGCAATACTTTGAATATTGGCGGAGTCATCCCGCGCCTTATTACTTACTTCGAATCCACTGTAGCCTGCGGCAACCATACAGGCGATACCCAACATGATAATTAAATTGCGAAAAAAACTACTGTTCCCCTGTCCCTTACTCATATCATCCTCCAAGTTGATGCTCTGTTACTGCGATGCATTGGCTATACCGAAACCCTCATAAACTGATCGTTTTCAATTAGTCTCTGTGGGCGAAAGAGCTCAATACTATGAGCGCCATCTACAAATTTTCCATCAATAAAACTCCCCAGGGGCCCCTTTTCACTGGCCGGCTGGTAGCTGTCCAGGGGCAGTGCCCTGATGCCATGAACCTGGTCCACAATCAGGCCTAAATAATTACTGGCGACTTCAAAAACCAGAACTCTGCGGCCGTGGGCCGGACCTGTAAGTTTGCGCCCCAAAAATTCTGCAAAGTCGATCACGGGCAGCAGCCGACCGCGCACATTGGCCACACCTACCACCCAGTTTTTAACCCTGGGTAGCTTGGTACACTTGGGGACTACCAGCACTTCATTTACTTCTGAAAGAGTAATCAAATATTCCCTGTCCAGCAGTGAAAAGCTGATCAGTTTTTCAGTCTCGATAATTTCTTGCTGTGCTGGCAGACCCTGGCTGGATGAGCCAAAGCGCTTGACCAGGCTACTCAGTGCTGCAAATACGACCGTTCCGTCGGCCATATGAGTGAGCTCCTACGCCAGTACCTGTTTAATTGCTGATACCAGTCGGCCTTCGTCGATTGGCTTGACCAGATAGGCGGCAGCACCCTGGCGCTCACCCCACACCTGGTCGGCCTGCTGATTTTTAGCTGTCACTATGATTACTGGAATATGTTTGGTTTCATTGCCCCGGCTCAGCTGACGGGTAGCCTGAAAACCATTGAGGCCGGGCATAACAATATCCATCAATACAACATCTGGTTGCTCGGTTTTAGCCAGATTCACGCCCTGCTCACCAGTCTCAGCGGAGAGCACAGAATGAGAATTTTTCTCAAGAATATTGGTTAACTTGTATGTTTCTGTGGGCGAATCATCCACAATTAATATCTTTGCCATTTCCTCCAACCTCTTGTCAGATTTGTTAATTTATTTCCCTATCTAAAATTGCCTTTTAAATATGGCCAGTTGGCGCTAGACCTGTTTTTCTACATACTTTTCCAAGGCCTGTAAAAGTTCGACTCTGCCAAAGGGCTTGGTGAGATAGTCGTCGGCACCCACAATACGTCCCTTGGCCTTATCAAAGAGGCCATCTTTGCTGGATAGCATAATCACTGGGGTAGATTTGTAGTCGGCATTGTTTTTGATAAGGGCGCAGGTTTGATAGCCATCGAGACGCGGCATCATAATATCAATGAATATGACATCAGGTTTGATATCAACAATTTTAGCTAATGAGTCGAACCCATCAGAGGCAGTGGCTACATCGCAGCCCGCTTTTTCCAATAGGGTTTCTGCGGTACGACGAATCGTATTGCTGTCGTCAATCACCAGCACTTTTAGGCCCTGAACATCCATTTTATTCACCATCTTTAAAACCACTTAACGCCCTAAGTACTGCCAATGTCACTTAAGTTATGGAATTTTAAACACAGTTGTAATATATAATCTACAACCCTCTATTTTTAGTAATGTTTTTGCTTGCTGGCTCACAGATTTTAAGAGCGTTTAGCATGTAGCCAATTGCCATAGATAGTTATAGTGCAAAAATCACAACAAGGCCGTCATTTATGGGTAAATCACTTGGGGTCGTAATGGACCCGATCCAATCGATCAATTACAACAAAGATACCACTCTAAGTTTATTGCTCGCAGCCCAGCTGCAGGGCTACAAATTGTTTTACATGGAGCAGCGACACCTATTTCTGGACAATGGCAATCCACGAGCTGAGGTGCGGCCCTTGCGGGTATTCGAAGACCCAGATAAATGGTACGAGCTTGAGGGGGCCAGCTCTGTGCCACTTGAAGAGCTCGATGTGGTGCTGATGCGCAAGGATCCACCTTTTGATGCAGAATATATCTACTCTACCTATATTCTGGAGGCAGCTGAGCGCCGCGGTACTCTGATAGTCAACCGCCCCCAGAGTTTGCGCGACTGCAATGAAAAAGTATTCGCTACCCAGTTCCCCCAGTGCACCCCACCACTGCTGGTCAGTCGCGACCAGGGTCGACTGAAGAAATTTTTAGTCGAGCACGGCGATGTGGTGTTTAAACCGCTGGATGGCATGGGTGGCACATCGATCTTCCGTGTCAGGGACGGCGATCAGAATCTAAATGTAATCCTTGAAACCCTGACTAAATATGGCGCCGAGACCATCATGGCACAAAAATATCTCCCGGAAATTGTGACCGGGGATAAACGCATTCTGGTTGTCGATGGCAAAGTGGTGCCCTATTGTCTGGCGCGCATTCCCTCGAAGGGCGAATTTCGCGGTAATCTGGCCGCCGGTGGGTCTGGCTTGGTGCAACCACTGTCTGAACGGGATCTGTGGATCGCCGAGCAAGTCGCTCCAACGCTGGTAGAAAAAGGTCTGATTTTTGTGGGTCTGGATGTCATCGGCGACTACCTGACCGAAATCAATGTCACCAGCCCCACCTGTGTTCGAGAGATAGATAAGTCTCAGGGCACAGCTATAGGAGATCAGCTGATGGCGGCGATCGATGCTCGCCTAAACCAGCAGTCTGCAGGTAGCCCTTGAGTTTGCGGCGCGAAACCCGCATATTGACTACTATGAGCGAAAGCACAAAAAAAATTATCTCCAGCCTAAAAAACCATTTCCTTCTGGCTATGCCAGGTCTTAATGACCCCAATTTCGCCCAGTCTGTGGTCTATATCTGTGAGCACAGTATCGATGGGGCCATGGGTTTGATTATTAACCATCAGCTGGATATTCCAGCCAAGGCTATCTTTGATCAGCTGGATCTGGAATATCATGATCAGCAGGGAAATTCACTAATATTCGACGGCGGCCCAGTGCAGCGCGACCGCGGCTTTATTTTGCACAAGACCAGTGAGCAGCAATGGGAGTCAACGGTTGCCATTGCTGAAGATATCAGCCTTACCGCATCCAAAGATATCCTCAGTGATATTGCTCTGGGCAATGGTCCGGCTGATGCACTTATCACCCTGGGTTATTCAAGCTGGGGCGCTGGTCAATTGGAGGATGAGTTAAAGCAAAATAGCTGGCTGACAATACCAGCTGACTCGGCGATTATTTTTGATACCGCCTGCGATAAGCGCGCTGGAGCAGCGGCCTCATCCATTGGGCTGGATCTCAATATGCTCTCTCCCGATATCGGCCATGCCTGAAACCAAACACCAGACCCTGCTGTGCTTTGATTTTGGCTTAAAGCAGATTGGCGTAGCCTATGGCCAGACATTGACTGCAGCAGCCAATGGTCTATGCATAATTAAAGCCTCAGATGGCGCCCCCAACTGGTCTCAGGTCACCGAGGTAATCAATGAGTGGAAGCCCAGTCTGTTATTGGTGGGGTTGCCGCTGAATATGGATGGCACAGCCAGCGAGCTCAGCGAGCGAGCCAGCAGATTTGCGCGCAGGCTGCAGGGTCGCTACAGCATTGATGTACAGATGGTTGATGAGCGACTAACTAGCCGCGAAGCAAAATCTATGCTTCAGGAGCAGCAGCGCAGCGGTGCCCGCAAGGGCAAGATGTCAGATCTAACTAAGATTGACCATCTGGCAGCAGCACTAATTCTGCAAACCTGGCTTGAAAACCCCGATCTGGGGAAAAGCCCTTAGCCAATAGACAGCACTTAGCCAATATCCAGCCCGTAGCCCGAAAAAAGCCCTTCGCCAAATAAAGGCCCATCTACCAATTAAGTTTGCCCGCCGAATGATCCTCAATGGTTAACTTATCGATGCGTGCTTTTTTTAGAACCCGTCTGCTGGTCGCTGTACATCTTAATCATCAACCTTAAATCATTTTTTGAGTCGGCATGGGCAATTGCATTCTCATAGCTGATTTCGCCATCCACATAGAGTTCAAACAGCGCCTTATCGAATGTCTGCATGCCATGTTCTGCCGAGCTGGTCATAATCTCTTTAATCTTGTGCACCTCCCCTTTGCGAATGGTATCTGCAACCAGTGGCGTATTGAGTAAAACCTCAATCGCAGCCCGTCGATTTTTGCCATCCACAGTGGGTACCAGTTGCTGGGCCACAATACCTCGAAGATTGAGAGAGAGATCCATCCACAGCTGGCTGTGACGGTCTGCTTCAAAAAAGTGGTTAATCCTATCCAGAGCCTGATTGGCATTGTTAGCATGCAGCGTGGCCAGCACCAGATGGCCAGTCTCGGCAAAAGTAATCGCATGCTGCATGGTCTCTCTGGTACGAATCTCGCCAATCAAAATAACGTCTGGCGCCTGGCGCAGGGTATTTTTTAACGCCACCTCAAAGGACTCAGTATCCACTCCGACTTCTCGCTGGGTGATAATGCAGCCCTGATGCTCATGGATAAATTCGATTGGATCCTCAATCGAGACAATATGTCCTCGACTCACTTTGTTGCGATGGCCAATCAAAGCCGCCAGAGAAGTGGACTTGCCTGTGCCGGTTGCACCCACAAAGATCACAATGCCGCGGCGGTTCATCACTAGCTCTTTGAGAACCGGAGGCAGCAGCAACGCCTCTGGCGTCGGAATCTGGGTCTCTATTCTTCGCAGCACAATACCTATTTCGCCCCGCTGATAAAATGCACTGGCACGAAAACGGCCAGACTCTTCGCTGATTACAGCAAAATTAAGTTCTTTATTAAGGTAAAACTCTCTGCGCTGTTCGTCCGTCATAGTACTTAACACCAGGGCCTCGCACTGCTTTTGATCCAGAGACTGCTCGCCAATAGGCACCACAGAGCCATTGAGCTTAATACAGGGGGGCAGGCCCACGGTTAGAAATAGGTCCGAGGCTTTCTGCTCGGTCATTGTTTTGACTAACTTCTCAAATGTCTCGGCGACCATGGTTTGTCCTTTCTATTTATAGCGCTGGCAGTTAAAAATTATCTGGCAATTTGGCTTTTTCTTTGGCGATATCCAGGCTGATTAAGCGCTGCTCCACCAGATGATGCAGGCACTGATCCAGAGTTTGCATGCCCAGCGCCCCGCCGGTCTGAATGGCTGAATACATCTGCGCTACCTTGTCTTCACGGATTAAATTGCGGATAGCCGCTGTACCAATCAAAATCTCATGGGCTGCCACTCGGCCTCCGCCCACCTTCTTTAACAGGGTCTGTGAGATAACCGCCTGCAGGGACTCTGACAGCATAGAGCGCACCATGGGCTTTTCCCCTGAGGGAAATACATCTACCACCCGATCAATAGTTTTAGCTGCAGAGGTGGTGTGCAATGTGCCAAACACCAGATGCCCGGTCTCGGCAGCGGTCAGTGCCAAGCGAATAGTTTCCAAATCCCGCAGCTCACCCACCAACACAACGTTCGGGTCTTCTCGCAGGGCCGAGCGCAGAGCCTCACCAAAGCCCAGGGTATCGCGATGTACTTCGCGCTGATTAACCAGGCACTTTTTGCTCTGGTGAACAAATTCAATTGGATCTTCGATGGTAAGAATATGGTCGTAACGATTTTCATTGATATGGTCCACCATGGCGGCCAATGTGGTGGACTTGCCAGAGCCGGTGGGGCCTGTGACTAATACCAACCCGCGGGGAAGTAGGGAAACCCTTCTGAACACATCGCCCATACCCAGCTGTTCTAGGGTCAGCACATTGGAAGGAATGGTGCGAAATACAGCTGCAGCGCCGCGGTTTTGGTTAAAAACATTGACTCTAAAACGCGCCACACCGGGCACCTCAAAGGAAAAGTCGGTCTCGAGAAATTCCTCATAGTCCCTTCTCTGCTTGTCATTCATTATTTCGTAGATCAAACTGTGGACTTGGCGATGCTCCATAGGGGGCAAATTGATACGGCGTACATCGCCGTCAATTCTGATAATCGGTGGCAGACCGGCAGAAATATGTAGGTCCGATGCGCCTTCTTTTGCGCTAAACGCTAATAACTCGGTGATATCCATTGTTGCATCTCGCTTATTCCATTAAGGCTAATGCTGCTCGGTGAGCCAGGCTCGAACCAGGTTTGATGACTTAACACTATGGCAAACATTGAAAATAACACTACCTCTGTGCAGAGACGTCTGCAACAGGCCGCCCGTGACGCAGGCCGCAATCCTGAAGATATACTGCTACTGGCTGTCAGCAAGACGCGAACCAGTGCACAGGTAAGGACAGCGATGGAATCTGGCCTAAGTAGTTTTGGCGAGAATTATCTGCAAGAAGCTGTCGAGAAAATTGCTCAGCTGAGCAATAGTGCTATTAGCTGGCATTTTATTGGGCCCCTGCAATCCAATAAAACCAGGCAGGTGGCTGAGCACTTCGACTGGGTGCATACAGTAGACAGACTGAAGATTGCCAAGCGCCTGAGCGACCAGCGCGCCCCAGACATGCCAGCGCTAAATGTCTGTCTGCAGATCAATATTGATAATGAGTCGAGCAAATCTGGATTGAGCCCAGAACAGGCTATTGAGGTCGCCAACAGTGTCGCACTGCTCCCCAATCTTAGGTTGCGCGGATTAATGGCAATTCCCAAACCCAGCACCGAGCCCGCAGAGCAGCGCCAGCCGTTTGCCCGGTTGCGGGCCTTGCTGGAAGAGATTAATACCAGGCTGGACAATTCCCAGAAACTGGATACTCTCTCTATGGGAATGTCGGGTGATTTAGAGCCCGCTATTTATGAGGGCGCGACCATTGTCAGGGTGGGTACGGATATTTTTGGTCCGCGCTAAACAGAGTCTCTAATATCGAGCCTAATATAATTAATTAAGGGAGGCTAGTAATCAGCCAATGAGTTCAATCGCATTTATCGGCGGCGGCAATATGGCCTCCTGCATTATCGGCGGCATGGTGGCCAATAACTTCGACCCCGGGCAGATTGTGGTGGGCACCCCCAGTCAGAGCACCAGAGATCGGCTATCTGCGACTACCGGCGCAACTACCACAGCCGACAATCAGGCAGCTGCGGTCCAGGCAGATATCCTGGTGCTGGCCGTGAAGCCTAAAATGATGCGCCAGGTGGTAGAAGATTTGGCCCCTGCACTGAGCCACAGGCCAATTATTATCTCGGTGGCGGCAGGCATTCCTGTAGCCGCTCTGCAACAATGGCTGGGGGCTGATATGCCGGTGATTCGCGCCATGCCCAATACTCCCTCAATGGTCCAGGCGGGAGCCACTGGTTTATTTACCCAGAGTGCTTTGACCAGTGAACAGCGCAGTCTGGTGGATAAGATATTTCAGGCCATTGGCTACAGTTGCTGGGTGGATCGAGAGGACTTGATCGATGCAGTTATCGCTGTATCCGGCAGTGGTCCGGCCTATTTCTTTTTGGTGCTGGAATGCATGCAGAAGATAGCTCAGGAACTGGGCCTGTCCGAGCAGACCGCTCAGGAGCTAAGCCTGCATACGGCTCTGGGAGCCTCGCGCATGGCCATGGAGTCTGGCATTAGCGCCGCTGAGCTCAGGGATCAGGTTACATCGCCCGGCGGTACTACTCAGGCTGCCATAAACAGTTTCCAACAGCATGGGCTGGAAGATATCTTCCGCACTGCTATGACCAGCGCCGTAGCGCGCGCACAAGAAATGTCCAAGGATTTCTCCTCATGAGCGAAACGCTAATTTTTATTCTCAGATCAGTGATTGATATCTATGCATCACTGCTGTTAATTCGCCTATTACTGCAGTTGGTGCAAGCTAACTTCTACAACCCAATATGCCAGGCGATATTTAAAGTTTGCGCCCCTGTTGTTGAGCCCCTGAGCCGACTATTGCCGACCGTGGGTTCGTTTAACACTGGGGCACTGGTAGCAGCTATCCTGGTGAAATGGTCTTTTTATCTGCTACTGATGGGTTTTGGCGCTGTGGCCGTCGGTGAAATTTTTGCCTATCTTGCAGTGGCAGGTTTTGATCTGCTGCGCACTTTGATTGAGATTTATTTTTGGGGTATTTTTATTCTAGTGATCTCTAGCTGGGTGGGTACAACCCAGCACCCCACGGTGATGCTGGTCTCTCAGGTGGTTGACCCCTATATGAGGCCATTTAGAAATTTGATCCCACCCATTGGCATGATCGATATTTCGCCAATGGCAGCAATTTTTACGCTTATGTTTATTCGCGCCAAGGTGCTGCCTATGCTGGGTGGTCTGATCGTACCCCTGCTCAACTAGTCACTGATATTTAGACCAAAAACCTGCTCCCTAGGGAGCAGGATCCGGATACTGGTTATGCACAGCCTCAATTTCTGACAATTGATCCTTCGACAGCTGAACTTCCACTGCATCGATATTTTCTCGCAGCTGATCCATGGTCGTAGCGCCGATCAAACAGCTGGTCACAAAGGGTTGCTGACAGACAAACGCCAGAGACATCTGCGCTAAAGTCATATCATATTTGTCGGCGATGGCTTTGTAAGCGATAGTGGCTGCCTCAGACTGAGGGCTTCCGTAGCGCGCAAAGCGCTCAAAAAGCTCCAATCTTGATCCAGCAGGCATCTGGCCGTTGAGATACTTACCGCTAAGCACACCAAAGGCCATGGGCGAATAAGCCAGCAAGCCAACGTCTTCGCGAATGGCCATTTCTGCCAGACCGGTTTCAAATTGACGACTGAGCAGGTTGTACACATTTTGAATACTCACTACCTTGGCCAGGCCTCGCTCTGATGCCAGTCGCAGATACTCCATCACTCCCCATGGAGTTTCATTGGACAGACCCACATGCTTTACCAGGCCCTCATCGACCAACTCGGATAGTGCGTCGAGAGTTTCCTCGATGGCAATACCATCAGCCTGAGGGTAGTGAACATAGCCGCGCATGCCAAAGAAATTGGTGGCGCGCTCCGGCCAGTGCACCTGATAGAGGTCTACATAGTCAGTTTGCAAGCGCTCTAGAGAGCCCTCAATGGCCTGACGAATATGGTCGCGGTTGAGGCGAGGCCCTCCCCGGATATGCTTCCAGTCAGGTCTGGTGTCTGCGCGCCCAGCAACCTTGGTAGCCAGAGTTATTTCCGAGCGCTTGCCCGACTGAGATAGCCATTCACCAATGCAGCGTTCAGTATCTCCGGCTGTCTCTGCCTTGGGCGGAACCGGGTACATCTCCGCAGCATCAAAGAAGTTAACGCCTCTGGATACGGCATAGTCCATCTGCTCGCAGGCCTGCTGCAGATTATTCTGTTCTCCCCAGGTCATGGTACCTAGGCCAATTAAGGGCACATCTATATCTGTGGCACCTAATTTTCTGTATTGCATTCCCCTCTCCTTATTATTGTGTGGGCCCACCTCCTTGAGTGGTACCTCGATGCTAACTTTTTGTATTCTAACCCTAAAAATCTCTGCTAACGAAACTCAGTATGAACCCCGAGTCAGTAAAAAAAGCCACATCATTATGTTGCGTTAACCACGGTCCGCTCTTAGACTTGATGCAAATGTTTGTGTCGACCCAATTATGCCATCCGACAGTCCCGCCGATAACTCCATCGGTATAGTCACCAGCCAGTCTGTGCGTATCGAGCAGCAGCTCAAACTCGCCTGCGGGCTGGTGCTTGAAACCCATGATCTGGTCTACGAAACCTATGGTGAGCTCAATAGCGCCAAAAGCAATGGCGTACTGCTCTGTCATGCTCTGAGTGGCAATCATCATGCCGCAGGCTATTACGAGGGCGACAGCAGACCTGGCTGGTGGGATCATTATGTGGGTCCCGGAAAACCCATAGATACCAATAAGTTTTTTGTCGTCAGTCTAAATAATATTGGTAGCTGCTTTGGTAGCACAGGTCCCACCTCTATCAACCCGGCTACCGGCAAAGTCTGGGGCTCGGAGTTCCCTTCGCTGCGCGCACGGGATTGGGTAGAGTCGCAGAAACTACTTATGGAACACCTGGGTATTGACTGTTGGGCGGCAGTAATCGGCGGCAGTCTGGGCGGCATGCAGGCGATGCGCTGGTCTCTGGAACATCCGGATAAGCTACTAAATGCCGTGGTTATAGCATCATCTATGAAGCTTACGGCGCAGAATATTGCTTTTAATGAAATTGCCCGCCGGGCCATCAAGTCTGACCCGGATTTCTGTGATGGCCAGTACCTTGAACAAAATACAGCCCCCCTGAGAGGTCTGGCGCTGGCCCGCATGATAGGCCATATTACCTATCTGTCAGACGAGCTGATGGGCCAAAAATTTGGGCGTCAACTGCGCATCGGCGACTTAATCGATAAAAACAACGACCCGATAGAGTTTCAAGTGGAGAGCTATCTTAATTATCAGGGCGATAAGTTCTCTGACAGCTTCGATGCCAACTCCTATATTTTGATCACCAAGATGCTCGACTATTTTGATCTGTCTCGAGAATACGGCAATGATCCAGTAGCTGCATTTGGCCATGCCGCCTGCGATTTTCTGGTACTCTCATTTAGCAGTGACTGGCGCTTTGCGCCTGAGCGTTCTCGAGAGATTACCGATGCGCTGATGTCGGCTGGCAAATCAGTCTCCTATGTTGAAATCGAATCTGATAAAGGTCACGACGCTTTTTTGCTCCCCAATGACCGATATGAGAAGGCTCTGGGCGGCTATTTAAATCGCGTAGCAGACCGGCTTGTTACTTCAGCAGGTGATGGCCAATGAATCAAGATTTTGACTTTATCAGCGACTGGATAGCGCCCAATACCAGGGTGCTGGATTTAGGCTGTGGTGATGGTGCCCTGCTGCATAGCCTGGAGCAACAACACAATGTTCTCGGCTATGGATTGGAAGTCGACCCAGAGGCAATTGATCGATGCATAGCCAGGGGTGTCAATGTAATAGAGCAGGATCTAAACAAAGGACTAAGCAATTTTGCTGATGGCAGCTTTGATACTGTGGTTATGACCCAGGCGTTGCAGGCCATGCGCTTTCCCCATCTGGTACTAGATGAGATGCTTAGAATCGGCCGCGACTGTATTATTACGTTCCCTAATTTTGGCTATTGGCGCACCAGGGCCTATCTGAATTTTCGGGGCCGTATGCCGGTAACAAAACAGCTGGCCTACCAATGGTACGACACGCCTAATATTCACTTTTTTACCTATGCAGATTTTGAAGCGCTGTGCGTGGAACGCAATATTAATATTCTGCAGCGCCAATGCATCGCTGAACATTTTCCAGATACAAAACTCAAAAGCCTGTGGCCAAATTTGTTTACTCAGACCGCGGTCTATCATCTAAGCCGATGATACTGTCGCCGGTGTCAATCAGAGGTTATAGCTTATGAAATTACCTGTTCTTATTATTGCTTTACTCACCAGCAGCTTGGTTTGTGCCGTGGATCAGCAGCTCTATAAACAACATGGAGAATACAAGGTCTTTTACAGCGCCTTTAATAGTTCGTTTATAGACCCGGATATTGCCGTGGCCAATGATATTGTACGTGGCAAAGACAAGGGGCTGGTTAATATTGCCGTTGCCAAGGTTCCCGGGGTAGCCCTGCCTGCCACTGTAAGTGGCAGAGTCTTTAATATTTTGCAGCAGAGTCAGACTCTGGAGTTTGTGGCCGTGCGCGAGCAGAATACTGTCTACTATCTGGCACCTTTTGAATTCGACAATGAAGATTTCCTGACTTTTAAAATTCGCGTGTTGCCGCAATCCGATGGGCCAGAAACCATCTACCCCTATGATTTTAAATTCCAGAAAAAAATGTATGTGGATTAGCACTCTTTAGTATTTGAGCCCGTCGAGACACCAACCCGGAGACTAATAGATTGAGCACTGATAATAAGCTGGTACTGGCGAGTGCCAATCCGGGCAAGATAAAAGAACTGCAACAGATGCTCGACCAACTGGGCATTGAGGTGATTCCCCAGACCGAACTCAATATTCCCGATATTGAGGAGACGGGACTCAGCTTTGTCGAAAACAGCATACTTAAAGCCCGCAATGCCGCAGCCCTGTCTGGCCTTCCGGCGATCGCTGATGACTCTGGCCTCGAGGTCGATTACCTGCAAGGGGCTCCGGGTATTTACTCTGCCCGCTTTGCTGGCGCCAATGCCACAGATGCCAGCAATCGCGACAAGCTTCTCGAGCAGCTCGCTGGCGTGCCCGCAGAGCAGCGCACCGCCCGCTATCAAACAGTGATTGTGTATATGCGCCATGCCGATGATCCCACGCCGATTATTTGTCAGGGCACCTGGGAGGGCTCTATTGCCTGCGACGAAAAAGGTGATGGCGGCTTTGGCTACGATCCTATCTTTAATGTTCCTGAAACAGGGTGCCGCGCAGCAGAACTGGACAAAGATCGCAAGAACCGCTTGAGTCACCGCGGCAAGGCGATGGCCAGCCTGTTGCTCAGGCTTCAGAATCAGTAATCCGTGCTCCAGCTCCCGCCACTATCTCTGTATATCCATATTCCCTGGTGCGTGCGCAAATGCCCCTACTGTGATTTTAACTCCCATCAGGTTGGCGACAGGATTCCTGAGCAGGCCTATGTGCGCAAGCTAATCGCTGATCTGAGGACTGATAAACACTGGGCCCAGGGCCGTAAACTCCATTCAATATTTTTTGGCGGAGGCACACCCAGTCTGTTTTCCGCCGCTGGGATCGGTGAAATTTTGTCTGCCGCTGAACAGATTATTGGTTTTGAGTCAGATATTGAAATCACTCTGGAGGCCAATCCTGGTACCTTCGAGCAGGAAAAATTTGCTGGCTTTATGAGTGCTGGCATCAATCGACTGTCGATAGGCATTCAAAGTTTTGACAGCAACCATTTGCAGCGTCTGGGCAGGATTCACGACGCAGATCAGGCCCTAAAAGCCATTGTCACCGCCAGGACCGCGGGCTTTACTAATTTTAATATTGATCTGATGCATGGCTTGCCCCAACAGAGCCTGCAGCAGGCAGAGTCAGATGTAAAACTGGCAATCGACAATGGGGCTCAACATATTTCTTGGTATCAATTGACGATTGAACCCAATACCGAGTTTTACTCAAAGCCCCCCTTACTGCCCAACGATGATCGTCTAGCCGATATTCAGCAGGCAGGTACGGCGCTGCTCAATGCTAATGGATTTAAGCAATATGAGGTGTCCGCCTTTGCACGCAACGGTCAGGTCTCAAGGCACAATATGAACTACTGGCAGTTTGGCGACTATCTGGGAATCGGTGCCGGCGCCCATGGCAAAATCACTTTGCCCCAGCACAATCAAGTGGTTCGCACCAGCAAGAC
>JAYPYO010000034.1:0-20491 GCA_038135995.1 Porticoccaceae bacterium
TCTCCAGGTTCTCAATCTCTTGGGGCAGATTATCCAGCTCTCGCTGATCTTTGTAGGACAGTTTTTTACTGGTCGTGGTAGCCTTGGCTTGAACCTTGGCGGGTTGCTGGGAACTGATGGGCTGCTCGGTTTTGCGCTGGCGTAGCCAGTCATCGTAGCCACCTATATACTGATTAATCTTACCATTGCCCTCAAATACCAGGGTACTGGTGACCACATTATTTAGAAAGGCGCGATCGTGGCTGACCAGAATAATAGTGCCCCTATAGTCGATCAGTAGTTCTTCAAGCAGATCTAATGTATCTATATCCAGGTCATTGGTTGGTTCGTCGAGCACCAGCACATTGGATGGCTGAGTAAACAGCTTGGCTAATAAAAGCCGATTGCGTTCACCGCCAGACAGCGCTTTGACCGGTTGACGGCAGCGCTCAGGGGCAAATAAAAAGTCCTGTAGGTAGCTGATAACATGCTTTGGCTTGCCGCCAATTTCCAGCATATCGCGACCGCCGGATACGTTGTCCTGCACAGATTTCTCTTCATCCAATGCCGAGCGATACTGATCAAAATAGGCCACGCTTAAATTGGTGCCGGTCTTAATTGATCCCTGTTGCGGAGTTAACTCGCTGAGCAGCAGTTTAATCAATGTGGTTTTGCCAACGCCGTTGCGACCTATAAGACCTACTTTGTCGCCCCGTTGAATCAATGTGGAAAAGTCGCGCACCACAGGTTGCTGATCGCCCTCAAAGGCAAAACTGATATTTTGCGCCTCGGCTACAATTTTTCCGGACCTGTCTGCCTGCTGAATATCCATGCGCGCTGTGCCCTGGCGCTTGCGGCGATCGGCATATTCTCGGCGCATGGATTCCAGAGCGCGCACCCTGCCCTCGTTGCGTGTACGGCGGGCCTTAATGCCTTGGCGAATCCATATCTCTTCCTGGGACAGACGCTTGTCAAACAGTGCATTTTGCCTGTCTTCTATTTCGAGAATCTCTTCTTTCCGCTGCAGATAGGTGGCGTAGTTACAGTTAAACTCTGTTAGCTGACCGCGATCTATCTCGATAAAGCGCGTAGCCAGATTGTCCATAAAGCGGCGGTCGTGGCTAATAAATAATAATGAGCCCTCCCACTTGAGTAGAAACTGCTCAACCCACTGAATGGCGTCTATATCCAGATGGTTAGTAGGCTCATCCAGCAACAACAGATCAGGGTCACAGACCAGAGCGCGAGCTAACAGCACGCGGCGCTTATAGCCACCGGACAGGCTGGAGATATCCACGTCTGCATCCAGGTCCATCTTGGTGATAATTGACTCCACGCGCTGGTTAATATCCCAGCCATTGACTCTGTCCAGCTCGCTCTGACATTCCTCCAGGTCGCGCATGGTTTGGTCGCTGGGGTTATTACCCAGCTCAAGAATAAGATGGTGATAGCGTTTGGCTAACTCTCCCTCAGTGCCCAGACCCTGAGTGATAACATCAAAAACACTGCCCTGAGCATCTTCGGGGACAGACTGTTCGAGCTGGGCAATTTTAACCCCCGAGGCGCGCTTTAACACGCCGTCATCGGCAGTAATTTGACCGGTGAGAATCTTGAGCAGGGTCGATTTGCCGGCACCATTGCGGCCGATCAGACAGACCCGTTCGCCGCGCTCAATCACCAGATTAATATGATCGATTAACGGCGGCTGGCCATAGCTTAGATAAATATCTTGCAGCGTAACTAGAGGCATAGATTACTGTCCTGAAGCTGTCTTTACATCAGCAACAGTTTCCTCGCCAAATGGCTGAGTCATCAAGATTAACTTGGGTAGCAAAGTCATAGAGCCGAGCAGAGCTGCAGTCATGGCCAGGCCAGTGAGCAAACCAAAGTAAATTGACGGGATAAAATTAGACAGCGCCAATATCGAGAAGCCCACGATGATGGTTATGGCGGTGTAAAACAGTGCCCGGCCAATGCTGGCATGAGCGCGGTGCATAGACAGCAGGTAATTAGGCTGTTCAGCAAATTCACGTCTAAATCTGGTGATATAGTGAATCGCATGATCCACACCAATGCCCACCGTAATGGCGGCAATGGTAATGGTCATCATATCCAGTGGAATCGCGAACAGGCCCATGCCGCCGAGCACCACCGCTGCGGCTAAAAAGTTGGGCAGCATGGCGATCAGGGAGATCTTCAGCGAGCGGAACAGCACCAGAAACATCAGCATAATGCCAATAAATACTGCGCCCAGAGTAAGAATCTGTGATTTGTAGAGGCTCTGCAGCATATTGTTATACAGCACTAGCAGGCCGGTGTAGCGAATATCTTCCTGGGCGATACCCACCTCATTAACAGCGAAGTCATTGATCTTGGCCAGCAGATCGGCACGGCGCAGACCAGCGGTCTCCATAGCTCGCAACTGAATGCGCGCCTCGTCAATATCTTCGAGAAGAAAGGGCGCTACCATCTGCTGATAAATTTCATCGCTGAGGCTCTTGCGCATAAAGGCCAGCTCGAAGTCATTTAGCTTCTGGCCGCTAAGATCCGCAGCCACCTGATAGATTTGCACCAGCGAACTGACTTTGCCGATTTCTGGTTGAGCTTCCAAAAAGTCTTGTAGCTTGCCTAGATCGGCAAGTCCGGCAGAGGAAAACCAGTAGCCGCTCTTTAGCTCTGTATCTGCATCGCTATTTGCGTAGTCATCCTCTCCATATTCATCCTCCCCATATTCATCTTCCGCATACTCATCAGCTGCATATTGGTCATCAGCATACTCGTCTGCATATTCATCTTCACCACTGTCCGAGGCCAGAGAGTCGGGCAGAGCGGCAAATGTGGGCGCCTGAATAATTATATCCATTGGAGTGGTGCCACCCAGTGCCGTATCTATAATTTCCATACCCTGATAAATCTCGGTGTCGCTGCGGAAGTAATCTATAAAGCGATTCTCCACCTCAAGCCGGGAAATACCATAGGCTGATAATGCAGTCAGGCTGGCAGCAATAAGTAGCACCAGAGAACCGTAATGCTCGGTAAACCAGGCAAACTTGGTGGTAAAGACGGCACTGTTATCTTTGCTATCTGTGGCAGCACCTTTACCAAACAGCATCATGCCTGCGGGAATAACCACAAAGGCCATTATCAGGGCCAGGGTTATACCCATGGTCATCATCCAGCCAAAATCAATAACCGGGCGAATATTGCTCACCACCAGGGAGGTGAAGGCTACGATAGTTGTCAGCACTGTATATAGGCAGGGCTTAGCCATGGAGACAACAGTCTGGGTTACCAGCTGTCTCTGTTCGGCGTCCGCCATCTGAGCCTGCAATTCTCTGTAGCGCACAATCAGGTGAATACACAGAGCCAGAGTAATAATCAATAGCAGTGAAACAAAGTTAGATGAGATCACCGTCAGCCGCCAGTCGATCCAGCTGAGGAACCCAAGAATGGTTACCAGGCACAGGGTGCAAGTCGCCAGCGGCAGCACAACCCAGCGCAGCTTGCGGAAGATTAATAGCAGAGTGGCGATAATAAATAACAGAATGCCAGTGCCAAAAATAATCAGGTCGCTTTTGATAAAGTCGACCATGTCTGCGGTAATCATATCCGGGCCGCCGAGGAAAATGGTAGCGCGATCCCTGTAGTTATCCATTAGCGTTCGTACCTCAGCCACACGCTGATGATCCACTGCAGCCTTCGCCGTCCGATAATCCAAAAATTGCTGACTGACAGTCTGCAACTCGATTTCCTGCTCAGGGGTCAGGCCCTCTGTATCACGCACCAGGCGCAGCGCATCGCGGCTGGTCACCAGATCCAGATACTGCCTGTCCAGAGCCAGAGTAGCCAGCATACCAGTGGTCTGACCATCGGCACTAAGCAAAACATCTTTGTAAATAGGGCTATTCAAAAACTCCTGTTTCGCCAACTGGCGATCGACTCCCTCGGACAGCAGAGTGTTGAGCGGGTTTTGTAAATCTGACACCCCTATTTTTGGGCTGTACAGTAATGGAACATTGAGCATTGAAAGCATACTTTCCACGCCCTGGATGCTACCCAGATCTGTACTTAACTGAGCGAGGATATCCAGATTTTCCTGATCGAACAGATCGCCATTTTTCGGTGAGAAGGTGACAATTAAAAAATTATCGCTGCCGTAGCGCTGCACTACTTCACGGAAGAAATTTAGATCGTCATCATGCTCCAATGTCAGTGAATCTGCCGAGGCGTCCAGCTTAAAGTTGGGCAGCCCCAATGCCATAGAGGCAGTCAAAGCCAGCACTGCCAATATGGCTTTAAAGGGATTATCGAGAACCGCTTTTTGGTAAAAGTCTAATAGAGATGAAGACATGGAGTTAGGCGTCCCTGAAGATTGTCAAAACAGGGCGCTATTATGCGGTTTTGCAGATCAAGATCATAGCCGCAAATCAGCCGAATCAGAACCTGCAAAATCAGTCCTATAAGTTTTTTTATTCTTCCATTTGTGTTGGCCGGCAGGTGATTTACACTTCAGCTTTGCAATTCACAGACGGGGACTAACCCATGCGCGGAGTAATACTTGATTGTGACAGTCTAGGCCCAGATGATCTCGACTTTAGCGCCCTCCATAACCTACCTGTAACCTGGACGATTTACGGCAATTGCCCAGACTCAGAGGTTATCGAACGCATTGGCGACGCCGAAATAGTCATGACCAACAAGACCATGGTTAATGCTTTAACCCTGTCCCAGGCGCCCAATCTCAAGCTGATTACATTGCCGGCCACTGGCACCAATGTGGTAGACCTCGAAGCTGCCAAAAAGCAGGGAGTCGTGGTCTCTAATGCAGTGAATTATGGCACTGCCTCAGTAGTACAGCATGTCTGGTCACTTATTTTGGCGCTGACTACCAATCTGCAGTCTTACAGTCGCGACGTTATGAACGGCAGCTGGGCGGAGAGTGGGTCATTTTGCCTGCTGGAGTATCCGGTTCGAGAGCTGGAGGGTAAAACCCTTGGCATAGTAGGTGCTGGTGATCTGGGTAAAGGAGTGACCAAGATCGCTCAGGCCTTTGGTATGCAGGTTATTTACGCCGCCTTGCCCGGACGTTCCTATACTGATGACCTGCCCAGGCTAGAGTTGAACAGGCTGCTGCCCATGGTCGATATACTAAGCCTGCACTGCCCTTTTACACCTCAGACTAAAAATCTTATATCTAGCTCAGAGCTGGCCCTGATGAAAGACTCGGCACTACTGATTAATACTGCTCGTGGTCCGTTAATTGACGAACCAGCACTGAAACAGGCTTTAATCAATGGGGAAATCGCCGGTGCCGGGTTGGATGTACTCTCAGTCGAGCCACCGGTTGAGGGCAATGTGTTGATCGACAGTGCAGTGCCAAATTTGATTATCACGCCCCACAGTGCCTGGATTGCAGTGGAATCCAGGCAGCGCCTGATAGGTCAGATGGTCGAAAATATCAGCGCCTTTCTCGACGGCAAGGCGCTGCGCAAAGTTAATTAGCCACTAAACTCAGTGTCGAGCTTTTTAGGGGCCAATACTTTTTTCAACTTTGGGTACTGAGGAATGCCATCTTTATAGGGCGGGTAGTCCTCGCCCATAATCAATGGTTGCAAATAGTCCCGAGCCTTTTGGGTGATACCGAAGCCATCCTTGGTAATAAAGGATCTAGGCATTTTCTTCTCCACGTTAGCCACCCTGGCCAGCGAGGCTTCGCCCAGAGACCATGAGAACTTTTTGCCCTGGCCCCTTTCGATGGTCACCATAATGCCAGCTTTTCCCGCTATCGCCTTTTCCACGGCGCTGCGGCCCACAGCATAGGCCTGTTCCACATCAGTTTTTGACGCTAGATGACGAGCGGAGCGCTGCAGATAGTCGGCCAGTGCATAATGGTATTTATAACCCAGAGAATGCTTCACCATGCTGGCCAGAGTGGGGGCCACACCACCCAGTTGCTGATGACCAAAGGCGTCCTTGTTGAGCGAGCCGGAAATTAGCGCGCCATCTGCGTAGCTGGCTCCTTCAGAGGCGACCACCACACAGAAGCCTTTTTCGGCCACGGTTTTTTCTACCTTGGCAATAAACTCTTCACGCACAAAGGGGATTTCTGGAAATACAATAATATGAGGAGCATCTCCAGCTTCACTGGCTGCCAGCCCACCGGACGCTGCAATCCAGCCAGCGTGGCGGCCCATCACTTCAAGGATAAAAATCTTGGTCGAAGAGGCGGCCATAGAGGCAATATCCAGGCTGGCCTCTTTGGTGGAGACAGCAACATATTTGGCGACAGAGCCAAAACCGGGCGAGCAGTCGGTAAAGGGCAGATCGTTATCTATGGTTTTAGGAATATGAATGGCCTGAATGGGATAGCCCATCTTGGCTGAGATCTGAGAGACCTTTAGGCAGGTATCTGCGGAATCGCCTCCACCGTTATAGAAAAAATAGCCTATATTGTGGGCTTTAAAGACCTCCACCAGCCGCTCATACTCTGCTGTACTCTCTTTGAGGTCTTTCATCTTGTAGCGGCAGGAGCCAAAGGCGCCGCCTGGGGTATGTTTGAGAGCTTTGATCGACGTAGGCGTCTCTTTGCTGGTGTCGATTAGATTTTCCTGAAGAGCACCAATAATGCCATTTTGCCCGGCATACAGGGTACCGATTTTGTCTCTGTGCTCTCTGCAGGCTTCTATAACGCCGCAAGCGGAGGCGTTGATAACCGCAGTGACACCGCCAGACTGAGCGTAAAACGCATTCTTCTTAGCCATAAATACCCTGATTCCCGTTAGTCCCTTACAAGCTTGGCATCTTACTGCTTTGCTGGTGGGGGTAAAAGCAAAAACTGCTAATCCATGCTTATGCTTAACATAAGCCTCACCACCAGTTGATCAGAGCTGAGTACGCTGTGGTTGGGTTGATAGATATACTGGCTAGTCGCCGAAAGCCAGGCCTGTTGCTGAGCAATCTGTGCTGGTAGATGATAGCCCAGTTCCAGTCTTTGTTCGCGCCCACTGGGCTGCAAGGTGATGGGTATATGCTGATAAATCACCTGACGATCCGGCGTTCGACCCCTGGCCAGTTTTAGCGCCGCCCGGCCATTCTTGACCCTCAGGGGCTGGGTTAAATAAAGGCTAAACTGGTCATTGGCGCGCCACAGTGATCGGCCATTAAAACCCAGAGCCCAGGAGTTGCTGTGTATCTGCGGATCCACCGCAAAGACCTGACTGGTTACTTCACCTGTCTTGGTATTGCCATGATAGAGAGCAACCAGCGTCTGCCAGCGATGATTGATTTGCAGATGACCATTGAGGCCCATAAAAAAGGTATCGGCCCGTGCCATGCTGCCCAGAGCCGCGCCTATACTAGTGCCCAGAAAGCTATCCTGCTCGCGCACAACGCCGGTTTGAACACTCAAACTATAAAGGTTGGCAACAGTATCTGAGGTCAGGCTGTATTCCAGCAGAGCGCCCTCTGCCTGCAGCTCTCCCTGAGGCTGATACCTATCCCAGCTGCTGCGGCCATTAAATAATCCCAGACGCAATTTTTGTCGGGCAGCAGTGGCAATGGCACCGCCACTGCTCCAGCCGCGGCGTGCATAGCGCAGCCAGGGTGCGGCAAAGCTGCTGTCATCATCAGTGGCAGTGGGAGATACTACAGCATTGCCATAGAGCCCAAAAAACCAGCCCGGATTGGCATTTGCAGCGGCAAAGCGCTCTCCGCCCCCGGGGCTGTGAAACTGCATGGCAATATAATCTTCCTGCAGTTGGTGATTGGGATTGCCCAGCGGCCGAAAATCCTGGCGCCAGGGATTTTGTGCTGTGCCCAGCCATAGTCTGTGGCCCTGTGCTGATATTTGCCTGCCATGGTTGAGTTGAGGGCTGTGGATACTTGGCGGTACTGAGTTAACCAAATGGCTGGCAGATTGATAAAACGGAAAACCCAGCTGATCAAACAGGGCAATAGTTTGCTGGCTCAGGCTGGCTTGCACTGCATCTCCCAGGGCATTGCCGATAAGATGAATACTATTGGTATTGGGCGCTATCAGTCCGGCATCTAAATTATTGCTGACAGGGCTACCCAAATTGCCCACTGGCCTGGTTGCTGAATTGAGGTCTAACAGGCCCTGACCATAGATGCTGCTATCGGCATAGATGCCCGTTTTGTTAGCAGTCACCAGCAGGCGATTAACCAATTCATAGTTGCCCACAGTGGGGAACAGCTGCTTTAGCAGTGCCAGTGAGCCACTGACCAGAGGGGCAGCAAAGGAGGTGCCCACGGAGCCGCCATAATAATGGCTGCCCACTGGAGCATCCTCCGCTGGTGAGTTGGTAGACCAGATCACCTCTGACTGAGCAAAGTTGCCATCGGCATCTGAGTCACCCCCGCCAGGCGCCGCCAGACAAAAGCTGGCGGCCACACCGCAGCGATTGGAATAAGAGGCTATATTGCCACTGCTATCCACCGCGGCTACAGCCAGCATATGAGGTTGGAGTTCGGGAAATAGATAGGGCAGACCGGACAAAAGTTCTGGAGATGTTGCATCTATTTCGTTGCCAAACTGATCCCTGTCGCCAAAGCCATTGCCCGCGGACACCACAAAAATAGCGCGGCTGCCCAGAGGCCGACTGCTCTGGCGCAGGGCGGTCAATGTGTTGCTGAGCCGTGACTGGATGGCACTGGTGGAGTAATCAGTCACCAGGCCCGAAAAGCCGAAACTCATATTGATGATATCTACTTCATCGGTCATGGCAGCAAAGCGGCTGGCAAAATAATTATCTGTACCAAAATCCAGATCAGCCAGGCCTACAGGGTTATAGGGGCCATCACTGGGTTGCAGGGGGATTTCATAGACATGGAGACTGGCGTTATAGGCTACCCCATGCATATTAAAGCTGCTCTGATTGCCATCGTCGCGGTTAGCTGCAATAACACCTGCGACCATGGTCCCATGACTGAGAGCATCGTTGCTGCGCTGGTTATTGCCGCCATAATCTGAGCCCACTACAGTCACTTTGTCGCCCAGCCCATCGGCAAACTCCAGGTGCTGAGCATAGACTCCGGAGTCGATGATGCCGAGGCTCACGCCGGTTCCATTGGCACCTCGCGCATAGGCGCTGGAAGCATTGATTAATGCGAGACCCTGCATGCCAGCGTATTCAGCGGTTTCAAAACTGGCTACCAGACTGTCAAAGTCGACAGGATCCTCTGGCTGTTTAGAGAAACTACCGTAGGGTGGACCGATCGGCGCAGCATTGGGCTGAATATCGTCAGTAACCGGGTTAACCACGGGTCGTTGGGGTGAGGGCAATATGCCACCGCCACCACCACCGCAGCCATGTAGCAAGACCAGGCAGGTGACCACTATAAAGAGTCTGTGGGTAAAACAGTACAACTGAGGCATCATCCGTGACCTATCTAAGATTTGATTCTCTATTTCACTGCTGGTTAAGCTATATTAATGTCCCTAGAATAAGCTCTGGCAGCAGTCTGGCATGCACAGCGGCCCGACAAACAATAAGCAGCGAGGCAAACAACAAAATGCATATTCATATCCTTGGTATCTGCGGCACCTTTATGGGCAGCCTGGCTCAACTGGCCAAGGGTTTGGGGCATCAGGTGTCTGGCTGCGATAGCAATGTTTACCCGCCCATGAGTACCCAGCTTGAGCAGGCGGGCATTAGTCTGATTGAGGGGTTTAACCCTGAGCAGCTCAACCCAGCGCCTGACTTAATTGTAGTAGGTAATGCCATGTCTCGTGGAAATCCCTGCGTGGAGTATATGCTCGACAATCAGCTGCCCTATATTTCAGGCCCCCAGTGGCTGGGGGAAAATATTCTGCGCAACAAACATGTACTGTCGGTCGCGGGTACCCATGGCAAAACCACCACCAGCAGTATGCTGGTCAAAATTCTCGACAGCGCAGGTCTGGCTCCAGGCTTTTTGATTGGTGGTGTGCCCCAGGACTTTGGCCTATCGGCGCGGCTGACAGACAGTGATTATTTTGTGGTTGAGGCCGATGAATACGACAGCGCTTTCTTTGATAAGCGCTCTAAGTTTGTGCATTACTTTACCGATACTCTGGTGGTCAATAACCTGGAATTTGACCATGGGGATATCTTTGATGATCTGGCAGCCATCCAAAAACAGGTTCACCACTGCGTGCGCACTGTACCCAGCACAGGCACAGTAATCTACCCGCAGGCTGATCAGCATGTAGTGGCCGCCATAGACCAGGGTTGCTGGAGCAGGCGGCAAACGTTTGGCGATGATTCCGCAGACTGGTGCTACAGACTTATTGCCCAAGATGGTTCGCAATTTGAAGTCACCAATAACACCACAGGTGAATTGGGCAGAGTTAATTGGAGCCATGGCGGCACCCACAATGTGTGCAACGCTGTAGCTGCAATTATTGCCGCCCACCAGGTTGGTGTCAGTCTCGAAAAGAGCTGCGAAGCGCTCTCAGATTTTGTTGGCGTGAAGCGGCGTATGGAAGTGATCTATAGAGCCAGCGGCTTAACTATTTACGATGACTTTGCCCATCACCCAACGGCCATACAGACTACCCTTGAAGGGTTGCGCGCCAGGGTGGGCGACAGTCAGATTATTGCCGTGATTGAACCTCGCTCAGCGACCATGAGGCTGGGTATGCATAAAGACAGGCTGAGTGCCTGTGTGGCTGCTGCAGATCAGGTGTTTTGGTATCAAAATCCGCGCATCGATTGGGATATTCAGGCCATAGCCAAGGCCTGTCCGGTGCCAGCCGAAGCCACTGCAGATATACAGCATTTGTTAGCGCTTACTATCGATAAGGCGTCTGATAAAACTCATATTGTGATTATGAGTAATGGCGGTTTTGAGGGTTTCCATCTGCGCCTGATTGAGGCTTTACAGGCCTAGTCTTGCCCTGCAGCACTGGCGCCAACAAATAGCGTAATCAGCTCTGCAGGTTAAATGTTACCGGGCCATCATTGCACAGGCTCACCTGCATATCAGCGCCAAAAACACCATGGCTGACTGTGCAGTGATGCTCGTTGGCGCGGGCTAAAAAATACTCGTACAGCGCCTCTGCCTGTTGCGGGGGTGCCGCGGAAGAGAAGCTGGGGCGCAGGCCCTTTTTAGTATCTGCCGCCAGTGTGAACTGGGAGATAACCAGCAAGCCACCGCCAATATCCCGCAGCGAGAGATTCATTTTTCCCTGGCTATCAGAAAAGATCCGATAGTTGAGAACCTTTTGTAATAATTTATCTGCAGTCTCCTCGCTGTCCAGTTTCTGCACCCCCAGCAATAGCAGAATCCCCTGATTGATCTGCCCGACTATCTGGCTGTCAACACTGACCGAGGCACTGGACACCCGCTGAATCAGGCCCTGCACGGTTAATGAGCCTCGGCATTAAGCTGGTGGGCCAGACTCTCAGTCGCTGAGATTAATGCGTCAGTGATCCCTGGCTCGCTGGAAGAATGTCCTGCGTCGGCGATTATCTTCAGGCGCGCCTCGGGCCAGGCTGCGCTGAGGGCAAAGGCCTGATTGACCGGGCACACCATATCGTAGCGACCATGCACTATGGTTCCGGGGATATCCTTGAGTTTATAGGCATTGTCGGTCAGTTGATTGGGTTCTAAAAACGCCTTATTAATAAAATAATGCGCCTCAATACGGGCCATAGCCATGGCCATATGAGGGTTGGCGAAATGATCTACCAGAGCCTCATTGGTATGCAATGTGGCACAGCGGCCCTCCCATACAGACCAAGCCTTGGCAGCGGCCATGCGCTCAATTTCATTTTCTCCAGTGAGGCGTGCGTAATAGGCTGCCAGCATATCGCCGCGCTCAGCCTCTGGTATAACCTGCAGATACTGCTCCCAGTAGTCGGGAAAAACATGGCTGGCACCCTGTTGGTAAAACCACTGGATATCTTCATCTCGACACAGGAAGATGCCCCGCAGAATCAAACCTCGCACCAGTTGCGGATACTGCTCGGCATAGGCCAGGCCCAGTGTGGAGCCCCAGGAACCGCCGAATACAACCCATCGATCAATTGCCAATTTATTGCGGATTGTCTCGATATCTTCTATCAGAGCAGCAGTATGGTTGTCCTCGAGTCGAGCATGGGGCGTAGATTGCCCTGAGCCGCGCTGATCAAACAGAATAATGCGATATTTATCAGGGTCGAAGAAACAGCGATCCGTGGTTCTTGTACCTCCACCTGGCCCGCCATGAACAAAGAGCACGGGAATACCCTCCGGATTACCCGACTCCTCCACATACAGTACATGGGGTTCAGTCACCTTTACATTGTGGATTTGGTAAGGGCGAATGGCTGGAAATGCTTTTCTCATTAATCAGGTTCCTTAATCAGTGTACCTTTGGCTGATCATGGGCTGTTGGTCAGAAACTGTGGCTCTGTCTAACCGTCAGCCAGTCAGGTTAATATAGACAACATCACTGAGCTAGACTAGTTTTTAAAGGGTTAATATTTTTCATCACTGGAGAAGCCATGACAGAACTCATTCGCTGTACCTGGTGTGGGGACGACCCGCTGTATCAAACCTATCATGATACTGAATGGGGGGTGCCCTGCCGCGATGACAAAAAACTGTTTGAATTTGTGCTCCTTGAAGGTGCCCAGGCTGGCCTGTCCTGGATAACCATATTGCGCAAGCGAGAGGCCTACCGCAGAGCCTTTGCTGACTTGGCGGTAGAGAAAGTTGCCGCTGTTAGTGAGCAGGTGGGTGAGCGCGGGGTGGACGATGCGGGCGTAGTGCGCAATCGGCTAAAGATCAATAGTGCAGTTTCCAATGCTCGCTGTTTTATGGAAATTCAGGCGCAATTTGGCAGTTTTGCGGATTATTTCTGGGGCTATGTAGAGGGCGAGCCGCTGATCAATCACTGGCCGACCCATGGGCAGATTCCCGCATCTACCGATCTGTCAGATGCGATCAGTAAGGATATGAAAAAGCGCGGCTTTAAGTTTTTTGGTACCACTATCTGCTATGCCCATATGCAGGCCATGGGTCTGGTCAATGACCACACCACAGACTGTTTTCGCCATAGAGAGTGCCAGTAGCTGCTATTTATCCAACCACCACCATGTCGCGGCCCATATGTTTGGCCTGATAGAGGCCATTCTCGGCGGTGGACATCAGGTCATCAACCCCGGTGCACTTGTCAATTGACGCCACCCCCACACTGAGGGAAATTCTCAGTTTGTCGCCCTGGGCCTGCATATCAATTTCGGTGGCCTTGGTGCGCAGACGTTCAGCAATATTGACTGCGGCCTCGGCATTGGCTGTGGGCAGCAGCACCATAAATTCATTGCCGCCCCAGCGCGCCACCACATCCTCGTCGCGCAGAGGTTCGAGCAGCATCTGGCCCACGGCGTAGAGAATCTCGTCGCCCACATCATGGCCATAGCGATCATTGATAAATTTAAAATTATCCAGATCTGCCAGCAGAATTGAAAATGGCTGCTTGCCGAGCCTGTACTGTTGATACTTGTCTGCCAGGCGACCCTCCATATTGTGGCGGTTGGGCAGCTGAGTCAGTACATCCTGATGGGCAATTTCGTCGACCCGAGATGAGAGATCTTTATATTTGCTTAGGCTGTCAAAGCGCGAGTTATCCATGGCGACTGCAAAGGCCGCCAAAATGGCATAGGAGGACAAAAACCGAAACACTACCCTGTCGCTGAACTCCGGTACTGCCATGGGCATGGCACCGCCAAACATAATCCAGGTGGCGGCGGCAAAAAGCAGGATCAGCATGCTGAGACTGTGGCGATAATCAAAGGCCCCAACCAGCACAGGCACCACCGTCAGGCACCACATCAATGCTGTTGCATCCGAGGCACCCAGCAGTAAAAAAAAGAAGCAGGTCAGTAAGGTGCTGGCCAGAACAATTCGCGCCAGACGATGATGGTCAAAAATATAGAATATGCCCAGAGCCACAATCAATAGACCGGCAATGGCAAGATAAAAGGTTGCCAGCGCCATTTCACCTTCACGGTAAGAGTAAAAGGCGAACATAATGGCGACAATTTCCTGGGCCATTAATGAAAATGACAGAAACCCGCCAGTGGCTAAATCTTTATTATCCCTCTTGGACATGCTTCGACTTCCATGCGCTATCCACTAAATAATAGTTCATAGACGCTTAGAAATCGAAGTTTAGGTCAATACAGGCTGGGCTTATTTGGGTGCGCGTTTGCGCTGGGTTTCTGTCAACAGTTTCTTGCGCAGACGAATACTCAGGGGAGTAACTTCCACCAGCTCATCGTCTTCAATAAACTCAAGAGCCTGTTCCAGGGTGTGCTTGATAGGTGGCACCAGGGTCAGAGCCTCGTCAGTACCGGAAGCGCGCACATTGGTCAGCTGTTTGCCCTTAATTGGGTTGACCACCAGGTCATTGCCGCGGCTGTGGATGCCCACGATCTGGCCTTCGTAGACATCGACCGCATGACCTAGGAATAAACGCCCACGGGCCTGAATATTAAACAGAGCAAAGGCGGCAGTCTTGCCTTTAACCATGCTGATCAGAGCGCCATTTTGACGACTGTGAGTCTCTCCCTGTTTTACCGGACCATAGTGGTCGAAAACACTGGTCATGATGCCCGATCCAGAGGTCAGAGTCAGGAAGGCGCCGCGGAAACCAATCAGCCCGCGAGACGGAATAATAAACTCCAGTCGCACGCGACCTTTGCCATCCGGCTCCATGTTGGTCATTTCACCTTTGCGCATGCCCAGCTCTTCCATCACTGAACCCTGATGTTGATCTTCCACATCAATCACCACCTGCTCGTAGGGCTCCTGAACTTCGCCGTCCACCATTTTGGTGACTACTTCGGGACGTGAAACACCCATTTCAAAACCTTCGCGGCGCATGGTTTCAATCAGTACCGATAGGTGCAGTTCGCCACGGCCTGAAACAATAAATTTATCCGGCGAGTCGCCCTGCTTAACCCGCAGCGCCACATTGTGAATCAGCTCCTGATCCAGGCGATCCTTAATGTTTCTAGTGGTTACATATTTGCCTTCCAATCCTGCAAAAGGTGAGTTATTAACAATAAAGGTCATGCTTACAGTGGGCTCGTCGACACTGAGTGCAGGCAGTGCTTCGATATTATCTGGGTCGCACAATGTGTCCGAGATGCCTAGGCCATCGATACCATTAATGCAGACAATATCACCGGCCTCAGCCAGCTCTGTTTCAACCTGTTCAAGGCCCAGATAGCCTTTAACATTCAGTACCTTGCCTTTGCGCTCTTTATCGTCAGCCGACTTGACCACGACCTGCTGGCCTGGTTTGAGAGTGCCGCGAGTAATACGGCCAACACCTATAACCCCCACATAGCTGTCGTAGGCCAGTGCCGATATCTGCATCTGGAAAGGACCATTGATATCTACTTTGGGTGAGGGTACGTCGGCGACAATCATTTCATACAGCGGAGTCATATCCTCAGCCATATTGTCTGCGTCAGTGCCAGCAATGCCGTTGAGCGCTGAGGCGTATATCACGGGGAAATCGAGCTGCTCATCGGTGGCTCCAAGACTATCGAACAGATCAAATACCTGATCCATTACCCAGTCTGGTCGAGCACCTGGGCGATCTACCTTGTTGATAACAACAATCGGGCGCAGCCCCTGCTCAAATGCCTTTGAGGTTACAAAACGAGTCTGGGGCATAGGCCCGTCAACCGCATCTACCAGCAGCAGTACAGAGTCGACCATAGACAGTACGCGCTCTACTTCGCCACCAAAATCTGCGTGCCCAGGGGTGTCTACGATATTGATACGGTAGTCATTCCACTTGATTGCAGTGTTCTTGGCGAGAATAGTAATGCCGCGCTCTTTTTCCTGGTCATTGGAATCCATAAGGCGCTCAGCATCGGCGTCTTTGCGATCAAGAGTCCCTGACTGGCTTAGAAGTTTATCAACCAGAGTTGTCTTGCCGTGGTCAACGTGAGCGATGATGGCAATATTGCGCAAGTTTTCAATGGACATTGGGGTACCTAAATTAACCGTGGAGGGCGAAAAAGCCGCGATTATACGAGAATTGACAGGAACTGCTACCGATCTTTTTAGTTGGGGGACGCTTCTGCCGGTGCGCTGGCGTTACGCTCGATCAACATTCTGGTGATGGAGGTGGGTGGAGAGGGGGGTGCAATCAAATTGCCCTGCAAAAATTGGCAGTTGAGATCCAGTAATCGATGGTGAAAATCAGCCTCCTCCACACAGGGCGCTATGCACTTCAGGCCCACAGATCTGGCTAGTTCTACCAGGCCTTTAACCAGATTCCAGGAGCTGTCTATTTCCGTGGATTCAGTCATCAGACGATGAGAGATACGGATGGTTTCTACCTGCAATTCACGCAATGTCTGCAGCGGCAGGCTCTGGTAGCCCACATTGTCCACCAGAAGACCACAGCCCAGCTCATGAAGACGGTTAACCTGCAGTTTTAATGAGCTATTTATCTTGGGTAGAGATTCTGTGTGCAGGCCAAACATAAATAGCCGAGGTTTGACATCATGTTTAAGCATGATTTCTTGTACCTGCAGAATAAATGAAGGATGCTCCAACTCACGTAGACTGAGGGTAAATACAATGCGTTGCTGATCCTGCCATATGCCCTGACTGCGCCAAAGATTTATCTGCTTGCAGGCCTGATCAATCAGCGACAGAGAGATATCCACAATCATCGATCCAGACTCCAGTACCTGAATAAACTCATGGGCCTCGACAATATCACCGCTCGGCTTCTGCCAGCGCAAAAATATCTGCAGCCCGCTAATCAGATTGTTGCCAGTGTCCAAAATGGGTTGGTAATAGGGTAAAAATGACTGAGCCCGAGACTCATCCCGCAGTCGCTCTAGCAGCTCCATCTGTTTCTGCATTTCCTGGGACAGCTCGCGATTGTGAAAATAGAAGTTCGATTTGCCTTCGCGCTTAATGGTATACAGAGCCTGGTCTGCCTGTTCGAGAATGCTGTTGCTATCGCTGGAGCCATCATTAAAAAATACTATGCCAATGCTACAGCTAATTTGAAATTTCTCTCCCTTGATAATAAAGGGCTCGCTGGCGGCATCGATAATTTTCTCCGCCACCTGGGCAATTTGCAGTCGTGCAGTCTCCCCTTCAGTGCCCAGGCGCTCTAGCAATACTACAAATTCGTCGCCACCCAGTCTCGCCACTGTCTCCTGGGTACGAATCACTTTGCGCAGGCGCTGGGCAAACAGGGTCAGAGCCAGATCGCCATAATGATGTCCGCGGCTATCGTTGATTTCCTTAAAATGATCGAGATCGATAAACAGCAGGGCACAGAAACTCTGAGTGCGCTGAGCCAGAGAGATCACTCGGTTGAGCTCTTCCATCAGCCGATGCCTGTTGGGAAGGCCAGTCAGGGGGTCAAAATAGGCCTGCTGTTTAATTCTGGTCTGCATGCGCACCCGGTCGGTCACATCCTCGACAAAGGAGGCTGCGCCTATCACATTCATTTCATCATCAAATAGCGGAGTTTCGTTCCACTCACAGACAATAATCTGGCCATCGCTGGTGATGTTTTCGGCTGTACCGGAAAAATCTTTGCCAAATAAAAACAGGTCGTGCTCAGCCTGCTCCATTAAAAAAGTTTTTTTATCCTCAAATAAAAAGTCTGTGGTGCGACCCAGTGCCTCAGATCGTGCAAAGCCGAAAATTGCGGTGGCAGCTGGATTCCAGCCAATAATCTCTCTATTTTGATTCCACTCAATAAACCCCAGCGGCGTCTGCTCGATCAGGCTGGTGATCTTATGGCTGGTATTGAGCGTGTGCTGACAGCGTTCCATTGCCCGCAGAGCTTTTAATGCGTGGCTGGCCAGAGCTCGACGGCAGTTGCTGTTGGCCATATCGACCAATAAATATAATACCAGCAGTGTCACAGGTGCCTGCATGGCCAGGCTGGGTATTTGCGTCACCAGGCAGGCCGTGATTGAGCCATAGATACCTGCAGTGGTGAGCCGGCGTACCCAGGGAGTTTGCAGATACATCATTGGGCAGATGGCGCTAACAATGATGATAATGGTGCTGCTGAGAATGCCGTTCACCAGAGATCTGTTGCTGATAAACACAGGCCCTGCCAGGATCCAGACCAGACTGAAAACAACAATGGTAATGATTGCGATGGTGCCAGGATTGGCATAGCGGGGCGCAGTTAGCCACAGCAACAGATGGCTCGCGGTCAGGCCAATTGTCCAGGCAATTACTGTCAGATTGGGCTGAGTGCCAAAGCTGGCCAGTACCAGTGCCAGACCAGCCATTACAGATAGCGCAACACTGGCGCCCAGATGGTTGACCAGGGTTTGGTCTAGCTCGAATTTTACGGACCGATCTGGGGGTGAAGAGCCTGTGGTTTGGGCATCCATGCTCTCACTGAGATCTGACTGATTGCTCGTCATCGGCTGCATCCTGCGGCTGATTTTATGACTTAACCTGATTCTCGATACTTAAATATAGTCGCTAAAAGCAAAAAATGGGTGCCAATCACGATATTACTATGATTTAGCTGTGACTTTTCCTGTAAAAACAGCGACTTGCGCAAAGCCACTGTCGCGCATAAGCTGGGCCTGAAGGCGACTCATAATGCCTTTGTCGCAATACAGTCGATAGGTTTTTTGTCGATCCAGCTCATCGAGACGTTGCTCGAGGCTAAAAAAAGGAATGCAGAGAATCTGGTTGCTACCCATAGATAGAGGCTGTGCGTCGGCGTCTGCGGGATGGCGCACATCGATCAGAATATCCCCCTCTGCGAGCCGGGAGCTCTGTTCTATGGTGCCTGTGTTAGAGGAAACCATATAAAAACCTCAGGAAAAGATGACAGAAGTTACTCAGAGGGGCATTATAACGACGCGGCCGATAATAATACTATTTAAAAACAATTTTGCACCTAAATGGTGCGCATCCTGCAAATAGGCACCAATATGGTGCGATTTATTAGCTGTGCTTTTATTGAAGCGATCTCCCAGCTGCGCCAGTCGCAGTGTTTACGGTGATTGGAGTGGCCGTTCTGTAAGTTGCTCCATTGGCATGACTATTGCTATCTCTTTGAAGGAAAATCTAATACTAACTAAGTCATTTTGGTTTCAATGCGCCGGATGACTCTTTAAACAAAGCATTACTGATTCCATAGTGGAGGAAACAATGTCTGAGAAGACTCTAAATCTGATTAAAGATAGCGAAGCTCGTTGGGTTGACCTTCGATTCACTGATACCAAAGGTAAAGAGCAGCACGTATCGATTCCGGTTAGTGAAGTAGGCGAAGATTTTTTTGTTGAAGGTAAAATGTTTGACGGTTCGTCTATTGCCGGTTGGAAGGGCATTAATGAATCAGACATGATCCTGATGCCTGATGACAGCACTGCAATTCTGGACCCGTTCACTGATGAGCCAACGGTTATTATCCGCTGTGGCATCGTTGAACCCTCTACTATGCAAGGCTACGAGCGCGATCCTCGCTCTATCGCGGAGCGCGCCGAGAAGTACCTCGAGTCCACTGGCCTGGGTGATACCGCATTCTTCGGTCCAGAACCTGAGTTCTTTGTATTCGACGATATCAAATGGGGTGCCGATATGAGCGGTGCCTTCTACAAAATCAACTCTGATGAAGCGGCCTGGTCTTCTTCTATGGAGCTAGCCGATGGCAACATGGGTCACCGTCCTGGTGTTAAAGGCGGTTACTTCCCCGTACCACCAGTAGACAGCCTGCACGATCTGCGTGCTGCCATGTGTGGTGCCATGGAGCAGATGGGCCTGGAAGTAGAGGTACATCACCACGAAGTAGGTACTGCTGGTCAGTGTGAGATCGGTATCCGTTTTGATACCCTGGTTAAGAAAGCCGACCAGGTGCAGATCATGAAGTACTGTGTACACAACGTAGCGCACGCCTATGGCAAGACTGCGACCTTTATGCCTAAGCCTGTCGTTGGTGACAACGGTTCTGGTATGCACTGTCACCAGTCTTTCTGGAAAGATGGCGAAAACCAGTTCGCTGGAGACGGCTATGCTGGACTGAGCGAAATGGCTCTGTTCTACATCGGTGGTATTATCAAGCACGCCAAGGCGATCAACGCCTTTGCCAATGCTTCAACTAACTCCTACAAGCGTCTGATCCCAGGCTTTGAAGCACCTGTAATGCTGGCTTACTCTGCCCGCAACCGCTCTGCTTCAATCCGTATCCCATACGTGCCAAGCCCCAAGGGCAAGCGTATCGAAGCGCGATTCGGTGATCCAACTGCTAACCCATACCTGATGTTTGCCTCTATGCTGATGGCAGGTCTTGACGGCATTAAGAACAAGATCCACCCAGGCGATGCAGCGGACAAAGATCTCTATGATCTGCCTGCTGAAGAAGCTGCGGCTATCCCTCAGGTTGCTGGCAGCCTGCGTGAAGCGCTGGATGCTCTTGATGCAGACCGCGAGTTCCTGACAGCTGGTGGTGTATTCACCGACGATATGATCGATGCCTACATCGAGCTGAAGATGGAAGAAGTCT
>JAYPYO010000035.1:0-20482 GCA_038135995.1 Porticoccaceae bacterium
GATCTGACTCGACGATGACATCGCGGCCGGTACCCTGAAGAATATGATCAATAATTTGTCGTGGCGACTCGGTGCGCGGATTATCACTGGTAACCACCAACTTATCGGCACAGCGCCGGGCAATCTCACCCATCTCAGCGCGCTTGCCTGTATCGCGGTCACCGCCGCAGCCAAAGACCACCCAGAGATTCCCCTGGCAGTGCACCCGCAGAGCCTGCAGCGCTTTTTCGAGAGCGTCCGGGGTATGGGCATAGTCGACTACAACCGCAGGCTGGGCACTGGCATCGACCAGCTCCATACGACCGGGAACGGCGCGCAATGCAGGAATTTCTCGTAAAATATCTGCCAGAGCATAGCCCTGAGCTCCAGCTGCGCCAATGACAGCCAGCAAATTAGCCAGATTAAACTTGCCCAGCAGAGGAGAACTGATTTGACCCTGACCCCAGGGCGTTACTACCGAGGCACGCAGCCCCTCAGGGGAAAGACCAATGGTCGAGCAGTAGATATCTGCATCGCTATTATCCAGGCTAAAACTGTAGGCCTGAATGCTCTTGTCTAAATTGGCCAGGATGACTCTACCCACGGAGTCATCAAAATTAATTACGGCATGCTGCAACCCCTGCATGGCGAACAGTCTTGATTTGGCAGCCGCGTAAGCATTGAGATCACCATGATAGTCCAGGTGGTCGCGACTGAGATTGGTAAATACCGCTGTGTTGATCCTGAGACCGGCGACCCGGCGCTGCACTAGACTGTGGGAAGACACCTCTAGAGCGATGTTTTCGGCACCCTTACTCGCCAGCTCGGCCAGGATACGCTGCATGGCTACTGCATCTGGGGTGGTGAGGCCAGTATCGGTAACCTCGCCCTGTTTTTTAGATGGCTTGCGGGCGGTCTTAGATGGCCTGGGGGCGCCATGGGCCCTGGTATCCTCAGCGCTATCATGGGGCGCTTTATAGTCAGCATTGCGCACCATTCCATAGCCCAGGGTACCTATAAATGCTGAGGTGCCTGCTCTCTTGGAGGCCAGAGTCTCCATTAACTCGGCAAACAGCCTGGAACAGGTGGTCTTGCCATTGGTGCCTGTAATAGCCGTGAGGCACATTTTAGCTGAGGGTTCAGCGTAAAATACGCCGGCAATATCCGAGACATATTCGCTGAGATTATCAATGCCAATAATAGGTACCGCACTGTTGCCATTATCTATCAAACCCTCAACCAGGGAACCTACCAGCTGGTCTTTCTCTACCAGCACTGCAGCGGCGCCTCGCTCAATAGCCTGAGGAATAAAGGCAACCCCATCGGTAGCCGTGCCTTTGATAGCAATAAACAGATCACCGGGCTGCACCTGGCGACTATCCAGAGCTATACCCTCGATGGACAGATTCGGGCAGTCCCCAGCAGCATAATCAGCAATCAGCCGGTGCAGAGTCATTGTCCACTTTTGCGACAGGCTCATCATGAGTCCCCTCGCTTTTTCTGTAACTCGCGCAGACTGGCAATAGTTCGATTCACATCCAGCTGATCCGGAGTTACCTGCAGCAGGCGCAGCGCATTGCCGGTGACCTCGGAAAATACCGGCGCGGCTACCAAGCCACCAAAGTAGTCACCATCCTGGGGCTCATCGATCACCACAATAGTGACCAGCCTCGGGTTATCCACCGGAGATAATCCGGCGAATACCGACATATAGCGATCTTCATCATAACCGCCGCCAGCTTTTACCTTGTGCAAAGTGCCAGTCTTGCCACCTACAGAATAACCATCAATCGACGCTCGCTTGCCTGTGCCCGATGCACCAGCCGCAGCCTGCAGCATCTGGCGTACATCCTGAGTGATATCCGCATCCACTACACGAATAGTTTCCGGCGGCTCGTCCAGCGCCACCAGCGAAATCTCTCTGCGCAACCCATCGTTCGCCAATACAGAATAGGCCCGAGCCATCTGCAATGATGAAGCGCTCAGACCATAGCCAAAGGCAAAGGTCGCCTGAGTCACAGGATCCCAGGTTCTGTGGCCAGGCAGTTCGCCGACAATCTCTCCGGGGAATCCGCTACCAATAGGCTCACCAAAGCCAACCCGCTCAAATAGCCCTCGAGTTGAATTTGCATCAAGAGCCAGTGCCACCTTAGTGGTTCCCACCTGACTTGATTTAGTTAAGATACCTGCCAGATCGAGCACACCGTAGTTCTTCGGGTCGACAAAGGTTTTATAGGTAACCTTGAGATAGCCAGGACTGGTATCGATTTTAGTGTCAGCAGCAAACTTGCCACTTTCAAGAGCCGCCAGCAAAGTAAATGGCTTAACCGTTGAGCCTGGCTCCATCTGATCGGTAACGGCACGATTTCTGGTGGCGCCGGATTTAAGATTAGAAAGATCATTGGGATTAAAGGAAGGCTGGTTAGCCATAGCCAACACCTCACCCGTCTCTATATCCAAGACAACCACAGAGCCAGACTTGGCCTGATGTTTTGCTACCGAAGTCTTGAGAGCTCGGTAGGCCGCGTACTGCACACGCAAGTCGATACTAAGACGCAGCGCCTCCCCGGGACTGGCAGGCTTGACCAGAGAAATATCCTTGATAATGCGACCCGCGCGATCCTTCATCACCTTCTTGGAACCCGGCTCGCCAGTTAGCCAGCTGTCGTAGGCCAGCTCCATTCCCTCGCGACCCTGGTCTTTGATATCTGTAATACCCACCAACTGGGCAGTCACCTCACCAGCAGGATAAAAACGCTTGTACTCTTGCTGGCCGCTGACACCAGGTATACGCAGGCTGAGAATTTTTTCTGCCTCTGCTGGGGATATCTGCCTGGCCAGACGCATAAACGATTTATTGCGGTAATGCTTGAGCCTAGCTTTAAGAGCCGCCAGCGAAATATCCATAGCCTCAGCCAGGCGCACCAGATCAGACTCAGCAGTGGCGGTTTGCATATATTTGGGGTTGGCAATCAGAGTGATAACCGGTGTACTTACAGCCAGAGGCTCACCATTGCGGTCAGTAATCAATCCACGATAGGCAGGAATTACCTCCTCACGAATAGCGCGCACATCTCCCTGGGTCTGCAAAAAGTCCACGCCCCGTTCTTCGTTGGGCATAATCTGCAGCTGGGCTATTTTGCCTGTGACTAAAATCGGCAGGGAGGCCAACCCGAGCATTACCAGATAGTAACGCCAGCGCGGTATCACCTTCTTTACCGATTTCTTGGCCACTCTTTTCCCTTAACTCTGTATTTCATTACGAGCTAATCCAGCTCTTTTAAACGCCCCAAGCCAATACTGGCTAGTTGCGCTTTACCATCAAAATTTCTTCTGGTTCCGGGCTGCGCATATCTAGCTTTTGCGCCGCCATATTTTCTACTCTCTGTAGCGAACCCCAGGCACTCTGCTCGAGCAGATATCTACCGTAATCTGCATTCATCTGGTTAGCCTCGCGCTCCAGAGCCCCTAACTGCGCATACTGTTGCCGGTTGAGATGGCTCACCAGAGCCACTGCCACAGCACTTATAACCACCAGCACCCAGATCACAGCTATATGCAGGGGACTAACCCTAAACTGCATCTCAGGCCACTCGCTCAGCGACACGCATAACTGCACTGCGCGATCGGACATTGCCATCAACCTCAGACACCGCCGGCTTAATAGCCTTGCCAACCTTTACCAGACGAACCCCGCGATCCACGTCGCGAACAGGCAGATTTTTGGGCAGCTTGATACCCTGCTCCTGATCGCGAATAAACCGCTTTACTCGCCGATCCTCCAATGAATGAAAACTGATAATTACCAGCCGGCCACCCACCTTTAAGGTATCTATTACCTGCGCCAGCAGATCCTCCAAATCGTCTAGCTCGCGATTGATGAAGATGCGTATACCCTGAAACGCCTTGGTAGCAGGGTGCCGGCCTCGCTCCCAGGCCGGGTGCGCCGCCGCCAGTATTCCCGCCAGCTGCACAGTGGTCGTAATAGGCTTTACCGCCCGCTCGCGAACCACTGCGCTGGCCATTCTTCGGGCAAAACGCTCCTCGCCATACTCCTTTATCACCCGCGCTATCTCCTGCTCGTCAGCACCGGCAATCCATTCAGCAGCGGACAGACCACGACTGGTATCCATGCGCATATCCAGAGGACCATCACGCATAAAACTAAAACCGCGCTCCGCCTGATCCAGCTGTGGCGATGACACTCCCAGATCAAGCAAAACACCAGAGACCTCACCTGACCTGCCCGCCTCTGCGGTAACATTTTGCAAGTCGGCAAAGCTGCCATGAAAAAGCTGCAGCCGATCATCTCCAGCAAAGCGCGCCTCGCCCGAGGCAATAGCCTGGGGGTCTTTATCTATAGCCAGCACAGCACCCTGATCTGACAGGCGACCCAACAGCTCGGCTGTATGCCCGCCCCGACCAAAGGTGCCATCAACATAAAAGCCATCTGGGTCTGCCACCAGAGCATCCACAGCTTCGCGCAACAGCACTGTGGTATGTTCGACCTGCTCTGCGTTCTCGCTAATCGCTGTCATAGCCCGCCCCTTACCAGGAAAGATTTTTCAGCGCATCAGACATGTTTTCTTTGTCAATCAACATGCTGCGATAATTTTGTTGCGACTTGTCGCGCTCAGCGTTCCAGTTTTCTTCCGACCAAATTTCCAGCCGCTGAGTTCGCCCCACCAGCACCAGTTTCTTTTCAAGCTCAGCATAGCCACGCAGCTCTGGCGGGATAAGGATGCGACCACTGCCATCTACCTGCAGATCTTTAGCCTGGCCTACCACAAAACGACTAAGCATCTCGCCCAGCTCGTCCATGGCAGGCAAGGCAGATACTTTTTCCTCAAATTTTTTCCACTCGGGGAGCGGCGATAGAGTTAAACAGGTAGACTTCATATCTATGGTGATAACAAGGTCGTTGGAGCAAATATCTTCGAGCAGGGCACGGTAGCGGGTCGGAATTGCCATCCGTCCCTTAGTATCCATATTGATTGGATCACTACCTCTAAACACTTTTACCCCTTTTGCTCCACATGAAGCCCTAATTTCGCCACTTTTTGCCACTTTTACCCATCTGTGCAGGTTATGGGTAGCTCAGATCAATGTCAAGGCTAGGAGCTGGCTAAAAAAGTGAGTAAAATCAGTAGGTTCCGGTATTTTTCCCGGTTTGTGCTGAAGCACTCAAAATTGCTAAAATTTTTAGCAATATAAAACATGAGGGTAAGACTACAAGTTAAAGTAACTTCTAGCTTTACAGGCTTTTAAGATCATTTTTCTTTATAATTTTATTTTTTTAGATCGAAAAAGAATAATAACTAGCATTGGTCAAACCCAACAAAAAGGGCCGGCGGTCTCCCGCTGGCCCTTTTTGAATTTTTAATTGGTGAGTTGACCGATAAGCCGGGTTCTGTCGTGGACAGTCATTCATCTGGGACAAACGTCGCCGCTTGCCTCAAGCAACCTACCCGTTCCCAACGCGGGTCGCGCCATATGGGAACCTATTTGGTCTTGCTCCGAGTGGGGTTTACCATGCCACTGCTGTTACCAGCAGCGCGGTGCGCTCTTACCGCACCCTTTCACCCTTACCTGTGTTCGCGAACGAATCATCGGCGGTCTACTCTCTGCTGCACTGGCCGTAGGCTTTCGCCCCCCAGGCGTTACCTGGCACTCTACCCTGTGGAGCCCGGACTTTCCTCTGTAATGCACCCTTTTAAACGCAAGCGAATAAGCGAGAAATCAACACAGCGACTGTCTAGTCAACTCGTTGGCGAGGATAACACAGGTTAGGTTTTTCTTGGGGTTTATTGGTGGTTGGGTGGTTGGGTGGTTGGGTGGTTGGGTGGTTGGGTTGTTGGGTTGTTGGGTTGTTGGGTTGTTGGGTTGTTGGGTTGTTGGGTTGTTGGGTTGTTGATAGGTATGGTGGCAAGAGCGTCTGGATAGCCCGCAGACACCAAAAACAAACGGAATTACGCTAGATGTCTAGGCTTGACTGTACTGGCAGCCTTTCAAGAGCGTGGCCAGCAGGGATGTATTCACGTCCTGTCTTGAAAGGCTGCCAGTACAGTCAAGCACCTCCCAAACACAACACCCTTCACTGCGCTTAGCACAGCCCGCATAGCCTTTTGGCCACAGGATGACAAAAAGGCAGCGAAGGGATTATTTTTTTTCAGACAATAGAGGGTGGCCCGCCGGCAACTGCCGTGAAATCCACAGCGCCAATTTATGACGCATATTGGGGTCACTAATCTGATCTTTGGCCAGAGGCTGAATCAACTTATCCTCCACCAGCACCCGATACACAAACTCAACTTTGAGCTTCACCGAGTCCTGCGCCTCAACCTCACCATAGGCACGCTTCTTGGCATACACAGCGCCCACCTGAAGGGCCTTCTTCACCAACTCATCTTCATTGGCAATCTTATTCATCAGTCAGGCCCTCAGTAGTAAAGCATTAATCAATAAAAGCCCGAGCATTGCGGAAAATACGCATCCAGCCACTGTCTTCACCCCAGCTATCAGGGTGCCAGGAGTTTTGAACAGTCCTGAAAACACGCTCCGGATGAGGCATCATCAAAGTAGCACGACCATCAGCACTGGTCACACCGGTAATACCATCAGGAGAGCCATTGGGATTAGCCGGATAGCGTGAAGCCACCGACAGATCATTCTCCAAAAAGCGCATGGCAATCTGGTCAGACTGCTGCAGCTGAGTCAGAGCCTCAGCGCTGGCAAATTCCGCCCGCCCCTCACCATGAGAAACAGCAATAGGCATATGAGTGCCCGCCATACCTGCCAAGAAAATAGACGGCGACTCATCAATTCTGACCAGAGAGAAGCGCGCCTCAAACTGCTCGGACAAATTACGCACAAAGCGCGGCCACAGCTCAGCACCAGGAATAAGCGGCTTGAGATTACTCAGCATCTGACAGCCATTGCATACTCCTAGGCTAAAGGTCTCAGAGCGATGGAAGAAGGCCTGAAACTGATCGCGAATCTGCTCATTAAACAGCACCGTTTTAGCCCAGCCTTCACCAGCTCCCAACACATCTCCGTACGAGAAACCACCACAGGCAACCATACCAGTCATATCAGCGAGTGAGCGACGCCCAGCCAGTAGATCGCTCATATGCACATCCACCGCCGTAAACCCAGCGCGATCAAAAGCCGCTGCCATTTCTAAATGACTATTGACGCCCTGCTCGCGGACAATGGCCACCTTGGGTTTTACGCCAGACTTTATATAAGGGGCGCTAATATCCTCAGCAGGGTCAAAACTCAGCTTAGCGGAGAGGCCCTCGTCAATGTAGGAAATACGATCAAACTCCTCAGCCACAGACTCTGCATTGTCTCGCAGCGAAGCCACGCGATAGGACGTCTCGCTCCAGGAGCGCTGCAGATTAGTGCGACTCTGAGTAAACAGCACCTGATTATCGCGCTTGATTTCAAGAGCATCTCGCTCATTTAACAGGCCAATCCTGTGCCCATCAACACCGGCACTGGCAAACTGCTCAATAATGCTGTCGGCCCGCTCAGCGCGCACCTGAATAACCGCGCCCAATTCTTCGTTAAACAGCGCCGCCATCCAGTTCTGATCCAAAGTATCCAGAGATACATTGATGCCCACATGGCCGGCAAAACTCATCTCCGCCAAGGTGGCTAAAAGACCACCATCAGAGCGGTCGTGATATGCCAGAATGTCATTCTGCTCCAACAGTGCCTGCATAGTGTTGAAGAAGCCACGCAGGGCCTCAGGGTTATCAATATCCGGGGCGGTATCGCCAAATTGCGAAAACACCTGGGCGAGAATAGAGCCGCCCATACGGTCGGCACCAGCACCCAAATCAAGCAGCAATAGCTCAGTATCACCCTGATCAGTGCGCAGCTGAGGCGTAACAGTTTTACGCACATCCAGCACCGGAGCAAAGGCGGTAATGATTAGCGACATGGGTGCGGTAACAGACTTATCTTCACCCTGGTCCTGCCAGGCCGTGCGCATGGACATACTATCTTTGCCCACAGGAATGGTAATACCCAACTTGGGGCACAGATCCATACCTACAGCCTCAACGGTGCGATAGAGCTTTTCATCTTCGCCAGGCGAGCCCGCGGCACACATCCAGTTGGCTGACAGTTTAATATCCACCATGGAGCCAATGCGTGCAGCACTGATATTAGTAATGGCCTCGCCAATAGCCATGCGCCCGGAGGCTGGGCCATCAATTAGCGCCAGAGGGGTGCGCTCACCCATAGCCATGGCTTCGCCAGCATTGCTGTCATAGGTCACAGTGGTTACAGCACAGTCAGCCACTGGAATTTGCCAGGGGCCAACCATCTGGTCCCGCGCCACCATTCCGCTGACCGATCTATCGCCAATAGTTATTAGAAAGCTTTTGCTAGCCACCGCCGGATGGCGCAAGGTACGGAATACCGCGTCATTAACATCCAGACTATCGGCTGCAAAATCGCCACCCACAGTATCCAGCTTGGTCGCCGTGCGATGCATCTTTGGCGCCTTGCCAAAAAGTACCGACATAGGCAGATCGACCGGATTATTATCAAAGTGATCATCACTGACAGTAATATGTTTTTCTTCTGTAGCCTCGCCCACCAGTGCATAGGGGCAGCGCTCGCGCTCGCAGATAGCCTTGAAGCGCTCAACATCAACCGGGTTGATTGCCAGCACATAGCGCTCTTGCGCCTCGTTGCACCAGATTTCAACCGGTGACATGCCGGGCTCATCATTGGGTACAGCGCGCAGATCGAAACGACCGCCAGTGCCACCGTCCTTTACCAGCTCTGGTAGAGCATTGGAGAGCCCGCCAGCACCCACATCATGAATAAAGGCAATCGGGTTAGTATCACCCAGCTGCCAGCACTGGTCGATTACCTCTTGGCAGCGGCGCTCAATTTCAGGGTTCTGTCGCTGCACCGAGGCAAAGTCCAGATCTGCGGAGCTGCTACCGGTGGTCATAGATGAAGCCGCACCACCGCCCAGGCCAATCAACATCGCGGGACCACCGAGCACCACCAACTTGGCGCCTGGTTTAAACTCAGGCTTGTCCACATGTTCTTCACGAATATTGCCATAGCCGCCAGCGATCATAATCGGCTTGTGATAGCCGCGACGCTCGCCGGCAAAATCTGCCTCAAAGGTTCGAAAGTAGCCACAGATATTGGGACGACCAAACTCATTATTAAAGGCAGCGCCACCAATGGGCCCCTCAGTCATAATATCCAGCGCAGAGACAATACGGTCTGGCTTGCCATAGTCCTGCTCCCAGGGCTGCACATAGTCGGGGATTTGCAGATTGGATACCGTAAAGCCAACCAGACCCACCTTGGGCTTGGAACCGCGACCCACGGCACCCTCATCGCGAATCTCCCCACCAGAGCCCGTACCTGCGCCGGAGTACGGTGAGATGGCTGTGGGGTGATTATGAGTCTCCACCTTCATCAGCAGATGCACCGGCTCCTGACTATAGCCGTAGACTTTACTGACAGGATCCGGGTAAAAACGTCCACCCTCTGAGCCAACCACTACAGCGGCGTTATCCGAATAGGCCGATAGCACATTTTCACCACCCAGATTATTAGTGTTGCGGATCATGCCAAACAACGAGTTAGGCTGATCCACGCCATCGATGGTCCAGCTGGCGTTAAAAATTTTGTGGCGACAGTGCTCAGAGTTAGCCTGGGCAAACATCATTAGCTCAGTGTCTGAGGGGTTACGCTGCAGCTCCTCAAAACTGGCCACCAAATAGTCGATTTCGTCCTCTGCCAGTGCCAGACCCAACTCCACATTGGCCAGCTTTAGCGCAGCCACACCGCCGGCCATGATATCCACCTCAGTTAGGGGCTGCGGCTGATGGTGGGTAAACAGCGCTTCGGCCTGCTGCAAATCAGTCATTACTGTTTCGACCATACGATCGCTAACCAGCTCACCCAGAGTTTCCAGCTGCGCCTGGTCCAAGGCGGTTGTTGCAGCAATATAATAGGCAATGCCGCGCTCAACGCGCAGGATGCTATCGAGACCACAGTTATGGACTATATCTGTTGCTTTGCTCGACCAGGGAGAAATAGTGCCGGGTCGCGGCACCACTAGCAGCAGGCTGCCTTCATTGCTCTGCTTCTCTTCACTGGGTCCATAGGTCATCAGCGCCTCGAGGGTTGCGCTGTCCGATTCTGACAATGGCTGACTGGCTTCGGCAAAGTGCATATATTCCGCTGTTACCGCGGTCACAGAGGGCACAGCCTGTTGCAGGTTAGCGAGTAATTTTCGGCGTCGAAAGGCAGAAAGAGAAGGTGCACCGCTGAGAATTATCATCAAGGCTGGTCTCAAAAATCGTGGTTAGGGAAAGGCAGGTATTCTAGCGGAAAAATCCAGTCATAGGCAGATAGAATTTACTAAACCATGTACAATTAAATTTTATTTAATAGTAGTAGACTAAAGCCAAGCATATAGCCTTTTAGGTACCTCTAAAAATAATGCGGGAACTCTCCAACAGAGAAAGAAAACTGCGCAACAGGATTATTTTGATCCTTTTTATGTTGCCTTTTATCTCGTTAATCTCAGCCAGCGCACATCTCAATGATCTCGCCAAAGTCCGGGCCAAAGGACAGCTGGTGATGCTGACACTGCCGGGTCCGACCACCTATTTTGAGGACGGCCATGGCAAAAATGGCTTTGATTACCTGCTGGCCAAAGCATTTGCCGACAGTCTTGGGGTTGAGCTGGTGGTCAAAACCAAATCTACTCTGCGTCGTCTTTTGTACTCTATAGGCGGCCCTCAGGGCGATTTTGCCGCCGCCAACCTGGTTGTGACCGCAGCTCGCAACCAGTCGCTGGTTTTTGGCACCCCCTATTTAGAGGTCACTCAACAGCTTATTTACCACCGCAGTAGTAAGCGCCCCAAATCGCTAGATAGCCTAGACGATGAACTTGTGGTGATTGCCGACTCCTCTCACAGCGAGCATTTGCGCAACTTGCAAACTGAGCATCCAAAACTGAGCTGGATCGAGCAGGACCAGGCCGAAATGAGCGATTTGATTCGCCGGGTGCATGAGGGTGAAATTAGTTACAGCGTAGTGGACTCGATTGCCTATCTAATTAATCGACATATCTATCCGAAGGCGCGCAGTGCCATGGATATCTCGGAGCCTCAACCCATGGCCTGGGCCTTTCCGGCCCATCATGACGGTACTCTGCTGGATGCAGCAAATACATTTTTACAGCACTATATTGAGTCCGGCGAACTCGAGGCACTGACCAGCCAACTGCTGGCTCAGACCGAGAATTTTTCGGTTTCAAACTCTCAGCGCCTCGGCAAACTGGTGGCCCAGCGCCTGCCAAAGTACGAGCCATTATTTCGCGAGACTGCGGCAAAATATAATATGGACTGGCGGCTACTGGCAGCAGTGGCCTACCAGGAATCCCACTGGAACCCCAGAGCCAAATCGCCCACTGGCGTTCGCGGGCTAATGATGCTGACCCTGAATACGGCCAGAGAAATGCAGGTAACCAACCGTCTCGATGCCGCCCAGAGTCTGCAGGGTGGAGCTGCCTACTTTATTAAGCTGAAGAGACGATTACCCAGTCGCATCATGGATCCGGACCGAACCCTATTTGCGCTGGCAGCCTACAACGTCGGCTTTGGTCACCTGGAAGATGCGCGTATTCTCACCCAGCGCAGTGGCAAAAACCCAGATAGCTGGGCCGATGTGCGCGAACACCTGCCACTGCTGAGCAAAAAGAAGTATTACTCCACTCTCAAACACGGTTATGCAAGGGGCAATGAACCTGTGCTCTATGTGGATAATATTCAGTATTACAAAACCTACCTGCAGCTGCACTCTCTGTCTCAGCAAGACTTCATGCCTCAACCAGCTGAGCAGCCCGAACTCCAGGACTGGGAGATTAAAGGCTTACCTTCACTCTAGTACTTTACTTGGCGCGCTTGCGACGGAAAAACTCGCTGATAAGCTGACCACAGTCATCTGCAAGAATACCGCCCTGCCAGTCGATTGAATGATTAAAATGACTGTGATCCAGCAGTTGCAGCTGGCTGGTCAATGCTCCTGCTCTGGGCTCCTTAGCACCAAAAATAATTCGCTTAACCCGGGCATGAATCATAGCTCCCAGACACATAGTGCAAGGCTCTATGGTCACATAGAGGTCACAGCCAGTTAATCTGTAGTTATTCAGATACGCGGCGGCATTGCGCATGGCGACCACTTCCGCATGGGCCGTCGGATCACAGCTGGAGATTGGCTGATTATAGCCCTCACCCACCACCTCGCCGTTTTTCACTAGCAGCGCACCCACAGGTACTTCGCCGGCTGCGCCAGCCTGGGCCGCCAGCTCCAGTGCTCTGCCCATATAATATTCATCGGTCATCAATAGTTTATTACTCTCTGTCCACCATGCCTGCTGAAATAGCGTAAGATTCTGTCAGCCAACTTTTATACAAAGCCAACCACCTATGTCAGCCATTATTGCCTCCGAGGCCATTGATATTCAACCAAGCTGGAAAAGCGAGTTAAGCCAGTGCATTAGTTCAGTAGAGGAATTACTTCGTTGCTTGCAGCTAGATCCCCGGCAGCTGTCCGCCAGCCAGCGTGCTGCAGAAGATTTTCCACTCAGGGTGCCGCGCCCTTTTGTTGAGCGTATGGAAATTGGCAATCCCAATGATCCGCTGCTGAATCAGGTTTTACCTGTTACTCAGGAGACAGAACCGACAATTGGCTACAGTACAGATCCTCTGAACGAGACCCAACACAACCCTGTACCCGGCATTGTCCACAAATATGGTAATCGACTGCTGTTAATAGTCAGCCCCAATTGCGCCATCAACTGCCGTTACTGTTTCCGTCGCCACTTCCCCTATCAGGAAAACCGACAGAGCAAGCAGCAATGGCAACAGGCACTTGACTATATAAGGCTGCATCAGGAGATTAATGAGATCATCTTCAGTGGCGGCGACCCACTGGCAGCCAATGATAATTTTCTCGGCTGGCTGACCGAGCAAATCGCCGATATCCCTCATATAAAGCGTCTGCGCATTCATACGCGTCTGCCTGTGGTAATTCCCTCACGTGTAGATGAAGGGTTTTTAGGCTGGGCAACTGGCACCAGGCTCACGCCAATTGTGGTGCTGCATATTAACCATCCCAATGAAATCGATACTGCGGTGCAACAAATGGTCCAGCGACTGGTAAAGAGTGGCATGCTGGTAATGAATCAGACTGTGCTGCTGAAAACCATCAACAACAACTTAAAAGCACTGGTTGATCTGAGCGAAGCGCTCTACGATGCGTGCGTAATTCCCTATTACCTGCATTTGCTGGACCCAGTTACCGGCGCCAGTCACTTTGATATTACAGCGCAACAGGCTGAGCAACTCTATTCTCAGCTACAAACTCAGCTACCCGGCTTTCTTGTGCCAAAGCTAGTCAGAGAGGTTCCAGGTGAGAAATCCAAGACCTTATTAGGAAAAAACTTCCATCACAGCTCCATTGCCAACTGAACCAACCGACCAATAGTTACTTAAAAACGACTATCGAAAAGGAATTTTAATTGGAGTAAACTGATGAGTGAGGAAGTTCGTATCAACTTCGTCACACCAAGGAAGCATTGGATTCAAGATATGTCTTGATGAACAAAAATAATATCAGGGCCCAATGCCAATAGATAAAACTATTCCCATTTAAAATATCTCGGGGGAGATTTATGAAAGCTAATACCTTTTGGAAAATGAACACCATTGCAGCGGCAGTGATTGCAGGTACAACTATGTTGCCAGCAGTATCTGTTTCTGCACAAGAAATGGTTGAGGAAATTGTTACTACTGGTAGCCGTATCAAAGCGCGCTCTACCACTGAGACTCCAGCACCTATTGATGTAATTGGCGCTGATGAGCTAGCTAACCAGGGTGACACTGATGTCAGCAACCTGCTGCGCAACTCAGTTCCTTCTTACAGCGTAAACGATCAGCCTATCAGTGACGCAGCGACTCTCGTTCGCCCAGCTAACCTGCGTGGCATGGCTCCCGATCACACTCTGCTGCTGGTTAATGGCAAGCGTCGTCACCGTGCCGCAGTTATTACCTGGTTGGGTAACGGTATTTCAAATGGTTCTCAGGGACCAGATGCTGCTGCTATCCCGGCTATGGCTCTGAAAAATGTCGAAGTTCTGCGCGATGGTGCGGCGGCTCAGTACGGTTCTGATGCAATCGCTGGCGTAATTAACTTTAACCTGAAAGATGCTAGCGATGGTTCAAGCATTTCTATGCGTGCTGGTGAGTACAGCGAAGGCGACGGCCAGGCTCTTACTTTTGCAGCTAACACCGGCATGGAGTTAGGTAGCAATGGCTTTGTAAACCTGACCTTTGAATATGGCAGCATGGACCCTACTAGCCGATCAGAGCAGCGTGATGATGCTCAGGGCTTGATCGACGCTGGCGTTCAGGGTGTTCCTGCTCCCGCTATGATCTGGGGCCGCCCAATTGTTGATGACGATATGAAAATCTTCGTTAACTTCGGCGCTGACCTGGGTGGCGGTACTGAGATGTATGGTTACACTAACTATAATTCAAAGAATGTAGATGGTGGCTTCTTCTTCCGTAACCCAACTAACCGTCCTGGCGTTTTCGCTGATGGCGATGGCAATCTGTTGGTTGCTGACACTACTGGCGATATGTCAGGTAACTGTGATCAGTACGCAGTTGAATACAGTGCCTCTGTTGTTGCCGGGCTTGCGGCTGATAACAACTGCTTTAACTTCAACGAGACTATCCCTGGCGGATTTACTCCTCGTTTTGGCGGCAAGATCACTGATCAGACTTTCTTGATGGGTTTGAAAGGCGAAACTGATAGTGGTTTAGGTTGGGACGTAAGCACTTACTACGGTAAAAGCAAAGCTGACTTCCACATTAACAACACAGTTAATGCCAGCCTATTGGACATGACTCCACGCGACTTTGATCCAGGTTACTACCAGCAGGTTGATATGAACCTGAACGCTGATTTTACCTATTCATCCAGCGAAACATTGAACTGGGCATTTGGTGCTGAGTACCGCACTGAAGAGTTTACTGTAGGTGCCGGACAGGAAGAGTCATTCATTGATGGTGGTTACGGTAATCAAGGCTTCAGCACATCCTCAAATGGTTTCCCAGGATTCCCTGCTGCGACAGCTGGCGTATTTGATCGTTCTAACTATGCCATGTACGTTGAATCTGAGCTGGATGCGTCTGATGACCTGCTGATCCAAGCGGCTATGCGTTTTGAAGATTTTGAAGACTTTGGTACAACTACCAACTACAAGCTGGGTATGAACTACCAGATGTCTGATGATATGGGTGTACGTGCAACCTACAGCACTGGCTTTAAGGCGCCGACTCCAGGTCAGTCAAACACTTCAAACACTTCAACTGAACTGTCTGCTGGTGTACTGGTTAACAACGGTACAATCCCTGCGACCAGTGCTGTAGCACTGCGTAACGGTGGTGCAGCACTGCAGCCAGAAGATGCAACCAACTGGACATTCGGCGTGTTCGCTACTATTGGCGAGTTTGATATCACTGTTGACTACTTCGATATCGACGTAGAAGACCGTTTGAACCTGTCTTCTGAAGTTGAGCTGACTGATGCTGACGTTGCTGACCTGATCGCTGAAGGTGTTCCTGGCGCTGGTGACCTGAGACGTTTCCGTTTCTTCACCAATGACTTTGACACCAACACCAGCGGTTTTGATGTTGTGATTTCAACTACTACTGAAAGCTCTATGGGCACCACCATGTGGAACCTGGCTTACAACAGCACCAAAACTGAAGTAACCGACTACAACACGGCTACTATCGATGCGCAGCGTATCAAGCAAATCGAAGACACTACTCCAGAGACTCGCTGGAACCTGTCTGCCAACCATATGATGGATGCTTGGAGAGTTATGGCTCGCGTAAGCTTCTACGATGAGTGGTTTGACCAGTTTGAGTGTGATGTATTCTCATCTGACTGTAGCGCAGAGGTTACATCTAACCCAAATGCTTACACCTTTGACTCAGAGTTTGTTGTTGATCTGGAAGTGGAGTACGACTTCAGTGAAAACTCAAGCCTGCTGATCGGTGCAAACAATGTGTTTGATAACAACGGTCAGAAAGCAGCAGACATGCATGGTCTGGGATTCAACACTGCCTCTGCTGCTGTGGGTAACACTTACAGCACATTTGCCCCAATGGGCTTCAGCGGTGCTTTCTACTATGCAAACTACCGTTACAACTTCTAAGCGACTCCCGTGAGTTAATTGGAAGAGGAGCGGCTCGCAAGAGCTGCTCCACAAGAAACAGAAAAGGGGTGCCAATTGGCACCCCTTTTTTATGGCTCATCAAAAATAACCAAGCATCTCTAAGGCTGGAACTGAGGATCCGCAATACCTTTAATATCAGTTTCAAAGATAAATAGATTGCCTGCCTCTGGCTGTGTGGCGCGAGCTTCTGCATCCAATCCCTCATAGGCACTGGTGACAAAGAGTCTGTTTAAATCTGACCCACCAAAGGCAACGCAGGTGGGTTGGCTAACAGGTAGAGGTAGAATAAAGTCGGTCTCTCCCTCTGGGTTGTAACGCGCTACCCGACTGGCACCCCACTGGGCGCTCCAGATATAGCCTTGAGCATCTACCGTCGCGCCATCGGGAAAGCAGCCCTTCTCGGTGCGCACCAGCAAACTCTGATTTGAGATGGCGCCACTGACAGTATCAAAATCATAGCGATAGATGCTTCTTGACGGAGTATCCGTGTGATACATCAGCTTGCCATCCGGGCTCCAGCACAGACCATTGGAAATCGTCAATCCAGAGATTTGGCTAGATACTCGCAGCTTATGATCAATTGAATAAAGCGCGCCAGCCCCCTGCTCGCCAACTTCCACCATGGAGCCCGCCCAAAACCGTCCCTGCCGGTCAGCGCGGCCATCATTAAGTCTGGTACCAGGATTGTCCTGCTCTATTTTACTGAGCCATTGAATCGCCCCTTTTACGGGATTGAAATAAGCGAAACCGCTGGCAAAGCCGCAGATCAGCTTGTCGCTATTGGCCACCAGAGCAAAAGACCCCAGGCGCTCTGGTGTGGCCCATTGCTCGAGCTTTTTATCTTGAAGACTATATCTATACAGGGTACTGCCTTGAATATCAGTCCACCAAACAGCGGCACCAGCAGCATCCCAGATAACGCCTTCACCCAGTTCATTTTTTACCCTGAGGGTCTCTATTAATCTGGTTGCTACCATTATTTATTCCCCAGCTTTATCTTGCCCGCGCCGAATTGATCGCATCTACAACTGCACGGGCCGACTGACCCACCTGCTCTGGACTATCGCCGGGTTTATACAGTTCAGAGCCAATGCCGAAACCATTTACTCCAGCCTGCAACCACTGACCTGCCACCTGGGCTCCAACACCGCCCACTGCCAATAGCTGGCAGTCTTGCGGCAATACAGCCCGCAGCCCCTTAATATGTCCGGCCCCGTAGGTGGCGGCGGGAAAGCATTTTAGATAACGAGCACCACAGTGGTAGGCGGCAAATGCCTCAGTCGCCGTGGCCCAGCCAGGCATAGGCACCAGGCCCGCCTGCAGGCTCAGCTTTATCACCTCGGGATTGGTATTGGGGCTAACGACGATTTCACCTCCAGCGGCAGCCACTGCCACCACATCGGCCTCGGTCAAGACAGTGCCTGCACCAACCACACAGCGATCGCCCATGGCTTCAGCCAACTTTGTAATACTGGTGAATGGATCTGGCGAGTTTAGGGGCACCTCAATAATGCCAATACCGGCCTTATAAACTGCCTCGCCAATCGCCACTACTTCCTCCGGACGCACGCCCCGCAAGATGGCAATCACTGGCATCTGTGCAAACCAGTCGTCTAGTTTTTCTATCATTGATCTCTATCCCTAATAAGCGATTGATAAACTGCCTGGTAGCCTGACAGGGCTATCTGAGTCGAGTCACAAATTCGCGCCTCTATCCCCAGGGAGCCAAGCGCCAGTCGATAGGCATAACTGAGTGTCTCGTCACCAATAATAACCAACTCTGGCGATTGAGCAGGGTTCTCGATAAGTAGCTCCATGGAGCCAATAATATCAGAGGCAACCAGCAGTCCCGACAGATAGGAGGCTGCATCCTGTGCCGCTAGCTCACCGGTAATCTGACGACTACGGGAAGCAAATAGTGCATTGAGCAGCTGGCCCGACCCTAGGGTCTTTGCTAACTCAACGCCCTGCATAAAAAACCTTTCAGAGAAATTATCAGCTATGGGCTGAGTCAGCAGTATGCTGTGCTGCTCCAACATAGAATAAAGCTCTCCAGTAAAGGCGGTAACAAAGCTATCTACCCGGCCATTTTTTACCAGAGCCCATTTGTTATGGGTGCCAGGCAATACTACTATCTGCTCAGTGTTTTTATCAGTCTGCTTCTCGTTAAGCATCCAACCTAATAGCTGAAGCTCTTCACCGCGCATCACATCCGGGGTTTGAAGTGCGGTGCGGGTTTTTAGTCCAGAGAGAATCCACAGGTCCAGTTCCCGAGCATTAAACCGGTTAGTGGCCCTGGCAATCTGCTCTGGCCCGGCGGGGCAATCTAAATAGGGCACTGTATGCCAACCAATATTGGAGCCAACGGTACCTGATAAAATCACCGGCACTGGTCCATATTGGGCAAGCCAGTCGGCCACCAGATCAAAGAACACTTCTTCGAAATTATTATCTATTTTGCTGCAGCCGGGACCATTTTGGCGGGCCAATATCTCGGCTGGCTTTGAGCCACTACAGGAACAGAGATAGAGGCGCAGATTGGTACTGCCCCAGTCTCCGGCAATAAATACAGACTCGACCATGGATCAGGTCCTGCCACCGTCAATAGTAAAGCTCTGACCGGTAATCATACGGCTATCATCTGCCGCCAAAAATAGCGCCAGTTTGGCTACTTCAGAGGGCTGCAGTCGCTCCTTAAGAGCCACTAGCTGCATCCAGTCTGCCTCTGCCTCCGGGGTCAGCCAGCTGTTAAGTTGACGCTCGGTGACCACCCAGCCAGGCAAAATAGCATTCACTCTGATTGCTGTGTCGCCATAGTCTCTAGCCAATGCTTTGGTCATGCCTACTACTCCCGCCTTGGCGGTAACATAACCGGGCATATTAGTGGGGCCTAGCAGCGCATTAATCGAGCTAAAGTTAATAATCGAGCCCCGCGACTGGCGAGCCATAATTTCTGCAGCTGTCTGGGCAGCAAAAAAAGCTGCATCCAGATTAATCGCCATACAGTCTCTCCAGCTCTGAGCCGTGACCTCTGCAGGAGAATGACGATTATCGTTGGCGGCATTATTAATCAGAGCCTGCAGTGACCCCAGCTCCTGTGCAGCGGCCGTTATAGCGGCCTGTAGAGCTTCTGTATCAGTTACATCAATCCGCTGAAACCAGGGGCTGGCGCCAGTTTGATGTTTTAAATTGGCACAGAGAGAAACGGCTGAGTCGGCATCCATATCCACAAAGGCGACTTTGGCTCCCTGCATAGCAAAGGCCTCCACCATAGCGGCGCCTATGCCCGTGGCACCACCGGTAATAAATACGCAGCGCCCTTCAAGACTTGGATATTTTGTCGCTTCGCCCATTGGACGCCCCTCAGTATTGTAAATTTTAACTGCTGACTTGATTACAGATCCCGGCAACTGTGCCCAAGGGGCAATCATGGTCTGTATACCCGCCTGCTTTTGCTTTAAGATATCAACAACCATAACGCGATTCTGAAACAACAACAACGCCAACCCAGAGCGCAATAATAAAAACTTGTTGGCTGACTTTTACAGGGGTATAGATTGATTATCAACGGACTGCGGTTAGCCGCAATTTTCAGCGCGGTACTGTTCAGCAATATCGCTATCAGCGCCGAACAGCTCTATACCGATCAACCACCTGTCACTCCGGAGCTGGCTTTCCCAGGTAACTATGATGTGGGTGTCACTACTATCACTGCGACAGATCCAGAGCGCCTCAATACCAGCAATTTTATTACCAGCACTGAACGACCTCTGGTGCTGGAAGTCTGGTATCCGGCTCAAGCCCCCAAACAAGTGGCAATGGCTACCTATAAAAATGTCACTCGGCTGCAAAAGCCCTTTGAGTTGCAGGGTGCTGCCTACAGAGATGCACCAGCTTTAGGTGAAGGCAGTTTTCCGCTCATTCTTTTGTCCCATGGCTTTACGGGCTATCGCACCCAGATGTTTTACCTGGGCGAACATCTGGCCAGTCATGGTTACATAGTGGTAGGCATAGACCATACTCACTCAACCAATGCCGACATTAAAACCCAAGATGATCGCCCTGCAGGATTTGTTAGCACCCTGTATAACCGCGCCCGGGATCAACAATTTCTTCTCGATTACTTTACCCAGCAACAGACTCCTGTCGCCAGTATCGTAGATACAGATAATGCCGCAATAATAGGCCACTCCATGG
>JAYPYO010000036.1:0-20268 GCA_038135995.1 Porticoccaceae bacterium
GGGAAGTAGTCACATTTGTGGATAATCCGGAAGATGTGCCGATAATGTACATGCAGCCGAATTAAAGTGGTTTAATAGCGTTTTTGTGAGAAAAGGTATTACCTTCAATTGAAAATAATTCTTATCAATAGCCGGGCAGACAAGGTTAAGACCATTAACCTGAACAGCTGGGCCAAAGGCTTGTTGTCAGTACTTCTGCTGGGTATCCCAGTGGCTGCTGGCACCATGATGGGCCTTAAGATTGCCGACGGCCGATGGGAAGTACTTTTCGACAACAGCATTGCAGAGATGCAGCATCAGTTAATTATCCAGCAGGAAGAGGTGCAGGCCGGTCGCGACCAGGTCGATAGCTCCGTAGCTGCCATGACCCTCAAACTGGCGCAGATGCGCTCGCGCCTGGTACGACTGGATGCGCTGGGTGAGCAGCTCACCCAGATAGCCAGTCTTGAAGACGGCGAGTTCGATTTTTCTATAGCGCCAGGTTTAGGTGGTCCAGATACCAACGTGATCAAAGAGTCCGCTCGAGCCATGGATGTTCAGGAAGAGCTGGCAACCATGTTTGCCCGTCTCGACAATAACCTGGACAGCCGCGAGTCCCAGCTGCAGGTGCTGCAGTCAATGCTCTCTGATAACAAACTCAAAAGCGAACGAACCGTGGCTGGGCGCCCTATTGTTAAAGGCTGGATGTCCTCTGAATACGGTATGCGCACAGATCCATTCCACGGAGACAAGCGCTGGCATGGCGGTGTGGATTTCGCTGGTCGCATGGGTTCCGATATTATTGCCGTAGCTTCTGGCGTGGTCACCTGGTCGGGCCAGCGCAGTGGTTACGGAAAAATGATTGAAATTAACCACAGCGACGGTTTTGTCACTCGCTATGGCCACAACTCTGAAAATATCGCCAAACTGGGCGCTATCGTGAAGAAAGGTGAGTTGATCGCCAAAATGGGAAGCTCTGGCCGCTCGACCGGCCCCCATGTGCACTTCGAAGTCTTTAAAAACGGCCGTACTGTCGACCCTGCAACCTATATCCGCCGCACCAGCCGCTGATACCTGTCCGAAACTAGTCTATTCTGGAGAGTAATAAATACTCTCAACTCCCCCTGTTCTATGTTTATGGAAATGTGTAATGTTCGGCAGCATGCTTAAAAAACTAATTGGTAGTAGCAATGATCGTGAAATTCGCAAAATGCGCAAAACGGTCAATAAAATCAATGCGTTAGAGGAAAACCTCACAACCCTTAGCGATACAGAACTCAAGGCCCAGACGCCAGCATTCAGGGAGCGATTGGCTGCCGGCGAGACTGTTAACCAGATACTGCCCGAGGCTTTCGCAGTGGTTCGCGAGACCGCTCGCAGGGTGATGGGCATGCGCCACTTTGATGTGCAGATGATCGGTGGTATTACACTGCATCAGGGCAAGATCGCCGAGATGCGCACCGGTGAGGGTAAAACATTGGTGGCCACACTGGCTGCTTATCTCAATGCACTGCCCGCCGAGGGAGTGCATGTGATCACAGTTAACGACTATCTGGCAAAACGCGATGCCCAGTGGATGGCGCCACTGTATCAGGCGCTGGGTCTGTCTGTAGGCGTGATTCAATCCTTTCAGGGTCAGGATGTTGCCAACTCCTACAGGTTGGAGCCCGGTGATGAGGGTGAGTTAAAGCCCAGCTCCAGGCAAGAAGCCTACGCCGCAGATATCACCTATGGCACCAACAACGAGTTTGGTTTTGATTATCTGCGCGACAATATGGCGCTGCGTCTTGAGGATAAATCTCAGCGCGGTCTGGCCTTTGCCATTGTCGATGAAGTGGACTCAATTCTTATCGATGAAGCCAGAACTCCATTGATCATCTCAGGTGCCGCTCAGGACAGCTCGGCGCTTTACAAATCTATCAATGCTCTGACTCTCAACCTAAAGCCGCAAACCGAGGCCGAGGCAGATTTAGAGGCTGAAGATAGTGAGCCAGAGATTATTCCAGGCGACTTTATAGTCGATGAAAAGTCTCGCGGTGTAGAGTTAACCGAAGATGGACACCAAAAAGTTGAAGAAATACTGATCAGAGAGGGGCTGTTGCAGGAAAATGACAGCCTCTATCAGCCCTCTAACCTAGGCATGCTGCACCATGTGCATTCGGCTCTGCGCGCACAGAATCTATTTAGCAGAGATGTGGAATATATTATAGAGGGCGGTCAGGCGGTGCTTATTGATGAGCACACCGGTCGCACCATGCCAGGTCGACGACTGTCCGAGGGCCTGCACCAGGCCATCGAAGCCAAAGAGGGGCTGGCTATTCAGCAAGAGAGCCAAACCCTGGCCTCCACCACCTTCCAGAATTACTTCCGCCTGTACAAAAAGTTGGCAGGCATGACCGGCACCGCAGATACCGAAGCCTATGAATTTCAGCAGATCTATGGTCTGCAGGTAATGGTGATTCCTACCAATGTCGAGGTAAAGCGCGTCGACCTCAATGACCTGATTTATCTGAGTCAGCAGGAGAAGTTTGAAGCTGTTATCGCCGATATCAAAGAGATCGTCGCCAGTGGTGCACCTGTGCTGGTGGGAACCGCATCGGTAGAGACCTCGGAGATGCTGTCTGGCATGCTCAAGGCCGCCAAGGTAGAGCACAGTGTGCTTAATGCCAAACAGCATGAGCGTGAAGCCAATATTATTGTTAATGCCGGACGGCCAGGCGCTGTCACCATTGCTACCAATATGGCCGGCCGAGGCACAGATATTGTGCTGGGTGGGAATCTCGAGGCCGAGCTTAAAGAGCTCAAAGAAAAGGGTAAAGACAGCGAGGCCAAAGTAGCTGAGGTTAAAGCGGACTGGCAAGAGAGACAGAGCAAAGTACTTGAAGCTGGCGGCCTGCATATAGTGGCCACTGAGCGCCATGAGTCCAGACGTATCGATAACCAGCTGCGCGGGCGATCAGGGCGTCAGGGCGACCCTGGTGTGTCACGCTTCTATCTGTCCCTGGAAGATCCTCTAATGCGTCTTTTTGCATCTGATCGGGTCAAAAACATGATGCGCTCTCTGGGTATGGGCGAGGGCGAGGCCATAGAACACAGCATGGTGACCAAATCTATTGTCAAAGCCCAGCGCAAAGTTGAGGGGCGCAACTTCGATATCCGCAAACACCTGCTGGAATACGATGATGTGGCCAACGACCAGCGACAGGTGATTTATCAGCAGCGCAACGACTTGCTGGTAGACGAGGATATTTCCGAAGTCATTACCAATGTGCGCGAGGATGTGGTGGATGCCTGCATCAGTGGTTTTGTCCCCCCGCAGAGTCTTGAGGAGCAGTGGGATATAGAGGGTCTGGAAAAAGCCCTCGCCAATGACTTTACTACACCGCTGCCAGTGCAGCAGTGGCTGGATGAAGATAGTCGTCTGGATGAAACCAGTCTGCGGGACAAGATTATCGAGCAGGTGCAGGCATCCTATAATCAACGCTACGCCCATGTGGGCGAGCAGATGCGTGAAGTCGAGCGCCAGATTATGCTCCAGGTACTAGACAACCTCTGGAAAGAACACCTGGCCAGTATGGACCAGCTGCGTCAGGGTATTGGCTTGCGTGCCTATGCCCAGAAAAACCCCAAGCAGGAATACAAGCGCGAGTCTTTTGCCCTGTTTGAAGATCTGTTGGACAATATAAAATACGAAACCATTCGCTATCTCAGCCATATTGAAGTGGCAACCCAAGAAGATATGCAGCGTCTCGAGCAGCAGCGTCGCGAGGAGCAAAAAAATCGCGAATACCAGCATGCTCAGGCTCAGGGAATGGCTAGTGAAGAGGGCGCTGGCAGCGATACTGGCTCTGGTATAGAAGCCCGACAGCCAGTTCAGAGACTTGGCCCCAAGGTCGGCCGCAATGATCCCTGTATCTGCGGCTCTGGTAAGAAATACAAGCAATGTTGTGGGCGTATTCAGTAATGGCTACAGGCAGCGCAAGCTTTCCAACCATGCATCCGGTCGCTGGCTTTAAGCTGGGCACTACCAGTGCCGGTATAAAAACACCGGGTCGAGCTGATCTGGTGGTTATGGAGATACCTGCCAATGGTACTGTGGCTGGCCTGTTTACCCAAAATGCATTTTGTGCAGCACCAGTGACCCTGTGCAAACAGCATCTGGCCGCTGCCAGCCCGCGTTACTTTTTAACCAATACAGGTAATGCCAATGCAGGCACTGGCGATCAGGGTATGGCCGACGCTGTGCACAGCTGCCAGGCTCTGGCCTCTGCAGCAGGGGTGGAGCTCAACCAGGTTATGCCGTTTTCGACTGGTGTGATTGGCGAGCCGCTACCCATGGATAGACTGCTCGCCGGCATCCCTGGCGCGCTGGCCAATCTATCCGAACAGGGTTGGTCTGAGGCTGCCACTGGCATACTGACCACAGATACCAGACCCAAGGGGGCCAGCCTGCAGTACAGTGCCGGGGGCACTCCGGTGACCATCACTGGCATCTCCAAAGGCTCGGGTATGATTAAGCCCAATATGGCGACCATGTTAGGTTATGTGGCCACTGACGCCTCAGTGGATGCAGAGTTGTTGCACCGCGCCCTTAGACTGGCCACCGATCAATCCTTTAATCGCATTACCGTGGATAGTGATACCTCCACCAACGACTGCATTATGTTGGTGGCCACAGGAGCCAGTGGCCTGGTAATTGATGAGTCATTGTTTGATGAATTTGTCGAGCAGCTGAGTCTGGTATTTAAGGATCTTGCTCAGGCTATTATTCGCGATGGAGAGGGGGCTACCAAGTTTGTCGCTGTGCAGGTAGAGGGCGCCGCAGATAGCGCGGAGGCTCTGGCGGTAGCCTATACCATTGCCGAATCACCACTGGTGAAAACTGCCCTGGCAGCCTCAGACCCAAACTGGGGGCGTATACTGGCCGCCATAGGCCGCGCCGGAGTACACAACCTAGATGTTAATCAGGTGCAACTCAGCCTCAACAATGTACTGATTGCCGAGCAGGGTGCCCGTGCAGCCAGTTACAGCGAAGAGGCAGGCCAAGCTGCTATGCAGCCAGAGGATATTAGTATTCAGGTAGCACTCAATCGAGGTCAGGCTGCAGAGACAGTCTGGACCACCGACCTCACCTATGAATATGTGCGTATTAATGCCGAGTACCGAACCTAAGCCGCCGTCCAGGCGCATTCATGTGGTAGCCGCTGTGATCTACAGTGCTGACCGCAGCCATCAAATTCTTATTTCCAGACGCCCAGATCATCTGCATCAGGGTGGCCTTTGGGAATTTCCCGGTGGCAAGGTCGAGCCCGACGAACTGCCCGAGCAGGCCCTTAGCCGCGAGCTTAAAGAAGAGCTGGATATTCAGGTGACTCAGGCCCAGCCTTATTTGCAGGTATCCCATGATTACAGCGATAAGCAGGTGCTGTTGGATATTTGGCAGGTCAATGGCTTTAGTGGCCTGCCCAGAGGTATGGAGGGGCAGGACTGCAGATGGGTGGAGCTATCAGAGTTACTTGGCTCCGGCTCAGACTATGCATTCCCGGCCGCCAATCAGGCTATTCTGGATAAGCTGGCGACAGAGCTCTAAAAACCAGCAGGCGACTGACTAGTACTCATCATCCATAGGTTCTGTGCCCAGAGCGGGCTCTCCAGGAATAGCAAAACTCTCCTTGGCCCAGTCGCCAAAGTCTATCTGCTGACAGCGCTGTGAGCAAAAGGGACGCTGAGGGTGCTTGTCGCTCCATTCAATGCTGGTTTTGCAGGTGGGGCACTGCACAATAGGAGGTTTTTTCATAGAGCTAGCTCGCCTGATTGCTTTGGGCCATGGCCAAAAATTGCTGGTGCAGAGTCTTAATTCGTGGAGCGATGGTCTCCACAGGCTGGGCGTTGTCAAACTCAAAATCGGCTCTGTCACGCTTGGTCTGTCTGGGCATCTGGGCATCGACAATTCGTTGGATCTGCTGCTGGTCGCTGCCATCTCGTGCACTGGCGCGCTCAATCTGCACCTCCACTGGCACATCCACTAGCAACACTGCATTCACCAGCTGGTGCTGGTCAGTCTCAAATAACAAGGGTGACTCAAGAATCACATAGTCGCTGGTCGCCGCCTGCAACTGTGTCATTATCCAGTCGCGAATCAATGGGTGTAACAGGGCTTCCAGCCAGGCTTTTTCACTGGCGTTGGCAAAGATAATTTCTCGCAGGGCTGGCCGGTTAAGCTGGCCATCGGCGGTAATTAGCTCGTCGCCAAAATGCTCCTGTATAGCAGCCAGCGCTGGCATGCCAGGCTCAACTACAGCGCGAGATGCCTGATCTGCATCCACAGAGACAATGCCCAGAGCCTTAAACTGTTCGGCCACTGTGCTTTTGCCACTGCCGATACCGCCAGTGAGACCAATAATCAGGGGTTTTTTAGACACCGCAGCTCTCTGTATTGATTAGCTATAAGTCAGGCTGGTATTAGAAATTAAATAGGCGTAAATAACCAGACAAAATCTCATCACCCCAGACAAAGGCAATCCAGCCCGCGGCAGCCAAAAACGGACCAAAGGCAATCGGCATTTCTTTGTTGCGGCCAGCCAGTAAAATGCCGGCAATACCCACCAGTGCGCCAACAGCTGTGGACAGTAAAATAATCATTGGCAGCATCTGCCAGCCCATCCAGGCGCCCAGAGCAGCCAGTAACTTAAAGTCGCCGTAGCCCATGCCCTCCTTGCCGGTAATCAACTTAAAGGCCCAAAACACAGTCCACAGAGACAAATAGCCAGCAATAGCACCAATCACCGCATCATGAAGACTAACAAACTGGCCATTGAGGTTAGCAAACAGGCCCAGCCACAGCAGCGGCAGAGTAATCTGGTCTGGCAGTAGTTTTTCATGGATATCTATACCTGTTAGCACCAGTAGGCTGTAGGAAAATAACAGGGCATAAAATGACTGGCTGCTGAGACCCTGCTGGTAGACAAAATAGGCGGCCAACAGGCCGGCGAGCAACTCCACCAGGGGGTACTGAATCGAAATAGGCTCGGCGCAGGACTTACAGCGGCCCTTTAAAAACACATAGCTAAACAGCGGAATATTATGCTGCGGCTTGATCGCGGTATGGCAGACCGGGCAGCGGGAGGCCGGTGTGGCAATGGTAACAGGCTGTTCTGGCTCGGGCTCCAGGCCGAGAAAGTCGCGGGAGTCTCGGCGCCAGTCACCTTTTAGTTGCACCGGCAGACGCAGAATCACCACATTGAGAAAGCTGCCAATCAGCAGGCCAAACAGCAGCCCAACAGCGGCCAGTGCAGTTTGTGAGATGCCCAGTTCGATTTCCATGCGGCTCTATTCCCTATGGTAGTCATTGGCAAGCCAGTCGCAGAATGGGCTGGCAGCGCTGAGAATCATACTACACAACATTGCCAAGCTGGAAGATAGGCAGATACATGGCAATTAGCAGCCCGCCCACCAGCACACCCAGTACTGCCATAATCAATGGCTCCAACAGGCTGGTCAGGTTATCCACGGCATTGTCCACGGCCTCTTCATAGTGCAGGGCGGCTTTTTCCAGCATCTCATCCAGAGCGCCAGACTCCTCTCCTATGGCGGTCATTTGATGCAGCAGGGTAGGGAATAGTTTGCGACTTTTAATGGCCTGCTGCAGCTGGATACCAGTCATAACTTCCTCCCGTACCTCCATAATGGCATTGGCATAGAGCTGGTTGCCAGCGGCGCCGGCCACCGACTGCAGGGCATCCACAATGGGTACACCGGCTGAAAAGGTGGTCGCCAAAGTGCGGGCAAAGCGGGCGATAATACTGTTGAACAGAATATCCCCCACCACCGGCAGCTTGAGCATATATTTATCCACCCCATAGGCGAATTTTTTAGATCTAAATCTGGCCTCTCGAAAGCCCACCAGACTGGCAGCAATCACCAGTAGTACCATCAGCCAGGAATTTTGCAGGGCTTCCGATAGCCCCAGCACAAACAGGGTAAAGGCTGGCAGGTCGGCGCCAAAACCGCTGAAGGTTTCAGCAAATACTGGCACTACCTTTATCAGTAAGATACCTGTAACAATAATGGCCACCACCAGCACCGCCAGGGGGTAGGTCAGGGCCTTTTTAATCTTGGCTTTAAGCTGCTCGGTTTTTTCTTTGTAGGTGGCCACCCGGTCGAGCATGGTTTCCAGAGCACCGGCGGTCTCACCAGATTCCACCAGACTGCAAAAAAGACTATCAAACTGGCGCGGGTGTTTGCGCAGGGCGTTGGCAAAGCCGCCACCTGCTGCCACAGTATCGCGAATCTCATAGATCAGTTCTTTCATCAATGGTTTGTCGCTGCCGTCGGCGACAATGTCAAAGCTCTGCACCAGAGGCACGCCGGCCTTCATCATGGTGGCCAGCTGGCGGGTAAATACGGCGATATCGGCGGCAACAATTTTCTTTGGTCGGCTAAACAGCGGCTGAGCTTTCTTTTTAATCGAAGTGGAGATAATGCCCTGTTTGCGCAGCAGGCTTTTGGCACCGGCCATATTATTGGCTCGCAGTTCGCCATCGACTTTTTCACCTTTGCGATTTTTGCCCCGGTAAATAAATAATGAGGTCTCTATGGCACTGGTCATAATTTAGTCCTTGGTAATTCGGTTGGCTTCTTCAATGCTTATCAGCCCCTGGGCCGCCTTGCGCAGTGCAGAGACTCGCAATGGCCTAAACCCCTCCTGCAGAGCGGTCTGCAAAATATCCAGTGAGCTGCCGCCCTGCATAATTAATTTTGAGATGGCCGGAGATATTATTAATGTCTCGTAAACACCTACCCGACCTTTATAGCCATTGGTGCAGTTGGGGCAATCCGCCGCTTTAAACAGGGTAAATTCCTCCCGAGGTAGGCCAATATTGTCAAAGCCCTCATCCTTAAGCACAGAGTCGGGAATATCATCGAAAGGGGTGCGGCAATGCACACAGAGCTTGCGACCTAGTCGCTGGGCAATAATTAAATTGACCGAGGTAGCTACATTAAATGAGGGCACACCCATATTGAGCAGCCGGGTCAATGTTTCGGGGGCGCTATTGGTGTGTAATGTGGACATAACCAAGTGCCCGGTTTGTGCGGCTTTAATAGCAATCTCTGCAGTCTCCAGATCGCGGATTTCCCCCACCATCACCACATCCGGATCCTGGCGTAGAAATGATCGCAGAGCTTCGGCAAAACTCAGCCCTACACGCAGATTAATCTGCGTCTGATTAATCCCTTCCATATTGATTTCAATGGGATCTTCAGCGGTGGAGATATTGCGTTCCGCGGTATTTAAAATATTGAGTCCGGTGTACAGCGACACGGTTTTACCACTGCCGGTAGGACCAGTGACCAGAATCATACCCTGGGGTCTGGCCAGCGCCTCTGTGTAGGCGCTTTTTTGATCATCCTCATAGCCCAGAGCATCGATACCCAGCTTGGCGCTGGAGGCATCGAGAATACGCAGCACAATTTTTTCACCAAATTGCAGAGGCAAGGTGTTAACACGAAAATCAATCGACTTGTTTTTGGAAAGCTTGAGCTTTACACGGCCATCCTGTGGGATGCGGCGTTCGGAAATATCCATGCGCGCCATGACTTTTAGGCGGGCTGCCAAACGAGGCGCGAGATTGGCGGGTGGCTTGGCCATTTCTCGCAATATGCCATCGACGCGAAAGCGCACCCTGTAGCTTTTTTCGTAGGGTTCAAAATGCACATCCGAAGCCCCCAGCTTAATTGCATCCACCAGCATCTTATTGATAAACCGCACTATGGGGGCTTCATCCTCTCCATTAGACTCAGAGCTATTGGCATCGTCTTCGTCTATGGCTTCCATATCTAGATCGTCGAGATGCATATCGTCCATGGTGCCCAGCACTTCGCCAATATCCCGATCGCTATCTGTGTCCAGCCACTGTTCCAGTGCCTGGGTAATACTGGAGTACAGAGCCAGAATAGGCTCAACAGCAATACCGGTTTGGAACTGGATTTCATTGAGAGCGCGGTGATCAGTGGGGTCAGCTATGGCCACAAACAGGCGGTTGCCCCTCTGTACCAATGGCATCACCTGATGTTTGCTAAGCAGTTTGCTACTGATCAGATCTTTGGGAATATGCTCGTTATTGTGGTGTTCCAGAGAGTAGATGGGTATACCAAACTCTTTGGCAGCCGAGTTGGCAATAGCCTGGTCTGAGACAAGTTTTTTTTCGCACAGGTATTGCACCAGAGAGATTTTTGCCGTCTTGGCCGAGCTGGTAGCAACCTCAAGATCCTGGGGTTCTATCAGATGATCATCGACCAGTCTTTTGGGCAACCCATGGAGCGCAATTGGTGCCATATTCATAATAGTTAACCTTCCCTGCACAAAATTCCTAATTAAGCCGATTCTACTTTGCAGTCCCGTCAGTCGCAGTGCCAGAGCGCACATAATCAGAAATAAACCGTGAAGCAAATAACAGTTTTTTTAAAAATGGTTGGCAGCAAAAAGCAGTGACAAAAATGGTCACAAACTGACGCGGGCTGGCGATAACAAACCCAAAAGGAAGGGGGTGACTCCGGCTGAAAAAAACATAACCGATTGAAAAATATAGAAATATTAACTTTGGCATGTTAATTGCGGTCCACTGAGGTAGTGCGACTAGTGAGTAGGCTCACTGTTGCCAGTTAACTGGAACTAACACTGCCCGACGCCCAGCGCCAAGTGCAGACCTTACTATTTGGAGATAGACAAATGAAAAAAGCTCAATCAGGTTTTACTCTTATCGAACTTATGATCGTTGTAGCCATTATTGGTATTTTGGCTTCAGTGGCTCTTCCTGCATACAACACCTATACGGAGAAAGCACAGTTTTCTGAGGTTGTTCTGGCCACAAGTGCAGCGAAAATTGCAGTTGAGGTTGGTGCTCAATCTGGTATCGCTCTGGCTGCCTTAGATGGTGGTGCTAATGGGGTTATTGATCTGGGTGCCTCTGGTTTCGTGGATAGTGTCGAGACTGTAAATGGTGTAATTACTGCTACGGCTATTGCTGGGTTAGATGATGTGGACGGTGATCCCGCGACCTATATTCTCACACCAACAGTCACGAATAATCAGGTGCAATGGGCTGTTACAGGAACTTGTCTGGCTGCAGGGCTATGCTAGTTTTTGCTTAGTATGCGAAACAAAAAAACGTCTGCGACTGAGCGGGCGTTTTTTTTTGCTCTGAATTTTGATTAATCTATTAATCGCATAGATAAATCCACTGCCCGAATATGCTTGGTTAAACTTCCCGAAGAAACATAGTTTACCGCCGAGCTAATATACTGCCGCACCGTCTCCTCAGTAATATTGCCAGACACCTCAATTCTGGTATCGCCAAAATCAATAGCCGCCAGAGTGGCAATATCTGCAGGCGAAAAATTATCCAGCATCACCACATCAGCTTTGGCGCCCAGAGCCTGATGCAACTCATCAACCGACTCCACCTCGACCTCGACTAATTTATCCGCGGCAATGGTGCGCGCCTGAGCTACGGCCTCGGCAATACCGCCACAGGCAGCAATATGATTCTCTTTAATTAAAAATGCGTCGTACAGACCAATGCGGTGGTTGTGACAACCGCCCACAGTCACCGCATATTTTTGCGCCAGTCGCAGACCGGGAATGGTTTTTCTGGTATCGAGAATTTTGACATCGCTACCCGCGGCAAGATCGGCGTATTCCCGCGCCAGGGTGGCCGTAGCCGAAAGGGTCTGCAAAAAATTGAGTGCGGCGCGCTCACCGGTGAGCAATATTCTGGCATTGCCCTCAAGGGTAAATAGCCGTTGCTCGGGGCTAACCAGATCGCCCTCATTGATATGCCATTCAATCTGGGTTGCGGGATCCAGCTGCCTAAATACCTCATCGACCCAGGCGCGACCGCAGATCACTGCAGTCTCTCTAGAAATCACCGCAGCCCTGGCCTGTTTGTCCGCTGGTATCAGCATAGCTGTGATATCGCCAGTGCCAATATCTTCTTGCAGGGCGCGGGCGACAGTGGCAGGAATATCCGCGGCAGTGGCTTCAGGTAGTTGATATTGGGTCATGGAATGCTCTCAATATTGTCTCTGGGTAGCGCTGTAAATAGCCTCAGCTTTTAAACGCGCGGAAGTATAACCCAATAATGGGTTTGGATTTTGCCAGTTGATCTGTTTCAAAGCACCTAGGAGTTTTTAAACTTTAATGCTCAGAATCACGAGTGGTTAAAGTTGGTTTAGCCAAAGAGTTGGCAGGGTTAATGATTAAGGGATTACATCTTAGTAAAAAAGAGCCTATCAGCTCGCTGCGGCAATCTTGTCGCCGGCACCTCGAATCTGTCTTTAGTCGCTTCTTTGACTTAGCCTCCAGCACCCTACTCAATATGGCCGACAGGGCCGAAACCAATCGTCTGCAAACCCTTTATCTGGATGCCCAGAGGCTGGTGCGTACAGGTAGATCAGCTATAGAGTCGCTGGTGCTAGAGCGCACCATGGACAGTTTTTCGATGCTTGACTCAGATTTATCAGCGGATACTGGCGCCGTCACCCACAACTCGGTTGGCCACAACACCCCCTATAACCATCTGGAGCTGCTGGGCAATGAAGATCTAGAGGTGATGATTGCTCTGGATAATGGCACCACCAAGGCGCTGGAAACCTTTAAACAGCCGCTCTACCTACTGCAGCGCCGGTTTCAAGCCTTGACCGGTTGTGATTTGGGCTCTACTCAACCAGTGCCCATGTCACCGGATGCATTGCTGGAGTGCTTTTCCGAGTCAATCTGCCATGATCTGATTGCGGTGGAGATACAGGTGGTGCTGATTAATCTATTTAACCAGGTCTGTTTTGATCAGAGCTATGGCCAGTTGCTGGATCAGGTCAATCAGGACCTTGAAACTGCCGGTGTATTGCCGGTGCCAGAAGATCGTCCCGACGGCCAGACTGGCCCGCTACCACTGGCAGAGTCTAAAGCTGTATATACAGGTAGTACTAATATTGGCTCTGATAGTCGTGCCATGGATACCAGTAACACTGATGGCAGTCTTGAGCAGCGTCAGGCTGTGGTGGGCAAGTTAACAGCAAGGCGACCAGTGCCCGGGTTGTCTCCTGCGCCTCTGGCAGAGGACTCTTCTCAGCAGTCTCCCGAGGTTTCGCTAAAGCCAGCACCTAAACCATCAAGCAATGAATTGGAGCCGGTCCCCCACAGCAGAATTCAGACCGAACTACTGGCGCGAATATCGAGGATTTTAAACAGTGCTGACCAGTCCTTTGATCATGGCGATCAAGCCTGTATCAGCAGGCAACAGGTTTATGCCGAGATCGATAAGCGGATCAGCCTTATGCTTCAAGAGCCTGAGCGAGACTGTGAAATCGCGGGTCAGCACTGTCAAAAGCTGGAGCAGATGCTAAATAGACCAGGTGGCGAGGGCAAGCCTGGTCTGCACGGCAATGACAGCAGTATTTTTAAATTAGTGGGCAGTGTCTTTACTCAATTTAGCCAGGTCAGTGGCCTGGCCCCCGAGGCACAACAGCTAATAAATCGCTGTGAGCTGCCCCTGCTAAAGTTGGCGCTTGATAAGCCAATATTGTTAGAGCAGGAAAACCATCCCATACGCAGACTATTCAATGAGATGGCTAAATATGCCATCGGCCTTGAGTCTGGCAACTGCGGTGAAAACCTTATTTATCGCAAGATGCTGAGCCTGTCTGAAAAAATGCTCTCCGAGTCCTTTGATGATGAGCAAATTCCCCAGATGCTGAGCGACTTTATATCAGCCATAGATACAGAGACCCGCCAGAGCAATGTGCAGGCTCAGCGTCAACTGGAGCAGGTGGCCGCCGCGGAAAAAATCAACTGGGCCTACACCAGGGTAGAAAAAGAAATTAGCCAGCGCCTGCTGGGTCACAGGGTGCCGGTGGCCATATTAAATTTTGTTGAGCAGCACTGGTGCAAGCTATTGCATATTGCCCATCTGCGCAGCGGAGAGGGCAGTGGCGACTGGCAGCGTGGGTTGCAGATTTTGGATCAATTGCTGGCCATCGAGAGCATACCCCTGGAGCACCGTGATATGGACGCTGTGGCTCAGGTGCTTGAAGATATTGATGGTCAATTACAGCATATAGCCATAGATACAGTGCAGCGCGCTGATCAGATGGAGCGACTGCGGTTTATTCTTGATCCTGTGCTGCCAGATAATGTTACTCCATTAAAACCCGAGGGCCGCTTGGACCCGCAGAAAACCAGCGATCAGATTAAACGCATTGTTATAGAGACACTGCAGCCTGAGATGCCCGGCGAAAACATAGCCAGGGCGGTCAGTAGTCTGCAGCAACTGGACTCTGGGGATCAGGACAGCCTAGCGGCAGTGCAAAAGGGTTGCTGGATTGAATTATGCGATGATATAAAGTCTCCCAGGCGTGGCAAGCTGGCCGGTATTGTCGGCCCCTCGTGGAAATATGTGTTTGTTAACAACAAAGGCAAGCTGGTAGCCGCGTTAAATCGCGCGCGGCTGGCTGAGCAGATAAGAGTAGGTGAGGCCAGGCTGTTGGATAATGCGGGTTTATTTGACAAAGCTATCAGAGCAGCCATAAACGATATCAAAGAGTTATCCGTCGCCAGTTAGGGGCCGTTAGCATAGGATCCAAAATGAAGATTGCCCAGGGTTGGCTGAGTACCGGCACACAGCTAGTCTCGCCCAATACAGATCAGCGGCCTGACCCGGCCGATGTCAGTCTGCTGGTGGTGCATAATATTAGTCTGCCACCAGAGCAGTTTGGTGGCCCTTACATAGGTCAGCTGTTCTCCAATTGCCTGGATCCCAATCAGCACCCGTACTTCGCAGATATCGCTGATCTTAAAGTCTCTTCACATCTGTTGATTGATCGTCAGGGCCAGATTACCCAGTTTGTGCCCTTTAGCCAGAGAGCCTGGCATGCAGGTGTCTCTGAGTTTGAGGGGCGCAGTAACTGCAATGATTTTTCCATAGGTATTGAAATGGAAGGCGCGGACAATATTGCTTACACTGACAGCCAGTACGATGTGCTAACTGCCGTTACTCAGGTGCTACTGGAGGCCTATCCATTAATTACCCCCAGCCGTATTGTAGGCCATATGGATATTGCCCCAGGGCGAAAAACCGACCCCGGCCCAGCCTTTGACTGGGCCCGTTATAAAAGCGCGCTAAATTAGCGCTGGGATTACCATGAATTTTTTGACTGTGCTACTCGCCATTATCCTGCTGGAAGCCTATTCTGAACTTGGCTTTGTGCAGCGCGATAGCTGGTTGCGGCAATGGCATGCTGCGCTGGGTAGGCTGGGGCTGAGCACTGGGTCTTCGGTAATCGGGCTGGCGCTGTTTTTAGCGCTGCCTCTGCTGGCGCTGGTGCTGCTGTTATCCAGTCTTGCCGAGCAGGGTTTGGGGCTGTTTGTTTTCCTCCTCGAGCTGGCAGCACTGTTGTATGCCCTGGGGCGAGGTAATCTGGATACCCAGATAGCGCTGCTCAGCTCGGACTTGCAGCGCGATGATCTGCAGGCCGCTTTCCATGATGCTGCCTTGTTTAATACCGCCTACAGAGAGGGCTCCGCCGAATCAGCCGAGGATCTAAAAAACGAAATATTTGCCGCACTGCCGTACCGCATCTTTGAGCGCTCCTTTGTGGTGATTTTTTGGTTCTTTTTGTTGGGTGCACCTGCAGCACTGGCCTACCGTTTGTTGGCCCTGCACGGAGATCTGGGATTGGACAGCGACGACCGTCGCGCAGTCAAATGGCTGTGGCTTATGGAATGGCTACCGGTGCGTCTGCTCGGTATTACCCTGGGCTTGGTGGGCAATTTCTCTCAGGCGGCGGGCTCAACTCGTCAGCTAGTGTTTTCCCGCAGCATTGGCACAGGAGAGTTTTTGCGCCAGGCCGTCAAAGGCGCCCTTCAGGAAGAGGGAGCTTCATTGAGACTGAGCTCTCAGGCCATCCAAGATGTAGTCTCTCTGCTTGGCCGAGCCATGACCGCCTGGCTGGTGGTTATAGCTATACTGGTGATTCTGAGTTAACCGTAGCTGATTTTTGCTCATTCCAAGGTGCCACTTTAAGCAGCAGTAACATGCCCGGAACAGCCAGCAATGTGCACAGATAAAAGAAGTTTTCCCAGCCTACAGTCTCGACAATAACCCCGGTTACTGAGCTTGCAAATGTGCGTGGCACAGCTGTCAGCGCCGTAAATAGCGCAAGTTGAGTGGCGGCAAAGGCCGGATTGGTGACGCGAAATATAAAGGCGATAAAGGCAGCAGTGCCCAGGCCAACACCCAGGTATTCAAAACCAATTACCAGAGCCAGCAGCCAGAGTCCCTCACCCACCCGTGCCATGACAGCAAAACCCAGAATAGAAATAATCTGCACGGCCCCAAATAGCCACAGAGCGCGATTGATCCCTATTTTGACCATAAGAATGCCACCCAGCATGCCACCCACAATCATCGGCACCAGCGCGGCAAATTTTGCCACCGAGCCTATCTCCGTTTTGCTAAAGCCCATGTCCAGATAGAAGGGGGTTGCCAGCGCCGTTCCCATGCTATCGCCAAGTTTATACATGAAAATAAACAGCAGAATAAGACCCGCCTGTTTGACTCCCTGTCGGGAGATAAACTCCCTAAATGGCTCGGTGACTGAGCTGGCTAAGGTGGTGGGGTGCTGTGCTGATCTCTGAGGTTCCTGGATGCTCAGGGTCAGTGCAATACCAATCAGCATAAAGGCACCAGTGATTACAAATACGGTTTCCCAGGGCAGAATATCAGACAGAATTAAGGACAGAGAGCCAGGTACCAGGCCGGCCAGTCTGTAGGCATTGACATGAATCGAGTTGCCCAGACCCAGCTCAGTATCAGGCAGGATTTGCCGCCTGTAGGCGTCCAGCACTATATCCTGAGTGGCACTTAAAAAAGCAATGCCCAGACAGAGCCAGGCTATGGGCCACAGCTGACTCTCGGGGTCTAAAAAGCCCAGTGCTGCAATGCTTATGAACAGGGCAATCTGTGTGCCCAGCATCCAGCTGCGGCGCAGCCCCGGGCTGTAGGCGAACAGCCATAGCTGATAGCGATCGAGAAACGGTGACCAGATAAACTTCCAGGTGTAGGGCAAACCAATCAGGGAAAAGAAACCGATTTCTGCCAGCCCGACACCCTCAGAGCGCAGCCAGGCCGGAACCAGAGAAATCAGCAAATACAGTGGCATGCCCGAGGCAAAGCCGGTAAAAATACAGATCAGCATGCGCCGGTTTAGCAGCGCTTCGCGTATGCCTGGTGAATTCATTTAATCCTCTGTTGGTCTAGGGCCGCCAGCGATATATTGCAAGACTGATACGACTGCCATCGACCCTAACATTCTCTTGCTGTAAGCGCGCTATTTGTTTTTTGCCACTGTGGCTATCCGCCGGCAGGCTTATTTTGCCTGCCGCATTAATCACTCGATGCCAGGGCAGGCTACTATCGCTGGGCAAATCTCGCAGCGTTCGGCCAACCAGCCGTGCAGCTCTGGGTATGCCTGCCAGCTCGGCAACCTGTCCGTAGGTGACCACCCGGCCCGGGGGTATGGCTGCTAAAACAGCGTAGATCCTCTGCTCCGGGTCAATATTATTCATAGGCCAAGCCTACGCTATTCCCACAGATGTTGAAATAGTGAAAATTACCCCAATACTACATGCAGGGTTACTCAGAGGTGTGCCATGCGTTTTCTATTTTTGCTGTTTATTGTTATGCCAGTGGTCGAGATGTGGCTGCTGATTGAAGTTGGTTCGGAAATAGGCGCACTGTATACCATAGGGCTGGTTTTGCTGACCGCCATTATTGGCGTCAGGCTATTGCGCCAGCAGGGCTTTGACACTCTGTGGCGCGGTCAGAAAAAGCTTGAAGAGGGCCAGTTGCCAGCACAGGAGATTGGCGAGGGTATTGTATTGGCTATTTCAGGTGCTCTGCTGCTGACCCCAGGGTTTATTACTGATGCCATTGGTTTTGCCGGGCTGTTTCCGCCATTGAGGAGTTTATTTGTCAGCCAGTTGCTCAACAATATGGTGATTGCCGGTAGCCAGGGCAGTAGCTTTCGGGCAGGCCAGGCTGGGGCCAGATCTCAGTCCGACGATATTATTGAGGGCGAGTCCTGGGATAACAGCGAAGCTGTGGAGAATCAAAACCCACAAAAAAAGAACGATTTAAGCTAAATAAATTTGGCGGGGCCTTGAAAACGATTTTCCCTGCCTCCATATGGGTAAACAATTGCGGAAACATTCTATTCGCAAGTGACTGTCGAATACTGAATATTGATTAATTGGAGAGACAAACTATGAAAATTCGCCCCTTACATGATCGAGTGATCGTGCGTCGCGAGGAAGAAGAGCAGAAAACAGCAGGTGGAATCTTGCTGCCAGGTTCTGCGCAAGAAAAGCCCAATCAGGGTGAAGTTGTTGCCGTGGGCAATGGCCGAGTCTTAGATAATGGCGAAGTTCGCCCTATCGATGTAAAAGTTGGTGACGTTGTTGTGTTCGGTCAATACGCCGGCAACGACAAAATCGATGTCGATGGCGAAGAGCTGATTATTCTCAGCGAGAGCGATATTAAGGCAGTAGTTGAAGCCTAAGACTAATTTTAAGTGAATTTTTGTAACTGATTTGGAAGGAAAAGAATCATGGCAGCTAAAGAAGTAAAGTTTGGCGACAACGCTCGCCAGGGCATGTTAGAGGGTGTAAACGTTCTAGCCAATGCCGTTAAAGTAACTCTGGGTCCCAAGGGCCGCAACGTCGTACTAGACAAATCATTTGGCGCACCAACAGTCACCAAAGACGGTGTTTCTGTTGCGAAAGAAATCGAACTAAAAGACAAGTTCGAAAATATGGGCGCTCAGATGGTTAAAGAAGTAGCCTCTAAAGCCTCTGATGATGCCGGCGACGGTACCACCACAGCTACAGTACTGGCACAAACTATTGTTAACGAAGGGCTAAAGTCGGTTGCTGCCGGCATGAACCCAATGGATTTAAAGCGCGGTATCGATAAAGCTGTGATTGCAGCTGTGACCGAGATCGCTGCGATTGCTAAACCCTGTGCCGACAGCAAGGAGATTGCTCAGGTAGGTACTATTTCTGCCAACAGCGATGCTCATGTGGGTGACATTATTGCCGATGCTATGGCCAAGGTGGGTAAAGAAGGTGTAATTACCGTTGAAGAGGGCTCAGGCCTGGAAAATGAACTGGATATCGTAGAAGGCATGCAGTTTGATCGCGGTTACCTGTCTCCTTACTTCATCAATAACCAGGACAGCATGAGCACCGAGCAAGAGAGCCCACTGATTCTTTTGGCCGACAAGAAAATCTCTAATATCCGTGAGCTGTTGCCACTGTTGGAAGCTGTTGCCAAAGCGGGCAAGCCTCTGCTGATTATTGCCGAAGATGTTGAAGGTGAAGCACTGGCTACTCTGGTGGTTAACAACCTGCGTGGCATTGTTAAGGTTGCTGCCTGTAAGGCACCTGGCTTTGGTGATCGTCGCAAGGCGATGCTGGAAGATATTGCTATCCTCACCGGCGGTACCGTGATCAGCGAAGAAGTTGGTCTGGACCTGGAGAGCGCTACTATCGAGCACCTGGGAACAGCCAAGCGTGTCAGCATGACCAAAGAAGCCACTACACTGGTTGATGGTGCTGGTGAAGCTGCTGCAATCGAAGCTCGCGTTAAGCAGATTCGTGCCCAGATTGAAGACACTAGCTCCGACTACGATCGCGAAAAACTGCAAGAGCGCGTAGCCAAACTGGCTGGCGGTGTTGCGGTAATCAAAGTTGGCGCTACCACTGAAATCGAAATGAAAGAAAAGAAAGCCCGTGTTGAAGATGCGCTGCACGCAACTCGCGCTGCCGTTGAAGAAGGTGTGGTGCCAGGGGGCGGTGTTGCTCTGATCCGTGTACTGCAGAAAATTGAATCTGTCACTGGTGATAACGAAGACCAGACCGTGGGCGTCAGCATTGCCCGTCGTGCTATGGAAGCGCCTTTGCGTCAGATCGTTGAAAATGCCGGCGAAGAGGGTTCAGTAGTGGTAGATAAGGTTAAGAACGGCGAAGGCAACTTTGGTTACAATGCCGGCACTGGCGAGTATGGTGACATGATCAATATGGGTATTCTGGATCCTGCCAAAGTAACTCGCACCGCACTCCAAGCTGCGGCGTCTATCGCTGGACTGATGATTACCACAGAAGCCATGGTGGCTGATTCCGCTGATGAAGGTGCTGCTCCGGCGATGCCTGATATGGGTGGTATGGGTGGCATG
>JAYPYO010000037.1:0-9313 GCA_038135995.1 Porticoccaceae bacterium
TTTGAGCCCACAGGTGACAATGAAGCCGATATAGCCGCAATTATCGCGTATTATCAGCAGTTCTCCGGCAAATACCCGGACCAATTTTAAGGTTGAGAGCCAGCCACAAAGGGACGTAAAGCATGAGCGATAAACCACTGGTTGTGTCCGAGCAGCAATGTCCACAACATCTGCGTGCCAATCGCAGTGCCTTTGCCCAATGGTTTGGGCGCTCAGTGCTAAAACTCTTTGGCTGGCGTGTAGAGGGGCAGATCCCCAATCTGCAGCGGCTGTTAATTATTGGCGCGCCCCATACCTCCAACTGGGATTTTGTCTATGCCATGGCCACTATTTTGGGCCTCAATATCCGTATGCACTGGCTGGCCAAACATACAATCTTTAAGCCTGGTGTGCGCTGGTTTATGGAATGGCTGGGCGGCATTCCAGTCAATCGCTCCAAACCCCAGGATGTGGTAGCCAATGTGGCAGATCTGGTGGAGCGTGAGAGGGGCATAGTGATTGGTCTGGCCCCGGAAGGCACTCGCAAAAAAGTCGACAAGTGGAAAAATGGCTTTCTGCGCATGGCTGAGGCCACTGGCTGCACCATATTTATGATCGGCATGGACTTTGCCGGCAAGCGCGTTGTACTGGGTGATACTTTTGAGCCCACTGGTAATCACGAAGCCGATCTTGCAGCTATTATGGAGCATTACAAGCGCTACAATGGCAAATTTCCCGAACGGGAAACATAGAGTGGAATTTCTGATTACACTGGGGCTGAGTTTTGGTCTTATTGTGCTGGCGCTGCTGGTGTTTCGTTTTGTGGGAATGCCCATATACCGTGTAGAGGCCGTCAATATTCAGGTACTTCTGGAATCTGTGCTGGATAATACGGCGACCACCGCCGACTGGGATGTGTTTATAGGTATGCGTATTCACCAGAGTCCCGAACTGGATGAAATTAGACAGCAATGTGCTATGTTAGCGGAAACTGAAATGACCGAGCGCAATGGCATGGTGATATTTTCTGATAAGGGTCGTACCCAACTTACAGAGATATTGGCTAGATTGGGCCAGCAGACAGATAGCGGAGCACAGCAATGATTGAAAAGGCGTCCCCCATAGCCAGATTTTTGGTGGTCAGTGCCGCCTTTGTGGTGGTGGTCTCAGGGCTTAAAATGGCAGGTCCGCTGTTGGTGCCATTCCTGCTTGCCGTATTTATAGCCATGATTGTGTCACCACTGCTTACCTGGCTAAAAAATCGACGGGTTCCCGGTGGTCTGGCTATTTTGCTGGTCATAATGCTGGTGTTGTTGGTGGGGCTGCTGCTGGCTGCTCTAATTGGGTCATCATTGGAAAATTTCCGTCAGGATATTCCTGTTTATTCAGACAAACTTTCGGCCATGAGCACCTCGGTTCAGCAATGGCTGAGCCAGCGCGGTGTGCAAATTGATGCCGAACAGTGGCAGAGCAGCTTTGACCCTGGAGCGGTGATGAAGCTGGTGGGCAGTACATTGGCCTCATTTGGTAATGTGATGACCAATGCGGTGATGATTCTGCTCACCGTGATATTTATTCTGGCTGAGAATATGGGCTTTGGCGAAAAGCTGCGTATGGCCCGTGGGGCGGAGACTTCTCAGGAGTGGTTGGCGCAATTCTCCGATAGTGTGCACAGCTATCTGGGTATCAAGGCTGCAATCAGCCTGGTGACTGGCCTGCTGATCTTTATCTGGCTGAGTATTCTTGGTGTGGACTACGCTGTGCTCTGGGGGCTGTTGGCCTTTCTGCTCAACTTTGTGCCTACGGTAGGCTCATTTATTGCCGCCGTGCCCGCGGTGCTGTTGGCTGTGGTTCAGCTGGGCCTGCTGCATGCCGGTCTTACTCTGGCGGGTTTTGTGGTGGTTAATCTGGTGATGGGCAATATGATTGAACCTCGCTGGATGGGTCGCGGGCTCAATCTCTCGCCTCTGGTGGTATTTGTCTCATTGGTGCTCTGGGGCTGGGTGCTTGGGCCTGTGGGTATGCTGCTGTCGATTCCTCTGACCATCATGATCAAGATTGCTCTGGAGAGTCAGCAGGAGACTCGCTGGATCGGCATTATGCTGGGTGCAGCTGACAGCACTGCAGAGGCCGAGGACTGACCCTCTCCCCGCTGTAACCTATTTTCTCTGGCTGTACAGCCGACCAGCTCCTTTTAGGCTGTGACTAATATCACAGTTTGTGCCTACCCCTGTTGTTACTATTCTGCGACCTCTGACTTGGGCGTCAGTGGAAACGGTGAGTAAATACATAGGAAGTAAGGTTACAGCAATGGATTCCTGTACCAGAATCAGAGTTTGCAACGGTTTTTCCTTAATAGAGCTGTTGGTGACAATATCAATATTGGCCGTGCTTCTGGGCATAGGCCTGCCGTCCCTGGTTACCTTTATCAATAATAATCAAATGACCACTCAGGCCAATGATCTGGTGTACAGCCTGCATATGGCGCGCAGCGAGGCAATCAAGCGCGGTGCCCAGACCCGGGTTGCAGCGGTTAATGGCAGCTGGAGCAATGGTTGGCGCGTTCAGGCCGATAGCAACAACGACGGCGACTATCTTGATGCCGCAGATACTCTGCTGCATTGGGAGTCACTGGCCGGTGGCAATGCCCTGGCTGCAGTGGCTACCAATGCACCCAGCAATACGGTTATCAGTTTTAGCTCTCGCGGCTCTGTGGTTCCCGGTAATGCCTCGTTTGTACTGACCCTAACGCCAGCGGACTGCGACAATATAGCTTCGCGAATTATCTCAGTGCAGCCCTCGGGTCGGCCAGAGATCACCAGGGGAGACTGCAGTTGAAAAAAGCTCAACTCCCATCCAGGTATCAATCCGGCGTTAGCATGATCGAGGTGCTAATCACTATTCTGATCTCGGTTATAGGTCTGTTTAGCGCTATGCAGCTGCAATTAACCGCGGTCTCCAATACCCACAGCTCCTATTTTCGCAGTCAGGCCGCCGTGTTGACCAATGGGCTGGTTGATCAGATGCGCGCTAATCCAACGGGCGCCATAGCCGGCAACTACGATATTGCGCTCAGTGCTTCAGCCCCCTCTGGCTCCAGTGTTGAGGCCACAGATGTGGCTCAGTGGCGAGCAGACCTTGTGGCCGCCATGCCTGGTGCTACAAGCTCGGTTGCCTGTGTCACCGCCACGCGTATCTGCAATCTGGTGGTACAGTGGGACGATAGTCGTGGCCTGGACGGTAGCGGTGCCCAGCAATTTACCCTCAGCCTGAGGTTGCCCTGATGAACAGGCTGCCAAAACAGCACTTGCAAGCTGGTCTGAGTCTGGTGGAGTTTATGGTAGCCATGGCCATTCAGGTGATCCTGCTGGCTGGCATGGTCTATGTCTATGGCGGCAGCAGGGCTCTGTTTACCGTTAACCAAGAGCTATCGCGGGTACAGGAAAATGGCCGCTATGCCACAGATATGCTGCTCTATGATATTCGTATGGCCGGGTTTGCCGGCTGTCGTAATATTGGCGATATCGAGCCCAACATTATTGCCAACTCGCCCCCAGTATTTAGCGTACTCACCGATAGCTTAACGGTGTTTGAAAATGGTGCTGGCTGGACTAACCCCACGGCGATTGCCAGAGTCGCAGGCAGCGATGTGATTACCCTGCAATCCACTCAGGGTGCAGGTATGCAGCTCACCGGCAATATGGCAGCAGACAATGCCAATATTCAGATGGCAAGTAATCCGGATGGCCTTGAGGCCAATGATTTGGTGCTAATTTTTGATTGCTCCAAAGCTGACTTGTTTCGTGCCACTGGGGTCTCTGAGGGCAGCGGCACGGTCACCATTACTCATGCCAACAGTAGCAATACCACCAATCGTCTCTCCAAAGCCTATCAGAGCGACGCTCAGATTATGTCTTTTGATGCACATACCTATTTTATTGGCACCGATAGCAATGGCGAGACGGGCTTTTATCAGTATTCGTTTAATGAGGGTAGCGCTGTGCTGCTGGCTCAGGGTGTCGAGGATATGCAACTAATGCTGGCTGAGGATCTGGGTGGTGATGGCCAGCCAGATACCTATGTTAATGCCACCGGAGTCACAGACTGGGAGGCAGTGATAGGTGTGCGGGTAGGGCTGCTAATGCGATCAGCAGATCGCGCCTCCACCGAGGTACGAAACTATAGTTTTGATGGCAGTGAAGCCAATACCAACAGTGACCAGCGATTGCGCAAGGCTTTTTGGAGTTATGCCGCTCTGCGCAACAGGATTTAAAAGGCTAAATATGCAACTTCGTCAGCAGTTAAAGGTTACACAGACTGGCGCCGTTTTGGTGACCGCGCTTATCTATCTACTGGTACTGTCTATGGTGGGTATTTCGTCGATGCGCGGTACTGCCATGGAAGAGCGCATGGCCTCCAATAGCTGGGAGCATTCGCGGGCATTTCAGGCCGCCGAGTCGGCACTGCTGGACGCCGGGCAGTGGTTTTTGTTTCAGCCCGATCTGATTGATTCCAGCGCCGATGGTTCAACCGGAGTCTGGGCTTCAGGCTCGGCAGCTCAGCGAGTAGTGAACTCGACCTTTGACTGGTCGACCGAGGGCATTGCCTATGGCGCCAGCTCGGGCAACAGCTCGGCACTGTTTGGTGATCTTTATGAGCCACCCAGATATGTGATTGAAGAGGCCGGGTTTGAGCCCGCTGACAATGACCCGGACACATTAGCGAAAAAAACTGGGGTGTTTTATTACAACCTGTCGGCCATTGGCTATGGACGCGCCCAGGGTTCGCGATCGATTCTGCAAACCACGTTAAAGAAGCACAATAATTGAGGCAGGGAAGTCATGAGCAAAGGCTTTAATGATATTTTCAAAATAATTACTGCGACCCAGGCTGCCGAATATGATCTGAGTGATACGCCCCTGTTTACCCTGGCTGGCGTTGATCCCAATATTGTATTAACCATGGATGACTCCGGCAGCATGGCCTGGTCATTTATGCCTACCAGCGTGGGTAACTATCCCACCACTAAACGGGCCAAGTCGGCGGCCTATAACAAAATTTACTACAACCCTGAAGTATTCTACGACCCACCAGTGGATGAAGAGGGTGTTAGCCTCGGCCATGCCTCTTTTACTGCAGCCTGGGACAATGGCTACAAAAAGACTGGCAGTGGCAGCTGCACCAGAGATCTGTCCAGCGACTACAGGCCAAGCTGGGGGGGTATTAATCAGGATCACTGTGGGTCCAGCAATTACTCAGACGTTTTTTACAACCGCTACGCCAGCTCATCCTCAGAGCCCGCCTATTATTATTTATTTGATGAAAGCCGCAGTGGCTGCAACGGCTCGGTTACAGATGATGACTGCTATAACAAAATAATTGTCAGTGAAACATCAGGTCAGGGTGAGACAGTGGACGAGCGTCAGAATTTTGCCAACTGGTACTCCTATTACCGCAAGCGTGTCTATGTGACCAAAACTGCCGCGACCCTGGCATTTGAGCGCTTTAACTCAAATATTCGCGTAGGTTATCAGCGTATCAACAACAGCACATTTAACGGGGTGAGGGCCTTTTCTGGAACCACCAGAGAGAATTTCTTCGACTGGCTGCACGCCCTGCCTGCCAGTGGCGGCACGCCGCTGCTCAGTGCTATGGATAAGGCCGGTGACTATTTTGAAGATGCCGACCCCTACAGAGATGACCCCACCGATAGCTCGTCCACCGAGCGCTCCTGCCGGCAAAACTTTCATATTATGATGACCGATGGCGAGTGGAACAGTGGCGTCCCCTCAGGTTTTGGCAATGTGGACAACAATAGCCAAACTATTCCCAGCAATGATTATGGGGTCACAGGCTATGTGCCCAGAGCGCCCTTTAAAGACAATAATTCCACTTATCTGGCTGATATCGCCTTCAGATACTGGCAAAAAGATTTGCGCCCGGGCCGCACCAACAATGTGCCGGTCAATATTAATGATCTGTCATCGGACATAGATGGTGACGGTGATGCGGACAATAACGATATCTTCTGGAATCCAAAAAACGACCCGGCTGACTGGCAGCATATGGTCAACTTTATGATTGGTCTGGGGGTGTCTGGGCAGCGCGAGTTTCCCGATGATTACCAGGATCTGCTCGATGGCACCCTTTCCTGGCCCACCGGGGGTGGCACAGCCAAGATCGACGATCTGTGGCACGCCTCCATTAACTCCAGAGGGGCCTATCTCTCAGCCCAGGATCCAGAGCAACTGGTCAGCGCCTTTACCGATGTGATTAACTCTGTGCTCGATCGCACCGGCTCCTTTGCGACCGCGGCGCTCAATTCAGGCACCATCTCCTCGGACACTGCATTATTTTTTGCGCGTTTTACCACCAATGACTGGATCGGTAATCTTATTGCCCAGCCTATTTCTGATGGCACCAACTGTGGCCCAGTGGCTTTGGGCAATATCTGTCCCTCGGCCTGGGATGCCGCCTGTAAACTCACCGGTGGCTTCTGCTCGGAGGTGGGCAAAAAGGTGGGCAAAACCAAGCCAAACGATCGGGTGATTATTACTAGAGATGAAGATAACAACCCAATACCTTTCCGTTGGGCATCGCTCAAGTCTGGGGGCTCGCAGCGAGCCTCCTTAAAGCAGCCATTTAACAGTCTGGGCAGTGCACGACTCAACTATCTGCGCGGCGCCCGTGGCAAGGAGATTGCCAAGGGCAATGGAGGTATTTTCCGCAACCGCAAGTCGGTGCTGGGGGATATTATTGCCTCGGTACCCACCTATGTAGGGCCGCCGGAGCGATTTTATTTCTCCACCAGTGATTTTGCCGAGGGCGATAGCTATGCCGCCTTTAAAGCTAGCTACCAAAGCCGCATGCCCATGGTGTACGTGGGCTCCAATGGCGGTATGCTACATGGCTTTCAGACCTCAAATGGCCGGGAAAAACTGGCCTATGTACCATTGGCTATATTCGATAATCTGTGGGAGCTGTCACTGCCAGATTACAGCCATAGAAATTTTGTCGACGGCCCTATTGCAGAAAATGATGTCTATTATGATGGCGCCTGGCACAGCCTGTTAGTGTCTGGCCTGGGTACAGGTGGGCAGGCCTATCTGGCTCTGGACATCACCGACCCCAGCAGCTTTGCCGAAGCCAATGCAAATTCCATCGCCCGCTGGGAGTTTAGCGATAGCGATGATGCGGATCTGGGTTACAGCTTTTCAGAGCCCAGCCTGGTGCGCCTTGCCAATGGTAAATGGGGCGTGATTGTCGGCAATGGCATGAATGCTACCGAGCCAGATGGCAATGCCAGCAGCACTGGCAACGGGGTCATCTTTATTCTCGATGCGCAAACCGGCGCCCTGATTAAAAAACTGGATACCAAACAGGGTACAGCCGACGACCCTCTGGGACTGGGGCGCCCCAATGGCATCATAGGTACCGCGGTGGTCGATCAAAACGGTGACTTTATTGTAGACCGTATCTATGCCGGAGATTTATTTGGCAATATATGGTCTTTTGATCTGTCCAGCAGCAACAGCTCATCCTGGAGCAGTGACTATGGTTCGTCGAGTAACCCTCAGCCATTATTTGTGGCTGAAGTTGCAGGCATCACCCGGCCAATCACCTCGGATTTAAAGGTTAAAAATCATCCTAACGCCGCTGGATATCTGATCTATTTTGGCACTGGCAAGTATCTCGGCAAAAGCGATCTCACCGACACCAGCCCACAGACTTTTTATGCGATCTGGGACCGCGCAACCAATGGTGCCAATGGTTTTACCCGCGATAGGCTCCAGGCGCAAACCATCACTACCCACAATGCCCCGGCCTCAGATCTGCGCGCGCGAGTGGTATCTGAGATACCCATTGTCTGGGACGACGGTAGCAACCCGGTGAGTGCCGAGGAGAAGCTAGGCTGGTATATAGACTTGCCTGAGTTGGGAGAGCGGGTGCACCAGGCACCGACACTTCGCGATGGACGGGTTATTTTTGTTACCGTCACTCCAGCCAGTGACCCCTGCGCCGGTGAGGGCACCAGCTGGCTAATGGAAGTGGATGGCACCAATGGTGGCCGTCTCAATGAGTCGGTATTTGACTTTAATAAGGACCGCTCCTTCGATGATGGTGACCTGATTAATGTGGGCGATATAGATGGTGATGGTGAGGACGATATGATCCATGGGTCCGGTATCCAGCGCATTAATGCAGGCATTCTCTCACGCCCCGGAATTATCAATCACCCAGATGGGCGCACCGAGTCAAAATATGTCACCACCTCAAAAGGCAAGGTCGAGGCTATTCTCGAAGACTCTGGCCGCAACCGCCAAACTCCCTGGAGAGAAATTCGCTGATAAATGATTGATTGAATTATGAAACCAAAAGGCACAGTCAAATGAATATAAAGGGCGACAAAGCAATCGCGAGCCTATTGCTGGTTATAGCATCTCTGCTTTCTATGCATACCAGTGCGGCAGAGCCAGAGATAGACCCAGATTGGCAGAGTTATAAAGTGACACTGAGTTTTGTAGACCCCGCAGCTCGCCTGGTGGTAGCTGGCGATCGCGAGTTCAGCCTGCCATTTAATACACCAATCACCAATAGCAAAGGCCAGGCAATTGCCATAGCTAATCTGCAGTCGGGAGATAGAGTTTGGCTATATTTGGATAACTCAGTGATAGATAAGGGCCCGACCCAGGCCAGGCGCATAGAGCGGATCAAACAATGAATAAACAGTGCAAAGCCTATAAAAAACTACCCCGGGGCCTGAGTCTGATCGAGTTAATGGTCGCGCTGGTAATTATTGCCATTATCTCCTCAGTGGCCTATCCCAGTTACCAGAGTCATATGGCAGGTGCCAGACGAGCTGATGCCCAGGCAGTGCTGATGGAAGCAGCCCAGTACATGGAGCGCTTTTTCACTGAAAATAACCGCTACGACCAGGACACCTCGGGTACAGCAGTAGCCTTGCCAGCCGAGCTTACAGAGTCCCCCCGAGACAGCGGCACCAAATCCTACGATATTGCCGTACAGGCCTCCACAGCAAGTACCTATACTTTGCGCGCTACCCCCAAAAATAACCAGGCCGGTGACGGCTTTTTAGAGCTGTCCAACAGCTTCACCAAGTCCTGGGACGCAGACAATAGTGGCACTATCGGAGCAGGCGAGTCCACCTGGAGCAAATACTAAAAAGCCCCAGCTTTTACTGAGGCCCTTACCAAAATATGATCCCATAGGTCTCGGACTAAACGCGCAGCGTTTTGGGCGCACTCGCTCGCGAGGGCGGGGCACAGCCCTGAGCGCAGCGCGCGAATCCATCGAACGTTCGATGACTCTCTTA
>JAYPYO010000037.1:9413-19524 GCA_038135995.1 Porticoccaceae bacterium
GGGCACAGCCCTGAGCGCAGCGCGCGAATCCATCGAACGTTCGATGACTCTCTTACAGATGCAAAAAAGCCCCAGCTTTTACTGAGGCCCTTACCAAAATATGATCCCATAGGTCTCGGACTAAACGCGCAGCGTTTTGGGCGCACTCGCTCGCGAGGGCGGGGCACAGCCCTGAGCGCAGCGCGCGAATCCATCGAACGTTCGATGACTCTCTTAGAGATGCAAAAAAGCCCCGGCAAACACCGAGGCTTCTTTAAAATATGGTGCCCGGTCTCGGAATCGAACCAAGGACACGAGGATTTTCAATCCTCTGCTCTACCAACTGAGCTAACCGGGCTTCGCAAACAGTTTGTAGGCAACTTGCGAGAGGCGCGTATTAAAGCGTTTGAATAGCAGTTCGTCAAGGGTTATTCGGTAGGCGGGACGTATCCTTCAGCCTGATCCACTTCTTCGCCGGCAAAGAACTTTTCACGCTGCTCAGAGAGATAGGTTCGAGCGGTCAAATCCATCATATTAAGACGCATTTCATTGATCAGCGTAGTCTGGTGAGTCATCCAGTCAGCCCAGGCCTGTTTAGAAATATTATTGAAGATTTCCTCGCCTTTGGGGCCGGGAAACGGCGGTGTATCCAGTCCGGGTAATTCCTGTTTGAGTTTGCGACAAAAAACGGTGCGCACCATATCTGGCTCCAGATTATTTACTTTGGGTGTATCAGCGCAACAATAGGCGCGGGCATGCCTAATGATAGTGGATTCTGCGGGTTATACCAGAGCTGATTATCGCCTTCAGCCACAGCACAGCTGCGATCTATGGCCTGTGCCAGAATTGGCTGATAGTCGAGGTGAAAATGGCTAAAGGTATGGCGCTGGGCCGGCTGAACCTGCTGCTCAGTCAATTCCAGGCCGATTTTAGCGCAGTATTCCGCAGCCTCGTCGACCGCATCGACCTGGGGTAATACCCAGAGCCCACCCCAGAGGCCAGCCGGAGGATTTTTTTGCAATAGCAGCTCACCCTGTTGATTGTAAATTAACAGGAAGCAGCTGGTTCTCACCGGCAGTTTTTTCTTGGGCTTTTTGCCCGGATACTCTGCCTGCTTGCCTTGACTGTAGGCAACGCAGTTATCTGACAGAGGGCAGCGCTCACAGCTGGGTGAGGATCTGGTGCAGACCGTTGCCCCAAGATCCATCATTGCCTGGGTGTAATCTGCCACTCGCTGCACGGGGCTGTAGGTCTCTGCCTCCAGCCACAGGCGGTTGTGCACCGCAGTCTGCCCCGGCCAACCATCAATGGCAGCGTAGCGTGCTAACACACGTTTAACATTGCCATCTAAAATCGCCGCGGGTTTCTTAAAGGCTATAGAGCAGATTGCGCCGGCCGTAGAGCGACCAATGCCCGGAAGTTCAACTAGCTGTTCAACGGTATCCGGAAACTCTCCATTCAGATCGCTGCAAATAAGTTTGGCAGTTTTATGCAGATTGCGGGCACGGGCATAGTAGCCAAGCCCGGTCCAGTGATGCAGCACGCTATCCTCAGGGGCGGCGGCCAGGGCTTGCACCTGGGGAAAGCTCTGCATAAAGCGCTCGAAATAGGGGATCACCGTATTGACCTGGGTCTGCTGCAGCATAATTTCTGAGACCCAGACTGAATAGGGGCTTATGCTAGTCTGCCAGGGTAAATGCTTGCGACCATGGGTATCAAACCAGTTTAGTACCGCCTGCTGAAACTGCTCTGCTGTCATGATCAACGGTTAAACAGTCCTTTGAGCAGGCTTTTCACGGTATCCGAGTTATCCTGCTGAAGCCCAGATTTATTGAGCAGTTTTTCCAGAGCGCTATTTTTGAGTAAATCTTTTATCAGCCGCTCGTCGGGTTTGCAGGCCAAGCCACCGGCATCGCCCCGGTCAAAGGCACCAGTGCAGACAAAGGGTATCTGGCGATTCTGCAGACGCTGGTTAACATCGCATCCAGTGGGGCTGGTCACTGCCTGATCCACTCGGGCACTGGCATTAAGTTGATAGCGTTTTTTTATCAGGTCTACCCTGCCGCGGCCCATAACAGCCAGATTGCCAGTGCCTGTGCTGTACTCATTAATAAGCAATTTGCCATCATTAAGCTGAAACTTGCCCTGCAGGTCATCCAGCGGGGTACCAGGCGACCAGGTCTTTGCGGCCAGTGATCTGCCTGATACCAGAGCCGCAGCGTTGCAAAAGCACTGCTCTAAATTTAAACCCTGGTATACAGGCTTCTGTATCTGAAACTTGCCGGCACCGGACAGAGACCGGGTGATCTCACCCATATCCATACCGGCTCCCTGGATATTGGCATCCAGGCTGAGTTTGCCGCTCACTGTGCTGTTGTCGCTCAGAGCGTTCACAGCCTGGGCCATATCTATATTGTACAGGGAGGGCTGCAGATTAAAGCTGGGCTTGGAGGTGCGCATATCCAGCTTGGCAATGGCATTGACCTGTCCGCCAAACATATCGGCATTTAGCGATGTCATACGCAGCACCCGCTGATTGCCAAAAACATTGCTGTAAAAGTTATCAATGCGGAAATCATTAAATTCAATTCTATCCAGGTTGATCTCAACCTGACTGCGTCCCTGCCAGAGGGCAAATGGGATAGCCAGTGGAGCAAACAGGCCGCTGTTATCGCTGTCGCTATTGGCTGCGGGAAAATAGTCCCCGGCGCGCAATAAATCTCCTGATACCAGCGTAGTCAGACTGTTGGCCGGGTGATCTATGGTTACATCCACATCGAAGCTCTGACCATCAAGAGACAGCTCGCCAATAATCTTTGATACGGCCTCTGTATCCAGACTAAAGTTAGTCTTCAGGCTAACATCGGTAAGCGCGGTTTTGACCAGAGTATTGGGTGCAGCCAGCAGAGGCACCACAGGCTGCAGAGAGGTCATCAACTGCTTTAAATCAAAGCTGTTGCTGTATAGGTTACCCTGCACAAAGGAGCCATTGTCACTGGCACTGAGCTCGCCAAACAGCCTGATGCTGTCGATTTGCAGCTGCAGATCTACCAGGTTGAGCTGTTGTATATTGTGGCCATTCAGTTGCACAGCCACCTCTGTATCCAGAGCAAATTTGCGGCCGCCAAATGCACTGACCGATGCGGAGATAGGAAATGGCTTGCCCTGCAGTGAAAGGTTTTTGGCAGATAGCTGAATATTGTTAAATTGCAGCCTTGGGCCATTAGCTGGAAACCACTGCAGGCCGCCACTCTCAATTTGTACAGAGCTAAGCTGGAGTTGCTCAATACCGCCGCCGAGACTGAAGAGTTGGGTCCAGTTGGTGGCCAGCACCAGGCTCTTGGCAGAGCCAGAGACGGAAGTCTGGTCGCTAGCAGAGATATCAGCTATGGATATACCGGGTTTGGGAAAGAACTGCCAGGCTAGATCGCCCCTGATGGAGACATCCAAACCCTGTTGGCGAGCAAGAGATTCAATGTCTGACTTGTAGCCATTAATGTCGACGGCAAACGTGATATACATTACTGCGATTGCAAACAATGTAACCACTGGAAGCAGGCCTGCGGCCAGCAATTTCAATAATTTTTTCACTATGACCATCGTTCAAGAGTTGCTCTGCGGAGGCTTATATTACCTCAAACAGAACAACCCTTAAACATTGATGGACAGCAGGGGGTTTAGAACGAGTAAGTCGCTCTTAGGCCCAGGTTTCTGCCTGCCATAGGTACTTCATTTTTAACAAATGAGCTGTGGTTTCTAGCCACTTCATCCAGCAAGTTTTTGCCGAAAACAGACAGAGTCAAATGCTGTCTGCCGCTCAGTTTGATGGTTTTTGACAGGTTGATATTCAACATCTGGAAACCGTCGGTAACAGTTTCATTTGCCGCAATATCGCTCTGCTTGTTGGCATCTTTAAAAGACAGTGCCAGCTTTAAATCGTCTTCGGTATAAGAAGCCTTAAACAGGTTTCTCTTAGGAGTGATACGTGGAACATAGGTACCATCCGAGAACTTAGCTGAAATAGAGTCCTGTGCAAAAGAAAGAGACAGTGCGCCGCGAGCAAGATTGAAAGTTTTGCCTATCTCAAATTCGTAGCCATCAAATTCTGCATCCTGCTGCAGATAGTTAGCCAGAATTAATCCACCGTGATGCTCTTCCTCTCCGTGCTCCTCGTGCTCTTCTTCGGTTTCATCAAACAGGTAGATGTAATTATCCACATCATTCTGGAAGAAGGTCAGGGTTGCGTAGAAACCATCTCTTTCATAGTTGAAGGTCAGGTCAATATTATTAGACTGCTCAGACTCTAGATTAATATTGCCTATTTCTTCTCGACCTGTAGCCAGGTGAGGACCATTCATCAGCAGCTCGACAGCTGTGGGTGCTCGCTCCACGCTGGCAAGGCCCAGGCTGATGTTAAGTGCATCATTGATATCTCTATCAAGGCTGAGGGCGAAGCTAGTGTTGTTGATATCCTTGTCAAAGAACTCTACTTCTTCTTCGTGCTCGTCGTGATGCTCTTCTTCAGTATGGTCTTCGTCATGATCATCATGATGGTCCTCATCGTGCTCATCGTGATGCTCTTCTTCATGGGACATAGAGCCACTGCGGGACATGCGATCATGTCTGATACCAAAGTCAAGATTGAAAAGATCAAACTCTTTGCTTACATAGTAGCCCAGAGTTATTTCTTCGCTTTCAGTTGGGTTGATAAAGGCTTCATCACCGATCACCGAAACATTCTCTTCTACAAAATTAACTACCAGTTTCTGCGACAGGCTGTCGTTGCCGAGATCAAAGATAGCGCCATATTCTTGGGCGTTATTTGTAAACTGGGTCGGCCCTTCATGATGCTCGTCATGCTCATGCTCATCCTCATGTTCTTCCTCACCCTCATGCTCCTCTTCCATTTCAGCATGCTGTTCGATATGAGAATAGTCAGAGTCTTTATAGAAGTAGTTAATCTTCTTCAACAGGTCACCACCCAGCACAAAGGCACCTTCTACAGTAACTATCTTGGAGTCTGTATTAGAGAAGATTCTTTCGCCTTCATGGGAGTCTTCATCGTCATGCTCTTCATCATGATCTTCGCCTGCATGCTCCTCACCTTCGTGATCGTCATGGTCTTCATGACCTCCGTGGCCCTCATGACCTTCGCCATGGTAGGGGATGCCAAATACAGATTCGTTATCAGCATATGAGACTCCAAAGAAACCCCAGTCGCCAGCCTTGGAGAGTCCCAATCTTGTAGTAGTAGATCCGGAGTCAGAATTGGCGAGGTACCCCAGATCTTCGTCGTGGTGCTCATCGTGGCCGTCATGATCTTCGTCGTGACCTTCATCATGATCGTCGTCATGGTCATCATGGTCATCATGGTCATCTTCAGCATGCAACACTGCGCCATCGGGAATCTCAAAGTTGCCAAACTGCGAATCTTTATAGGCAAATGACAGATTTAAGCCGCCGATATTATTGCGATAAGAGAGGTTGTGTGAGTCGCCATCGTTAACTGATTGAGCTTCCAGGCCCAGTTTAAACTCAGACTGCGCAATATCTTCTCGGGCAATAGTGTTATCAACAATATTAACAATACCGCCGATAGTACCGTTGGAATAGAGCAGAGAAGAGGGTCCTCTCACCACTTCAATTTGCTGAACATTATGCATATCAACATCGTTAGCATGGTCGGGCCCCAGGCCAGATGCATCTCTGACCACAATGCCGTTGTTAAGAACCTTAACGCGGCTGCCAGACATGCCTCTGATAATAGGCTGCCCCACGGCGGCACCATAATCACTGGTAGACAGACCAACCAGATCATCAATACTCGAACCCAGGCTCTGGGTAGCGTCGGTGGCAACAGACTCACCAGAGATAATATGCAGTGGGTTTGAAATTTCATCCACTGCGGAGTTGATTAACGACGATCTAACAACAATTTCTTCAATTTCCTGACCCACAGCGCCACAGGAGAGACTTACAATCATGGCTGACAAGGGCAGTTTAAAAGCAATAGGCTTTTTGGTATTCATAACTTTTTCCTCTAAAAATAATGTCCACGCCAAAAAAACTCGGCGCGAATTCGTCCCCCAGGGGGAATGCAAACTATTTAGAGGATCTGAGGGGGTGCTCTGGCGAGCTGGCGACCAGTAATATGGCTTGTTGCAGCCCGGTCGTTATGAACAATACAGGGTGCTGTAACTCTGGTTACATAGGTTTTGCTGGTTTCAGCTGCAACCGCTGCCGCTGAATGCTGTAGCACAGAGACCGAGCAGGTATTTTCCTGGTGATCATCATGGTTATGAGCAGACGCCGTCACTGACCCGAGACCAATAATCAGGCACAGCGCGAAGGCAAATATTGAACGAAATTGCTTCATAAATACAATGACACCCAGATTGTCTGGGTCAGAAAAAGTAGCAGAGTATTCTAGCCCTTTTTTGTACTGTAGCAAGACTTAATTTGCAGTATAATGCCGCCTCAAAATGGACAGCATGGAGAAACCCATGGCGGATCGCACAGCCACAGTGACGCGCAATACCCTCGAATCCCAAATTACCATCAGTGTAAACCTGGATGGCACCGGGCAGGCTAACCTGCAGACTCCGGTACCCTTTTTAAACCATATGCTGGATCAAATTGCCCGCCATGGTTTAGTGGATCTGGATATTCAAGCTGCCGGCGACACTGAGATTGACGATCACCACACCGTGGAAGATATAGGCATCACCCTGGGTATGGCGGTAGCCGAGGCTATTGGCGATAAAAAAGGGCTGGCCCGTTACGGTCACGCCTATGTGCCTCTGGATGAAGCCCTGTCTCGCGTGGTGATGGACTTTTCAGGCCGTCCCGGACTTATTATGAAAGCCGACTTTGTGCGCAGCCATGTGGGTAGCTTTGATGTTGATCTGACCCGTGAATTCTTTCAGGGTTTTGTCAACCACGCCCTGGTCAGCCTGCATATAGATAATCTGCGCGGCGCCAATGCTCACCACCAGGTGGAGACCATTTTTAAGGCCTTTGGTCGCGCCCTGCGCATGGCAGCCACTGCCGACGAGCGCATGGCCGGCGTAATGCCCTCTACCAAGGGTACTCTGTAACCAGGGTACCCTTTTTTAGCTCCTACCCCCTGTTAGCATGTGATACCAGTTTATGAGTGATTTTCGAAGCCATATCGCAGTAATTGACTATGGAATGGGCAATCTCCATTCCGTAGGCAAAGCCCTGGAGCACGTATGCCCAGGTGCCAAAATATCCATTACCTCAGATCCAGCTCTGGTTGAAGATGCCGATCGAGTGGTGTTTCCCGGCGTCGGTGCGATCCGCGACTGCATGGGTGAAATTCAGCGTCTCAATGTAGGCGATGTGGTCAGCAACGCCATGAAGAAAAAGCCCGTGTTGGCGATCTGTGTGGGCATGCAGGCATTAATGGAACACAGCGAAGAAAATGGCGGCGTCGACTGCCTGGGTCTGCTGCCAGGCAGAGTAAAATTCTTTGGCGATAACCTGCAGGACAAGCAGGGCGGCAAACTCAAAGTTCCCCATATGGGCTGGAACAATGTGCACCAGACTATCGACCACCCGCTGTGGCAGGGCATAGAGCAGGATAGTCGCTTCTACTTTGTGCACAGTTATTTTGTCGACGGCCACAATAACGCCAATGTGTCTGGCACCTGCGACTACGGCACCTCGGCCTCAGGCTTTGCCGCTGCACTGAGCCACAACAATTTATTTGCTGTGCAATTTCACCCGGAAAAAAGTGCTGATGCTGGTCTGCAGCTGCTGCGCAACTTCTGCAACTGGATGGGTTGATAGGGATATCTCCTATGGACGCCATCCCCACAGATCCAAAAGAACTTGTCGCCCGCCTCAATGCTGAGACGGGCAAAATTGCCTGGCACGAGCTGCAAAAGCACTATGCTGGCGGCAATGTGCTGGCGGTAGCGGCCGGTGCAGACCTGATTCAGGTCGCCATTGCGCTGCACAGAGACAGTAGAGAGCTGGTGGAGCGCTGGCTGGACGATGGCACCCTGAGCCGGGTGCAAGACCAGCAGGCCATGGACTGGTACAACTGCAATAAGATACTCTGGGCGCTGGTGATTCCACCCTTTGTGCTAGTACAGGAAACGGAATCGACACAGCAAATAGAATAAAACATAAAGAGGAAGAGGCAAGGTATGGAATGTAACAATAAAGTTGCAGTAGTTACTGGTGGTGCATCAGGCCTGGGTCGCGCAGCCGCCCAGGAGCTTTCGGACCGCGGTGCAATTGTCGTGATTATTGATATGAACGCCGAAGCCGGCGCCACTGCAGTGGCCGAGCTGGGTGCCAGCAAAACCCATTTTATTGCGCTGGATGTATCTAATGGCCCCGAGGTCGAGGCAGCCTTTGATAAAATAGTGGCCGATCTGGGCCGTGTCGATATCTGTGTCAATTGCGCCGGTATTGGTATAGCTGCCAAGACCATTGACCGTGAAGGCAACCCCCACAACCTAGACCACTACCGCAAGGTAATCGAAGTTAACCTTATTGGTACCTTTAATATTTCTCGCTGTGCCGCCGCCGCTATGGCGCGCAATGAGCCAGATGAAAAGACTGAGCGTGGCGTGATTGTGCACACCGCATCCATTGCCGCCTTTGACGGCCAGATGGGCCAGGTGGCTTACTCAGCGACCAAAGGTGGTATTGTAGGCATGACATTACCCATGGCCAGAGACTTGGCCGCTGTGGGTATTCGCATCAATACCATTGCTCCCGGCGTAATGGCCACGCCATTAATGCTTGGCGCTCCTCAGCAGGTGCAGGATGGCATTGTCTCCGGCATACCCTTCCCCAAGCGTCTGGGCGAGCCCTCAGAGTTTGGCCAGCTGGTGGTGCATATGGTGGAAAACAGCTATCTCAATGGCGAGACCATCCGCCTTGATGGCGCGGTGAGAATGCAGCCCCGCTAGTGCTTATCCGCCAGGCAACTGACCCCGACTTCGATGCTATCTGGCCTATTTTTCAGCAGATAGTATCGGCCGGTGACAGCTACGCCTACCCGCCAGACACCAATCGAACTCAGGCCCGGCATCTGTGGATGGCCGTGCCAGCCGCGACCTATGTGGTCGAGCAAGATGGCCAGATTTTGGGCACCTACTATATTAAAGCCAATCAGCAGGGCCCTGGCGCCCATGTGTGCAACTGTGGCTATATGGTGGCCCGTGCCGCTCGAGGTCAGGGTCTGGCGTCGGCTATGTGCGAGCACTCGCAAAAAATTGCCCTGGAAATGGGTTTCAGCGCCATGCAGTTTAATTTTGTGGCATCGACCAACCAGGGTGCGGTCAGGTTGTGGGAAAAATTGGGTTTTGCAACTGTGGGGCGACTACCCAGGGCATTTAATCATCCTATGGAAGGTCTTGTGGATGCACTGGTGATGTATAAGTGGTTGGTAGAAGAGTCTCCCTAACCCCGCTGCAACCATTCCACAACCTCTTCCCGGGGCCCCCTAAACACCACCAGCTCTTTCTTCTTTTCCAGCTGATAGCTATACATAGGGTCGTAGTATTCTCTGGTGATAACCCTTAACCAATGCCGATGACTGGCAAAATTATCCTGATGCTGTACCTCGATCGCCGCGTCCATAGACGCCAGCAGCTCTTTGGTACGCTGGCCACCCAGCCGCTTCTGCACCCGCAGTAAGCTTTCACGCAAATAGCGTGCAAACTCCTGTTCACCACTGGCGCCAAAATAGGCCATGGTACGCAGGTAGCGTTGCACCACATATTCCTGCCACAGGCGTTCCAGCCGCTGGTCAAAATCCATATCAATCACCACAAACTGGCTCTGCGCCATGCGGTCGGCAAAGTAATGGGGAATATGTCGGGCACCAATATTGCGGCTTTCATCTTCAAGTACCACCATTGACCGCGAGTGCTGGTCTTCGATCTTGAGCAGATCAATAGCAATACGGTTTTCAAAATCGATCTGCGCCGGCTGCTCGTCCAGAGGCCGCCCAAAACTTGAGCCCTTGTGATTGGCCGCGCCCTCCAAGTCCAGCCCGGTGGGCATTGTCTGAATAATCTCGGTTTTACCTGTGCCGGTCATACCAGACAGAATGGTAAACATATTGTTAGCGCAGTAATTGGTTAAATAC
>JAYPYO010000038.1:0-19116 GCA_038135995.1 Porticoccaceae bacterium
TTTCCCAGCTGACATTGTCAGCACAGTTGCGCAGCACATGCTTGGGAATATTTTCGACCCGTGCATAGCAGCTCACAATAGGATCATTGGTGCCATCCCGCTGAGCGCCAAAGGCCAGACCCAGGCTGCAGTTGGCAATCACTACAGAGGTGGTGCCGTGACGGGTAGACTCTGGCAGCCCGGGCGCTACTTCCAGCTCCAGATCATAATGGGTGTGAATATCAAAGAGTCCGGGCATCAGCCACAGGCCCTCGGCATCAATTACTCGACCGGCCTGGGATGCATCCAGTTGTTGCCCGCGGGCCACAATGCGGCCATCGGCGACGGCAACATCTTCAATAACAGGCTGTTCCCCGCGATTAAAGACTTTGGCATTTTTGATTAGAGTATCAAACGCTTGAGTCATCACTTTTCTCTTGTTGTTTATTATTCTAGTTTTACGGACTGAGACTAAAAACTGACTATCAGCCCTGTTTTTTAGAGTATTGCATCAAGATTTATCTGACTCAAGGCGGTAAATGGACTCGCGGGTCGTTTTACGCCAATATAGAGAAACTCCATTTTATAAAAATAAAACCACTATGGAATTCACTGCAGATAACCCCAGCTTTCGCCCAGAACTATGGCGCGCTCAGGGGGAATATCAATCACTTCTGGGCCATCAGATTTTTTGTATAGATAGCGGGGCAACGCAGCAGTACAGCCCTCAAACATCTGTATTACTGCTGATCCATGGCTTTCCCACCTCAAGCTGGGACTGGCTGCCAATGTGGGGCGATCTGATAAAAAATTATCGGGTGATTGCGCTGGATATGCTGGGCTTTGGCTTTTCCGATAAACCCGACAACCGCAACTACAGCATCCATGGTCAGGCTGATATTGTCGAGGCGCTGGTTGCTGCAAAAGGGCTTGAGAGTTTCCATGTGCTGGCCCATGACTATGGCGACACAGTGGCTCAGGAACTGTTGGCGCGGCAGCTTGAGGGCAATGGGGGTGGGCAGTGGCTGTCTTGCTGCTTTCTCAATGGCGGCTTGTTTCCCGAAACCCATAGAGCGCTATTAACCCAAAAACTATTGCTGAGCCCCATAGGCAGTCTGTTAAACACATTTACCGGTTTTCGCAAATTTTGCCGCAACTTTAGCTCAGTATTTGGTGCAGATACCCAGCCCTCGGAGCAAGAATTGAAGGATTACTGGTGGCTGATCAACTTCAATAATGGCAAACATCTTTTTCATAATCTGATTACCTATATGAGCGACCGTATCCAGCACCGGGAGCGCTGGGTATCGGCCCTGCAAACATCCAGCATTCCCCTGGCTCTAATCAATGGTTCGGTGGATCCAGTGTCTGGCGGCCATATGGTAGCCCGCTACAAAGAGCTGGAGTGCCGACTGGACTACTGCGCCGAGCTGCCAACGATCGGCCATTATCCCCAGGTAGAAGCTCCCGAGGATGTGCTGACCCATTATCAAATATTCCTTCGCGGAGATAACCTTTGAACAATTCTGTTAGCCAACTCAGCAAAAATGCCCCAACAGCCAGCAGCATTGATATCCAGAGCCTAGACCAATGGCTGGATGGGCGAACCTTTGAGCAGGCCTATCAGCAGTATGAAAAGCAGGGTTATATTTTATTTAAAGATGTAATGGACGCAGATGGAGTTCAACAGGTGCGAGATGCACTGGCGCCGTTTTTAACCACCACCGGACGCAATGACTTCGAGGGATTTAAAACCAACCGAGTCTACAGCTTGCTGGCCAAGGCTCCGGAGGTGTTTGCCGCGATGGTCAGCCACCCTCTGGCTCTGGCATTTGCCGAGCGCGAACTGGGTGAATCCTGCCTGCTATCGGCTCTGCTGGCAATTAATCTACATCCAGGGGAAACGGTGCAGGGCTGGCACTGTGACGATTCTCAGGTCAGCATACCGCGCCCAAGAAAAGCCTTTGGAGTCAGTGCTTTTTGGGCTATCGATGATACCACCGAGTTAAATGGCGCCACGGAATTTATTACCGACAGCCATAACTGGACTGAGGACAGGGCCATAGCTCTGGCAGAGGTAGAGGACCTCATGGACCCCAGAGAACGGGATCCAAATCATGACCCCCAACCCAGATCCGATACTTTTAAAATCCCTATGACCAGTGGCTCACTGCTACTGGTGAAAAGTACTCTCTATCATCGAGGCGGCGCAAACCTATCTGATGCCTCTCGCTTAATTGTGACACCACAGTATTGCACTGGCTGGGCCCGCCAGCTTGAAAATATGGCTCTGGCTATTCCCCCGGATATTGTTCGCACTCTGCCCAAGCGTGTTCGCGAGCTGATTGGCTACAGTATTCATGAGGCATTTATGGGTTATGTCGATGGAGTACACCCAGAGAAAAGTTTGTAGAGAGTATGCATGTCCGGCCACTAAAACCCCTTGCCTGTGACTGCCCAGCAATTGTTTATCTGGACTTAAAAAGCCCCTATGCTTATTTGGCTATCGAACCCACTTGCGCTCTTGAAGCGGAGCTTGGCGTTCAATATGACTAGCGGGCAAATCCTGGCGCCTGCATGTCTACTCTGCGAACCTTGCCATATTTAGCGGCAATGTCCTGTATTTCGTCGGCGCGGCCGATCAGCACATACTGCAGATTATCTCGCGGGAAATAGCTCTCTATTAATCGTTTGCTTTCCGCCTCTGTCAGGCCATTAACCTTGGCTTCAAACTCATTAATAAACTCGGGGCCAAAATCAAATAGATACATATCTGCCATCAGACTGGAGAGCTGGCCTGTGGTTTCATAGTCTGGCGGGAACTGGCCCTTTACATAGGCCTTGGCCGAATCCAATGTCGCCTGGTCTATACCCTGCTCCCAGAGTCTGGCATAGGTTGTCAGCGCCAGATCAATGGCCTCCTCGGTAGTCGAGGTTTGGGTAAAGGTGCTAATAGTGAACATGCCAGCCTGACGGTAGGAAGTAAAGCCAGAACGGGCACCATAGGTTAGACCACTGTTGACCCGCAGCTCGTCGTTAAGCCAGGAAGTAAAGCGACCGCCCAGTACAGTATTAATCACCCGCAGACCCACATAGTCTGGATTGTCCCGACTGATACCCATGCCGCCAATAAGAAAAGTAGTTTCAATGGCATCAGGTTTATCTACCAGCAATACATTGGCACTGGTGAGCCCCTGGGGCTGCTTAAACTCCTCAGCACCAGATTGTCCAGAGCCCTGCCAGTCAGAAAACAAACCTTCAAGATAGGCTTTCATTTCGGCAGTATCAAAGTCACCAGCAATGGTCAGAGCAGTATTGTCTGGCCGGTAGTGCGCTTGATAAAAACCCTCTACCTGATCCAGGCTTATATCGCGCAGAGACTGGCTGTCACCGAAAGTCGGACTACCGTAGGGGTGATCGCCAAACAATTGGGCGCTGAAATAAGCACGTATCACCGCGCGCGGACTTTCCTTGGCCTGAGCCAGCATTGCCACCTGCTTGTCGAGCAACTTTTTGTATTCAGCCTGATCAAAGCTGGGCGCGGTGAGCACCGCTTTTAGCAGGGGTAGCATCTGCTCGGCATCACGTGCCATAAAGTCAGCCTCTATAGCGCTGCCTTCAACGCCTGAAGTGGCATCGAGACTGGCGCCCAGACTATCTACCAATAACTCAGTCTGCTCCTTTGAAGCCATATTATTGCCCAGCAGCAGACTTTGGGCGGTAATAGACGCCAGTCCAGCCCGGTCATCTTTAATACTGCCCGCTCGCACCACAGCATTGACGGTGATCAATGGCACCTCGGTCTGGGGCATTAGCATCAGGGTCAGGCCATTGTCTAACCGCACTGTCTCGCTAGCGGGCATCTGAAAACTGCTGACAGCGGGCACTGCCTCAGAAACTATCTCGGCATCTGGTGAGCAAGCTGACAGAGAAAATACGGCGGCAACTACAGCGGCGGCTGTGACTAGTGGTCTGATCATTGGTCCAGCTCCTCCTCAGCGGCCAACACACCGACCGTGCGATTGGCCCTGGTAAAGTATTGGCGGGCAACACGCTGTATATCCTCAGGCGTCACCTTGCTGTAATCCTCAGGCGCACTAAATAATTTTTTATAGCTGCCCATAAATAGCTCGTAAGTACCAATGGTATCGGCTTTGCCATTAATGGTTTCCAATGTGCGATAAAAGCCCATCAGGCGCAGGTTTTTGACTTTTTCGAGTTCAGCTTCCGTAACACCATCGGTGACTACCTTGGCAATCTCAGCGAGCAGTGCCTGCTCCAACTGAGCGGCATTGATATCCGCCGCGGCCACACCATAAAAGTAGAATAAATTGGGATCAAAGCTCTCGGGCATATAGGTCTCCACACTCAGGGCAATTTGATTGTTGACCAGCGCCTGATACAGGCGCGAGCTTTTGCCCTCGCCCAAAATAGCGGCCAGCAAGTCCAGCGCATAGGTATCCTGATGAGATGTTTCGGGAATATGGTAGGCCAGCATTACATTGGGCGTGCTCACCGAGGCCTTTTTGACGAATACCCTGCGCTCACCCTTCTGTTGTGGCTCCACAGTTCTTATCTCTCGGGGCGGGGTCTTGGCAGGGATAGGCGCAAAGTATTGGTCGGCCAAAGCTTTAACCTGGGCCAGCTTTACATCGCCGGCAATCACCACCACTGCATTATTGGGCGCATAGTAGGTGCTGTGATACTGGCGCAGGTCTTGCAGAGACCAGGCAGCAATATCTGACTCATGACCAATTACGGACCAAGAGTAAGGGTGAGCGCGAAACGCCGCACCTTTCAGCTCTTCTTGCAGTACGCGCCAGTTAGAGTTTTCCAGGCCTGTGGTGCGCTCAGAGGCGACCACACCGCGCTCGGACTCCACCATTGCCGCATCTATATCCAGATGGGCAATGCGATCTGCCTCCAGATCAAAAATGGTTTCCATGGCCCCGACTGGGAACCAGTTGGTATACACCGTGACATTTTCTGAGGTGTAGGCATTGTTAGCGCCGCCGGCCGCTTCCATAGTGCGGTCAAACATTTTCGGGCCATACTTGGCTGAGCCATTGAACATCATATGCTCGAAGAAGTGGGAGATACCGGTAATCCCCGGCACCTCATTGCGCGAGCCCACCTTCCAGAACAGATACATATTGGCATTGGGGATGGAGCTGTCCTCCAGCACCAGTATCTTCATGCCATTGTCGAGGGTAAAGCTCTGTATATCATCCTCGGTGGTGGCCTGGACAGACAGGACCATCAGGGAGGTTATCAGTGCCAGTGCCAGGTTTCTCATTGCTCTACCTCAGTTGTGGCTGACTATTAATCTAGCCGTTATTTAGATCCTGATTACGTTTTTCTGCAGCAGCCCAGTCTCTTGGCAAGACTTTTGCCACCACCATAAAGCTGATAATCGAGGGAATAAACATAGCGCAGGTTACCGTCATGGCATAGCGAATCGACTCCAGCTCGGTATTGCCATCTTTAAATACATCCGCCAGCCAGCCGGTAAAGGTGGGCCCACCCCCCAGTGCGATCATATTGAGAATAAAAAAGAACAGGGCTGTGGACATGGCGCGCATATTGATCGGCGCCAGAGTCTGGGCAATGGCAAAACTGGGTCCTAGATAGATACCCAAAAACAGCAAAAATACCGTGGTAAGGGCGAGATGCACCCAGACTGTGGGTACCCAGAAAGTGGCCACACCTATAGGCAGACAGAGACCTATAGCAATTGCCGGCAGCCAGCCATAGGCGCGGATATCTTTGCCACCCCACCAATCCGCCAGTCGGGCGCCAAAAAATGCACCCCCGGCATAGGTGGTACCATTAATAATGCCCAGCACAATCACCAATGTTTTGAAGTCGAATGCAGGATCCAGAAGCACCAGATATTTGGTCTGGAAGGCCGAGGTGGCATAGGACACAAAAGAGCCAAAGGCGATACCAAAGCACATCGCCCACCAGGCTGGTATCTTGATCAGGGTATTGAGGGATTCCTTGAAAGGTGGCTGGATTATTTCTTTGTCTGTATCCAACTCCATGGCCCCGCGCACTGGCTCGCGAAGAACTAACTTAACTACCACAGCCAGACCGATTCCGGTGAGGCCTAAAAAGATAAAGATACGACGCCAATCTACATCTTCCCCGGAGGAGCCCATCAGAGATGCAGTGGCAAAATAGGCCGCCATAATACCCAGCGGAATACCCATGGAATACACACCCAGAGCACCAGCTCGCTCTTCTTTGGGGTACAGATCCGAAATGATTGAATGGGACGGAGGGCTGCCACCAGCCTCACCTATACCCACACCCATGCGCGCCAGGCCGATTTGCACAAAGTTATTGGCCAGGCCAGTCAATGCAGTAAAACCACTCCAGACCGCCAGGGCAATCGACAATATATTGACCCTGTTATAGCGATCCGCCAACCAGGCAATAGGAATAGCAATCAGGGTATAAAAGGTCGCAAAAGCCAGACCAATCAATAGCCCTAGCTCGGTATTGGTAAGGCCCAGGTCTTTTTGAATAAAAGGTGCCAGAATGCCAACAATCTGACGATCGATAAAGTTAAAGCCGTAGACCACCGTTAGCAAAACCAGCACAAGGCTGCGATAGCTTTTACTCGGTGTTTTTTGTTCAGTCATGGAAGGTTCCCGTAGCCGGAAGGCATTTATTGTTATATTTAACTGCGAGGTTAGGCTACGTTAACCGCCGTGAGAGAGCAAGCCGCAGCCTAGTGATTGTTGACTGTGCGTCCACAAACTGGGCTATTTATGAGTTCTGAGGGCACTGTGCTACCCTGTGCTGACGCCATCACATAACAATAATTCTATGAGTGACCCAGCCAGTAGTAGCAACAATACCCACAAAAAAGCACCTGAAAATACTCCTCAAGTCGACTGGACTATATTTATCCCCGCTGTTGTTATCGTTTTGGTCTGCGCCATACCTCTTATGATTTTCCCGGATGCGGCAGCGGCATTTTTAATCGATAGCCGCAAAACCATTATGAATAACCTGCTGTGGCTGTATCTTGCAGTGGGAATGGCAGCGGTTATTTTTTGCCTGTGGCTGGCGTTTGGCCGCTATGGCCATGTAAAACTGGGCGCCGCAGACGAACCGCCAGAGTATTCGAACGCCCATTGGGTGGCCATGATGTTTACTGCAGCTATTGGCGCTGGTGTAATAGCCTGGGGGTTTGCTGAGCCAATCTACTATCTGCAAACACCGCCTATGGGTATTGAAGTAGGGTCATCTCAGTCTTTTGAATGGGCCCACATGTATCCGCTATTTCACTGGGGGGTGATTGGCTGGGCTATTTATGCAGTGCCCGCTGTGCCAATCGCTTATATGCTCTATGTAAAACGCTACACCACATTGCGTATCAGCAGTGCCTGCGACGGAGCCCTGCCGGAGCGGGGCCGAAGCCAAACCAAGACAGTAATAGATATCTTTATTGTGCTGGGTATCGTCGGTGGTGTTGCCACATCGCTGGGCCTGGGTGTACCCCTGCTATCGGCTATGCTGGCTACCTTATTTGATATTCCCGACAGTATGCCAATCAAGATGGCGGTGCTGGCATTTTGGACTGCGCTATTTGGGGCCAGTGTTTATCGCGGTCTTAAGTCTGGCATTAAAGTGCTTGCCGATATCAACATAGCTCTGGCCATTGCAGCCATTATCTTTGTGCTTATTGCCGGGCCTGGCGTGTTTATTCTAGATCTTACTCTGAACAGCATGGGTCTGATGTTCAGCAATTTTATTGCCGCAGCGACCTGGACGGACCCCATTGAAAATGGCAGCTTCCCCAAAGACTGGACGGGATTTTACTGGGCATGGTGGCTGGCCTACACCGGCATGATTGGGTTGTTTTTTGCTCGTATTTCTCGGGGCCGTACTATCCGTCAGCTAGTACTGGGAGTAATAGGCTGGGGCTGTCTCGGAACCTGGCTATTTATGGCCGTTATGGGTGGCTACTCCCTCTATCTGGAGACCACCGGCAGCCTTGAAGTGAGGGAGATTCTTGCTACTCAGGGCATGTCCTTTGTGAATGCGCTGGTGATTCAAAGCATGCCCCTGGGTAAATTTACTCTGGCCATGTTCACTGTGCTGTCGATTATTTTTTACGCCACCAGTATAGATTCAGGTGCCTATGTACTGGCCAGTATCTGTGCTAAAAATTTACCCAATGATGCTGAGCCGGTGCGCTGGAATCGCCTGGCATGGGCTGGGCTGCTGGCTGTTATCACCGCAGGGATACTGCAGTCCGGGGCTCTGGATACAGTGCTATCTGTTACTGTGCTGAGCTCAGTGCCCTTAATACCTATTATGGTGCTGCTCTGTGCATCTCTGGTACGCTGGCTGCATCAGGACTTTGGCCATCTGGTGGGGCAAAGAGAACTGGTGCTACCGACGAAAAATAAACCACTGATGATTCAAACCAGCAGCGGAAAGATATCATGATTGGGCTGTATATAGAGTATGAATACTGGGTTGCGGCAGTGCAGCTGGTGCTGGCAATGCTGGGTATGGGTGCTGGCCTGCAAATAGCCGACTTCAAAAAAGTCGCCCAGCAACCCAAGGCGGCCGCAGTTGGCCTGTCAATGCAGCTGGTAATGGTACCTCTGGTTGCTCTGGCATTTATTGTGCTCGCAGACTTGCCCCCAGGTATGATTATTGGCATCGCTATAATTGCAGCAATCCCGGGTGGCACTGTATCCAATATATTCACTTTTATGGCCCGGGGTAATGTACCTCTGTCAATCAGTATCACCGCACTGACATCTCTTGCCTGCCTGGCAACCACGCCCATTATTTTGGACTTTCTTATCGCCGACTATATGCCTGACAGCTTTGTGATGCCGGCGGAAAAAGTGGCTATCGAAATAGGTCTCTGTCTGCTGTTACCTCTGGGGTTAGGCATGCTAGTGCTAAAGCGGTGTCCCCAGTACGCCCCAAGATTTTCAGATCTCTGTGTAAAAGGCTCACTGCTCGGTATCGGCATCATCGTTTTGGGTTCTCTGGGTGCAGGTCGACTTAATTTTGCCAATACCTCCACTGATGATATTGCTGTGTTATTTACTTTTATTGTCAGCCTGACTCTGCTGGGTGTTTGGCTAACCAAAGGTTTTGCCCTGGCTCAGCAGGATAACCGAGCCATTGAGATGGAAGTTGTGGTGAGAAATATTAACCTGGGCTTTTTGCTCAAAGTATCTCTGTTTCCAACTGTAGCAGGCGAAAGCAACCCGGTGGCCGATATAGCGCTATTTACCATGCTGCTCTATGGTGCCTGGCAACTGGCTACAGGTATCTTTCTAATTTTTTGGCGCCGCAGGCAAACTGCACTACAACAGCTGGCCTGAGTTACTGCCCCTGGGCCATAGGCGGATAATGGGCAACTGTTTGGTCAGCCAACTGTTGTGCATAACCATTGGCATTAATCACATCACCCATCATTAAAAGTGCCGGCGATGGCAGTGGTGTGCTGTTAATTCTCTCAGCAATATCGCCAATGGTTCCCAGCACCACCTGTTGATCATTAGAGGTCCCCTGAGCTACAACTGCAAAGGGTTTATCTGCCGGGCAGCCACGCTGCATTAGCTGAGTCGTTATCTCCTGTAAATTTGAAAGTCCCATATAAAACACCACGGTGCTGTCTTTTTGCAGCGCCAGATCCCAGTTAATAGTCATCTGACCATTTTGCCGGTGACCGGTAATAAAGGTCACGGCATGGGCATGATCGCGGTGAGTGAGAGGTATTTGTGTGGCGGCAGCGCAGCCAATGGCCGCGGTGATACCTGGTACAACGGAACATTCCACGCCCTGCTTATTCAGGTGATCTACCTCTTCACCCCCGCGCCCAAAGATAAAGTTATCTCCACCTTTCAGGCGCACCACATTTTTACCGCAGCGTGCCAGCACTGCCAGCAACTCACAAATCTGCTCCTGAGGTAGACTATGCTGATCTTTTTTCTTACCCACATAGATCAGATCGCAGCGATCTTTGGCATATGCCAGCAGCTCAGGATTGGCTAAACGATCGTAAACAATCGCATCTGCCTCTTGTAGCAAGCGCATGGCTTTTACAGTAATTAACTCTGCATCCCCGGGCCCTGCACCCACCAGATAAACCTGACCAAATAATGACTTGTCTACGGGCTTTAGATTTGCGGTAGCAGGATTAGTGGTTTTAACCAGTGTCAGAATATTGTTGTTCATTAGTTTTCCATGGTTGGGTTAGGCCAGACTCAGGGTTTGAGTAATCAGGTTATTCAGCTCCGGAAGACAGGAGCCACAGTTGGTGCCACAGCGAAGTTGCTGACCTAGCTCTGCCGCCGAACAGGCGCCCTCTTCAATAGCATCGGTGATGGTTTTTTCGCTAACTTTAAAGCAAGAACAGATCAGCTTGCCTTGGTCCGGTTGCGCGCTGCTGGCAATCAATGACCAGTAGTTGCCATCGACCTGCTGATCAAACAGCCTCTGCAGCCAGGCTCTGCCGGGAAGCTGTGACTTGTCAGCATGGGTGAAGATAGCCATTTCAATCTGCTGATCGCTATAGCAGATAAAGCGCTCGTCACAGGCCGCGCCATCAGCATAGTGCTCATAGGCTTGCGCCGGACCCTGGTCAATTAATCGTTTCAGGGCAATAAAATCCTGCCAGTTAAAATTCTCAGTCACAGCAACCTGATAGAGATAACCCTGATTATTCTCCAGCGGTGACAGGCTCCAGTTAATAAATGATTCACAGCTGAGCTTAGTGCGGCTCACCAATACCGCCCAACAGGGGACATTGATCCGGGCAATGGTGGCAGGGGTAAATTTGAACTCTGGTTGTCCGGATACAGCATCAATAATTGGCGCCACCAAACTGTCGACACGGGCTCTCTTGGCAAATTGATTATTCCAGTGGATCGGAATAAATAGCTGGTTGGGTTTTAAGCCTGTGTCTATAACAACAGACAGGTCAGCATCGCCCTGGGCCGTAGTGACTTTGGCAAGATCATCCTGTTTAAGCTTATAGGCCCGTGCAGTATCTGGATGAATGGCCACAAAAGGCTGCTCAATATGGTCCAGCAATCTGGCGGCACGGCCGGTGCGGGTCATGGTATGCCACTGATCACGGATACGACCGCTATTTAGCGCCAGGGGAAACTTATCGCTAAGGCTCTGTCTGGGTAATTCGGGGGCACTGCTAATAAACTGCGCCTTACCGCTGGGAGTTGGAAAGTGCCCATCCATAAACAGACGCCTGGTGCCGGAGGGACTGGCTGCTGTGACCGGCCACTGAATCGGTTTTAACTGATCGTATTCCAGATCCGACACTGTACTCAGCGCACCTATATTAAATAGTCTGTTACCAGTATTTTTAAACTCGGAGAGCGCCGCATGCTCAACAAAAATATCTCTTGGACTGCTGTATGCAAAACTATTCTGGTAGCCCATAGCCTGAGCAACCTGAGCCATAATCCACCAGTCATGGCGGGCCTCTCCCAGAGGCTGGATAAGAGCCCGCTGGCGGGAGATACAGCGCTCGGAATTAGTCACAGTGCCCTCTTTTTCACCCCAGCCAGTGGCCGGTAATAAAATATCCGCTGTGGCTGTAGTATCTGTCTCAGCAATACAATCGGAGACAATGACCGTGTCACAATTTTCCAGTGCGGCCTTAATCTTGTCGGCATTGGGCATGCTCACCACTGGATTGGTGCCCATAATCCAAATGGCTTTTATACGGCCATCGGCAACAGCATCAAATAGATCAACGGCCTTTAGTCCGGGTTCCCGACTAATGCTATCTGCGCCCCAAAACTCTGCCACCGTGGCAATATTTTCTGGGCTGTAATCCATATGGGCGGCCAGCATATTGGCCAGGCCACCCACCTCGCGGCCACCCATAGCATTGGGCTGGCCGGTAATTGAGAAAGGCCCGGCACCGACCTTGCCCAGTTTTCCCGTAGCCAGATGGCAGTTGATAATGGCATTGCATTTATTGGTGCCTGTGGCGGACTGGTTAATGCCCTGGGAATAAAAGGTAATGGCCCTGTCAGTCTCGGCAAACCACTGGTAAAAAGTACCGAGCTGATTGTTATCAAGACCGGCCTGTGCTGCGACATTATCGAGGGTTGCAGCACTGGCATTGGCTATTGCTTCCCCAAAACCTTGGGTGTGGTCATTAATATATTGGCTGTCAGTAAACCCCTGGCTGTCGAGATAATGCAGCAAACCGGCAAAGATAAACTGATCGGACCCCGGGGCAATGGCAAGATGAAGATCAGCCAGATCGCAAGTGGCTGTGCGCCGCGGGTCAATAACAACTATTTTTAGATCAGGATTGTCGGCTTTGGCCTGGGCCATACGCCTATAGAGAATTGGGTGAGTCCAGGCAGCATTGGAGCCGGTTAATATCAGCAGGTCACATTGTTCCAGATCTTCATAATTACAGGGCACTGCATCACTGCCAAAGGCGCGCTTATAACCAGCCACTGCCGACGACATACAGAGTCTTGAATTGGTATCCACATGGCCTGTACCAATAAACCCCTTGGCCAGTTTATTGGCCACATAATAGTCTTCGGTCAGCAGTTGGCCCGAGAGATAAAAAGCAATGGCACCCGGGCCATGCTGGTCGCGAACCTGGGCCAGTCGGTCAGCAACAGTTTGTATTGCCGTTGGCCAGTCTGTTTGCTGACCTGCCAGCCTGGGATGTAACAGCCGCCCGGCATCACCATTGGTTTCGTGCAGAGCAGACCCTTTAACGCAAAGCTTGCCTAAATTGGCCGGGTGCGAGGCATCTCCGGAAACAGCAATAATATTATTGTTGTCTATGCTCGCATCTACACCGCAGCCAACCCCACAGTAAGGGCAGGTGGTTTTAATCTGACAGGCCGAGGACATTAACGCAGGCTCACAGTGTCAGCAGCACTTTGTCAGCGCTCAGCTCAACACTGTACACAGGTACCTTAACCTCGCCGTCTTCGAGGCATTCACCGGTCTGTAAATCAAAGTGCTGTTTATACAGTGGCGAGGCCACTACCAGACGATCATTAATATCACCCACCATGCCACGGGACAGCACATTGGCTTTACCTATGGGGTCCCAGTTGCCAATGGCATAGATCTTAGGGGTTTCACTGGGCAGATAAAACAGGGCTATTTGTTGGCCCTCAACAATGGCACAGATTCCGGAGTTGGCGACCAGATTTTTCTGCTCACAGATAGTTATAGCTTGGCTCATGATTTTTCCTTAGGCAGTTTTGTCCAGTAGTTGAATTCGCTCTTCGTCTGTTGCCGGTCTTGGCTGTCCCCGCTCCTGCACGAATACCACCTGCTCGTCTTCAGCATCTGCATTGACAAACTGGACAAAACGCTTGAGACGCTCTGGATCTTCGATGGTGGTTTTCCATTCACATTGGTAGGTGCCGACAATATTGTTCATCTGCTCTTCGAGCTCAGCGGCAATACCCAGCGAATCTTCAATCACCACCTGCTGCAAGTACTCCAGTCCCCCTTCTAAATTGTCCAGCCACACCGAGGTGCGCTGTAAGCGATCTGCAGTGCGCACATAGAACATCAGGAAGCGGTCGATATATTTGATCAGAGTTTCATCGTCGAGATCTGTGGCAAACAGGTCAGCATGGCGCGGCTTCATACCACCGTTACCGCCGACAAACAGGTTCCAGCCATTTTCTGTGGCGATAATGCCAAAGTCTTTAGACTGGGCTTCGGCACATTCTCTGGTACAACCGGAGACAGCAGACTTGAGCTTATGGGGTGAGCGCAGACCTTTGTAGCGGTTCTCTACATAGAGGGCCATGGCCACACTGTCTTGGACACCGTATCTGCACCAGGTACTGCCCACACATGATTTAACTGTGCGCAGTGCCTTGCCGTAGGCATGCCCGGTTTCGAACCCTGCGTCAACTAGCTCCTTCCAGATCGAGGGCAGCTGTTGCACCCGGGCACCAAACAGGTCTACACGCTGACCGCCAGTAATTTTGGTATACAAATTGTATTTCTTGGCTACCTGGCCCAGCACAATTAATTTATCTGGGGTGATCTCACCACCGGCGATACGGGGTACTACTGAGTAGGTGCCATTTTTTTGCATATTGGCCAGGAAAGTATCATTGGTATCCTGCAGGCCTATGTGCTGCTCTTTAAGTACATAGTCATTCCACAGTGAAGCCAGAATAGAACCTGCAGCTGGTTTGCAGATATCGCAGCCGCGGCCCGTACCATGCTTTTCAAGCAGCTCGTCAAAGGTTCGAATATTGCCCACCTTGATAAGATGGAATAATTCCTGGCGGGTATAGGCAAAGTGTTCGCAGATGGACTTATCTACTTCCAGCCCGCGAGTCTCTAGTTGGTCATCGACAATATTTTTCAGCAGCGCGGCACAACCACCACAGCCAGTGCTGGCCTTGGTTTCAGATTTAATGTCGCCGAGAGAGTAAAATCCGGCATCCATGGCATCGACGATATCACCTTTGGTGACATTGTGGCAGGAGCAGATAGTTGCTGTGGCAGGCAACGCAGCCGCACCCAGTGCAGGTGCTTCACCGGCATTGTAGGGCAAAATCAATGTTTCCGGATCGGCGGGCAGATCAATGCCATTTAAGTAATACTGCAGCAATGTATCGTAGTCGGAACAGTCTCCCACCAACACAGCCCCAAGTAGCTTCTTGCCATCGGCACTAACAATCAGACGTTTATAGACTTCGATACGCTCGTCACTAAAGGTATAGGCTATGGCGCCCTCTTCTCGACCATGGGCATCACCGATGGAGCCTACATCAACCCCAAGCAGCTTTAGCTTGGTGCTCATATCTGCACCCTGGAACGACTGCTTGTCGTCACCCAACTGGCTGACGGCGGCCTCTGCCATACGGTAGCCTGGCGCCACCAAACCAAAGATGCGACCGCCAAACAGCGCACATTCACCAATTGCAAAAATATCTGAATCGCTGGTTTTGCAATGGTAGTCAATTTCAATACCGCCGCGCTCGCCAACCTTGAGCCCGGAATCTCGGGCCAACTGGTCATAGGGCCGAATACCTGCACTAAACACAATCATATCCGTGGCCAGAGAACCGCCATCGGCAAACTTCATCAGCAGACGGCTGTCACCGTCCGCATTGGCTTCAATCACTTCTGTCGCTTTGCTGGTATGCACTGTCACGCCAAGGGCTTCGATTTTGCGGCGCAGCATACCGCTGCCGCCGGCATCCAGTTGTACGCCCATCAGGCCTGGTGCAAATTCAACCACATGGGTTTCAAGCCCCAAATTCTGCACTGCATTGGCCGCCTCCAAGCCGAGAAGACCACCACCCACAACCACACCTACTTTGGCATTGTCAGCCTGGGCCTTAATATTGCCCAGATCATCAATGGTGCGATACACCACACAGGGATCCTGTTCATTGCCAGGGACCGGGGGCACAAAGGGATAAGAGCCCGTGGCAAGAACCAATTTGTCGTAGGCAAAACTGCGGCCCGACTCTGTGACCACTGTCTTGCTGTCGCGATCAATACTGACAACTGGATCTCCAAAGTGGGCATCAACACCAATCTCAACATAATGTTCTCTGGTGGTAAGAGCCAGATCTTCGGGAGTACGACCGGAAAAGTATTCCGATAGATGAACCCGGTCATAGGCTGGCCGGGTCTCGCCGCCGATTATGGTAATCTGCGCTTCAATGGGCGAGGCTACTAACTGCTCTACATAATGATGGCCGACCATGCCGTTTCCGACTACAACAACTTTTAACATCTTTTGGTTTCCTTAAATAATATTTTTGGTTTACGCCGCTTTGGCAGCCGGATTTTTTTGCTTTTCATAGAGAAAACGCAGTACCTGCTGGCGATAATTATTAAAATCCGGATCATCAGCCAGCACCACGCGGTCGCGGGGTCGGGGCAATTCAATGGACAGCACCTCACCTATAGAAGCGGCGGGGCCGTTGGTCATCATGACAATGCGATCAGACAGCAGTACAGCTTCGTCAACATCATGGGTAATCATAATTACGGTATTACCCAGCTGTTGCTGGATATCCATAAGCGAGTCTTGGAGATGGGCGCGAGTCAGTGCATCCAGGGCACCAAACGGCTCGTCCATTAACAGTACCTTGGGCTGCATTGCCAGACAGCGGGCAATTCCCACTCGCTGTTTCATACCTCCAGAGAGCTCGCTGGGCAGTTTATGCAGCGCATGGTCCATATGCACCAGAGATAAATTGTGCTCAATCCACTCGTTAATCTCGGCTTTGCTTTTGCTTTTCTTAAAAACACATTTCACCGCTAGCTCAACATTTTGATAGACCGTCAGCCAGGGCAGCAGCGCATGATTCTGAAATACCACGGCGCGATCAGGGCCTGGCTCATCCACTTCACGCCCCTCAAGAATCACACCCCCTTCGGTGGCCTCATAAAGACCAGCGACAATATTGAGCACCGTCGATTTACCGCAACCAGAGTGGCCGATAAGGGAGATAAACTCGCCTTTGGCAATACTCAGATTGACATTCTGCAGAGCGCGAAATGGCTCCCCTTCGGTGGGAAACTCAATGCCTACTTGGCTTATTTCTAAATAATTATTTTTCATAATGCTGTATGCCCTATTAGCGAAGGATTGCTTGCTTGTCCCAGGACACGCGCTTCTGCACGGCCAGCATCAAGCTATCTAAGATAAATCCGATCACACCGATGACCAGCACGGCGACCATAATGCGACCCAGAGAATTGGAAGAGCCATTCTGGAATTCATCCCAGATAAATTTGCCGAGCCCCGGATTCTGAGCCAGCATCTCGGCGGCAATCAGCACCATCCAGCCTGTGGCCAGAGATAATCTAAGGCCGGTAAAAATCATCGGGATAGCGGAGGGGATGACGATCTTGCGAATATGCACAGTGGAGCTCAGCTGCAGGACGCGGCTGACATTAATCAGATCGCGATCAATACTGGCAACACCAACAATGGTGTTAACCACAGTAGGCCACAGACAGCAGAGAGCTACGGTAAAGGCAGAGGTTAAAAAGGATTTTTCAAAAAACGGATCATCGGTCACATAGAGTGCCGATACCACCATGGTTACCAGCGGCAACCAGGCCAGTGGGGACACCGGCTTAAAGGTTTGAATAATTGGATTCACACAGCGATAAACAGATTCACTGAGTCCACAGACAATCCCTAGCGGCACTGCAACCAGGGTAGCCACCATAAACCCAAAGGCTACGGTAAGCAGGCTGGTACCTATCTGATCGACAAAGGTGGACTTGCCTGTGTAGGCGCGGACTTTGACTACAGCATCAGGGTTTTTTGCCAGCTTTTTGGCATTGCGCTTTTCCTGACGCTCATAGAACGAAGATTCTTTTGTGCGTTCACGTTGATGCTCCGTCACCAAAGTTTTCGACTGTTCCCAAACCTGACTTGGGCCAGGAAACTGTCCCAACGAAGTAATAATATTGTTGGCAACAAATTGCCACAGCAATAAAAAGACTAAAATTCCGAACCCCGGTAGAGCCAGCGCTTTAATCGTCTTATCGAATAACAGGCGCAGGTTTGCCGATGTCGGTAGTTTACCGATGTGAGCAATTTTAGATATTACAGCGGTGGTGCTCATTGTTTAGTTCCTTTGATTTAAAAATCGGCTGGCTCCGAAGAGCCAGCCTGGTCTTACTTGGGAGTTACCTGTTGCTAGAGAATTTCTTCCTTGAGGCCAATCGGGAATTTCTTCAGATAGGCATTTGGCTTGGAGCCGTCATAAACGATATTGTCAATAAAGTGTTTTTGCGGAGCGCGGAAACCAGACTCAGTTGCAAAGGCTGGGAAGTCTGATGGGCTAACCAGCTCCTCTTCAATCAGTTCTTTAGCTGCGATCTCATAGATATCCGGGCGATAAACCGACTTGGCAACATCAAAGTACCAATCGTCAGACTTGGGCTCCGAAATTTGCCCCCAGCGACGCATCTGAGTCAGGTACCAGACTGCATCTGAGTAGTAAGGGAAGGTAGCGTTATAACGAAAGAACACATTGAAGTCAGGAACAGCACGCTTATCACCTTTCTCGTACTCAAAGGTACCTGTCATACTGTTGGCAATCACATCGTAATCTGCGCCCACATATTCACTGCGGGAAAGAATTTCTACGGCGGCCGGACGGTTGGCATTGTCATTCTCATCCAGCCATTTGGCAGCACGGATCAAAGCCTTAACAACACGGGCTGTGGTGTTGGGGTACTTCTCGGTAAATTCTTTGGTCATACCAAATACTTTTTCTGGGTTGTTTTTCCAGATTTCGTAATCAGTAATCACTGGCACACCAATGCCTTTAAATACTGCCTGCTGATTCCAGGGCTCGCCTACGCAGTAGCCATAGATAGTTCCGGCTTCAAGTGTTGAGGGCATTTGCGGTGGCGGTGTAACTGAAAGCAATGCCTGGGCGTCCAGGGTGCCGCTGGTGTCACCTTTGTGAGGAGCATAAAAACCCGGATGTATATCACCAGCTGCAAGCCAGTAGCGCAGCTCGTAGTTGTGGGTAGACACTGGGAATACCATACCCATTTTGAATGGCTTGCCCTCATCGGCGAAGCTATCAACGATTGGCTTTAAGGCATCTGCCTTAATCGGGTGCACAGGTTTGCCATCTTCATGGGGGATATTCTTTTTCATCTCCGCCCAGATATCATTGGAGACGGTAATACCATTACCGTTTAGATCCATACTAAACGGGGTAACAATATGAGCCTTGGTGCCATAGCCAATAGTTGCAGCCAGAGGCTGGCCCGCTAGCATATGAGCGCCATCCAGCTTGCCGTCAATAACACCGTCAAGCAGCACTTTCCAGTTGGCCTGAGCTTCGATGGTGACGTACAGACCCTCATCTTCAAAGTAGCCATTTTCGTAAGCGACTGCTATAGGCGCCATATCAGTCAATTTAATAAAGCCAAATTTAAGTTCGTCTTTTTCTGGCTCGCCAAGCTCTGCCTGGGCACAGAGTGCAGTGGCAAAAAATGCGATAGCACTCAGAGACTTGCTGATAACACGAACAAAAGTGCCGCCTCTGTGCGCTGCAGTTGATACTTCTTTCATAAATTAGTTACCTCGTATGTAAGTGGCTAAAATCAAAACCAAAAAAA
>JAYPYO010000039.1:0-15887 GCA_038135995.1 Porticoccaceae bacterium
TTAAGGGCGGGGGATTTTGAATCCCCTGTGTCTACCAATTCCACCACACTGGCATTTCTTTGCCCGGGAGTGGGCAGGGCGGGGATTATAGCAGTGATCAATGGTGGGTCAACTGATCTTGGGGGGTTTTGGTGTTAAATGGTTTGGTGTTTGGGCGCAATTTCTATACCCTTGCGCCCTTGGATAAATAAACCCTAGTTACCCAGATTTTTAGCTATGCGCCGCGACCATTTTCAGTTTGATCTTCCCGACGAGCTAATTGCTCGGCAACCCACGGCGGAGCGCCGTGGCAGCCGTTTGCTGTTCCTCGATTCTGGATCAGATAGTCTACAACATCAACAGTTTAGTGACTTTTTGTCTCATATTGTGGCCGGAGATCTCCTGGTGTTTAACAATACCAAGGTGATTCCCGCGCGACTTTTTGGTCGCAAGGAAAGTGGCGGCAAAATAGAGGTGCTGGTGGAGAGAGTGCTGGGACCCTATTCGGTGTTGGCCCATATTCGCGCCAGCAAGTCGCCCAAGCCGGGTAATCAGCTGATTTTTGATAATGACCAGCGCGCTGAAATGCTGGGTCGGGTGGATGATCTCTTTGAGCTGAAATTTGCTGAGCCAGTGCTGGGTGTACTGGATCAGATCGGCCATATGCCTCTGCCTCCCTATATTGATCGCTCTGATACAGATGAAGATAAGTCTCGCTACCAGACGGTCTATGGAGACCAGTTGGGTGCGGTGGCGGCACCTACAGCCGGCTTGCACTTTGATGAGCAGTTGCTGGCAGATATTGTGGCAAAAGGAGCTCAGATCGCTTTTGTAACTCTGCATGTGGGCGCTGGTACCTTTCAGCCAGTACGGGCGGATAATATCCAAGACCACCAGATGCACTCTGAGTGGCTGCAGGTTTCTGAGGCGGTTTGCCAACAGGTGGCTGAGACAAAAGCCCGCGGTGGGCGTGTGATTGCGGTGGGTACCACCAGTGTGCGCTGCCTGGAAACAGCGGCCAGCTCTGGTGAGATTGCGCCCTTTGAGGGGGATACCAATATCTTTATCTACCCGGGCTATGAATTTAAGCTGGTGGATGCGCTGCTCACTAATTTCCATCTCTCCGAGTCAACCCTGCTTATGCTGGTCAGCGCATTTTCTGGTTATCAATCTATAATGGCCGCCTATAGAGAAGCCGTGGCTGAGCGCTATCGCTTTTTTAGCTATGGCGACGCCATGTTTTTAATTCACAATCCCAGTGCTGCACAGGAATTACCGCACCATGACTGAACACAGCTCCCGCGACTGTTTTATGCAATTTAATGTCTCTGCTACCGACGGCAAGGCACGCCGCGGCGAGCTGACATTTCCCCGCGGCAAGGTGCAGACTCCTGCATTTATGCCTGTGGGCACCTATGGCACGGTCAAAGGTATGTTGCCCCGGGACATAAAAGAAATTGGTGCCGAGATTATTCTCGGCAATACCTTCCATCTGATGTTGCGCCCAGGCACTGAGGTAATCAAAGAGCATGGCGACCTCCATGACTTTACTCAGTGGCAGGGACCTATTTTGACCGATTCTGGCGGCTTTCAGGTGTTTAGCCTGGGAGATATGCGCAAAATTAGCGAACAGGGAGTGCGGTTTAAGTCGCCCATTGATGGCAGTCCGGTATTTATAGATCCGGAGACATCGATTCAGGTGCAGCGCGACCTAGGCAGTGATGTGGTGATGATCTTTGATGAGTGCACTCCCTATCCAGCAACCGAGCCAGAGGCGGATAAATCCATGCAGCTGTCACTGCGCTGGGCCGAGAGAAGTAAAAATGCCCATGGTGATAACCCCTCGGCACTGTTTGGTATTGTCCAGGGCGGCATGTATGAGCATCTGAGGGATAAATCTCTGGCTGGTCTCGAGGAGATTGGCTTTGATGGCTATGCCATTGGTGGCCTGTCGGTGGGTGAGCCCAAAGAGGATATGGTGCGCATTCTCGATCATCTGGCCGACAATATGCCCGCGGAGAAGCCCCGCTATCTAATGGGTGTGGGTAAACCTGCAGATTTGGTGGAAGGCGTGCTCCGGGGTATTGATATGTTTGACTGTGTGATGCCCACCAGAAATGCCCGCAATGGCCATCTGTTTACCAGTACTGGCGTGGTTAAAATCCGCAATGCAGTGCATCGTCACGACACCAGCACATTGGATCCCGAATGTGACTGCTACACCTGTACCAATTTTAGTCGCGGCTATCTGCATCACTTAGAAAAATGCGGTGAGATGCTCAGTGCGCAGCTCAATACCATACATAATCTGCGCTATTACCAGACATTGATGGCGGGCCTGAGAGAGGCGATTGCCGAGGGGCGTCTGGACGCATTTGCTGATGAGTTCTATGCCAAACAGGGCCTCACCAGACCTGAATAGCGAGCTGGGGTTTAAATCAGCAATTCTATCCCTATATATATCGTAATCCCGCTATAATGCACGGCTAAACTTTTGCCGAGACAGTTGGCGAATAATTAAAGGACCACCCAAGTCATGCCAAACAAGTTTCCCCTATGGAAGAACCTGCTCGTTCTTCTGGTTATTAGCTTCGGCTTTATCTACGCCGCGCCCAACCTCTACCCGCCGGACCCGGCGATCCAGCTATCTGGCCAGAGTGGCGCCATGGTTATAGATGAAGCAGTGCTCCAAAAGGTAGAGGGCGCATTGGATGAGGCTGGTATTGAATATTTCGCTGGTGAGGCAGATGGCGAGAGTGCGCTGATCCGTCTGCGAGACATTGACCTGCAGCTGCGGGCTAAAGAAATTATTCAGGCTGAGATGGGCGGCAACTATATTGTTGCTCTTAATCTGGCGCCAACCACTCCAGAATGGCTCAGTGGTCTGGGCGGCCAGCCTATGAAACTGGGTCTTGACCTCAGTGGTGGTGTGCACTTTTTGCTGGAGGTTGATCTAGATGCAGCCCTGGCAACTCGACTTGAGGGTGATCTGCAGGATATTAAGTCTGCGCTGCGCGAAGAGCGCATTCGCTATCGCACCTTCGAGCTTAAGGGCCAGCAGCTAATTGGTCAGTTTCGCGAAGTTGAGCAGGTAGAGCGTGCCACGGCATTGATTCGTGCTAATTACCGCGATATGCAACCCCAGTTTGCGCAGGGTCAGAACCCTCTGTCTCTGGTGCTGGAGCTCAGTGATATAGCGGCCGGTGACATTGAAGACAATGCCATCAAACAAAATCTTACCTCTCTGCGCAATCGAGTTAACGAGCTGGGCGTATCCGAGCCGCTGGTTTCCCGGCAGGGTAAAAACCGCATTGTGGTGGAGCTTCCCGGCGTGCAGGACACGGCAGAGGCAAAGCGTATTATCGGTAAAACGGCCAATCTGGAGTTTCGCCTCGAATCACTGGATAAATCCGGTGAAAAATTTAACTTCCGCAATCCCTCGGGTCAGGGGCCGGATGCAAGGTTGCAAAATAAAGCGGTGATCAGTGGTGAAAATGTCACCGATGCCCGTGCCAGCTTTGATGAGAATGGCCGTCCTCAGGTGAATATCACACTGGATGCCAAAGGTGGCTGGCAAATGGGTTACGCCACTCGCGATAATATTGGTCGTCGTCTGGGAGTGCTGTTTATTGAATACAAAACCCGCCTGGACAAGTCGATTGATGACAGCGGCGAGGTGGTGATTACCGCGGTTCCCTTTGTAGAGAAAAATATTATTAGTCTGGCTACTGTTCAGTCTCAGCTGGGTAAACAGTTCCGTATTACCGGGCTGGACGGTCAGCGAGAGTCGTCTGAGCTAGCGCTGCTGCTGCGCGCTGGTGCACTGGCGGCTCCTATGTATATTGTTGAAGAGCGCACTATAGGACCCTCTCTGGGCGCCGACAATATTGAGCTGGGCGTTAAGTCAGTTACCCTGGGTATGCTGATGGTGCTGCTGTTTATGCTGGTGGTCTACAAAGGCTTCGGTGTGTTTGCCAATATCGCCCTGGCCATGAATCTGGTGCTGCTGGTAGCCTTTATGTCGCTACTGGGGGCCACACTAACGCTACCAGGCATTGCAGGTATAGTGCTTACCGTGGGTATGGCGGTGGACGCCAATGTGTTGATCTTCTCGCGAATCCGCGAGGAGCTGGCGGCAGGTGCCTCGGTGCAAGGGGCTATCAGCTCAGGCTATGACCGCGCCTTTGTGTCTATTTTGGACGCCAATATCACTACATTGATTGTGGCGCTTATTTTATTCCTGATTGGCTCTGGCCCGGTTCAGGGTTTTGCGGTGACTCTGTCGATCGGTATTTTGACCTCTATGTTCACCTCCATTGTGATGACTCGCGGGTTTGTTAACCTGATTATCGGTGGTCGCAAAATCGAAAAGCTTTGGATTTAGGGAGAGCATTATGAGCAAATTAAAAGTCTATAACTTTATGGGTATCCGCCGCTACGCAGTGGTCTTTTCCGCAATAATGCTGGTGGTTTCCTCTGTGTCACTGTACACCCAGGGTTTGGTTTTGGGCTTGGACTTCTCTGGTGGCACCCAGATTGAAGTGGGCTACGAACAGCCGGCTGATGTAGGCGAGCTGCGCGCTAAGCTCGAGACAGCGGGGTTCGATAACCCAGTGGTAGTGCATTTTGGTGCCGAGACTGATGTGCTGATTCGCATGCAGGGCGAGCCGGATCAGACGCTGGCCGAGCGAGTTTACAATGTGCTACAGGCCGATGGCGACAAGGTAGAATTGCGCCGGGTTGATTTTGTCGGCCCGCAGATTGGTGAGGAGCTGCGAGATGATGGTGGCCTGGGTATGCTCACTGCTCTGGGTGTGGTGATGCTCTATGTAGCCATTAGATTCCAGCTGAAATTCTCGGTGGGTGCGGTGCTGGCCCTGGCCCATGACGTGATTATTACCCTGGGTGTGTTCTCTCTGGCGCGGTTTGAGTTTGATCTCACCGTTTTGGCGGCTATTTTGGCGGTGGTGGGCTACTCCCTCAATGACACCATTGTGGTCTCTGATCGCATTCGCGAAAACTTCCGCAAAATACGCAAGGCCACGCCAGTTGAGGTGATTAATGAGTCTCTGTCGCAGACATTGTGGCGGACCATTAATACTTCGGTCACCACTATGTTGGTGCTTTTGGCGCTGTTCTTTATCGGTGGTGAACTTATCCATAACTTTGCAATAGCGCTGATGATTGGCGTGGGCATAGGTACTTATTCGTCTATCTATGTGGCCGCCACTGTAATGTTGGCCATGAATGTGGATCGCGAGGATCTGCTAGAGCCTGTAGAGGGCGAGTTGGTGGATGATCTACCCTAGAATGCAGCCAGATTGGCTAATAAGTTAAGCAAAAGAGTCCTATCCCAGGGCTCTTTTTTTTGAATGTGCTATTCTCAGCCAAACTTGCATTTTATAAAAAATAATAACTGATGGGGTTAGCCATGAAAGTATTGCAAAGTTATCTGTCAGCGCTTGTCTGGGCCATGATAAGTTTGACAGTGGTTGCCCAAGAGGCGACTGATACTGCGCCTATGCAGGGAGTGCCGCCCGCCCGCGACTCTCAGGTAACCATGAAAAATTATACCCAGTATCCGGCCAACCGCTGGGCGTTCCGCAATGCTGGGGCACCATTGAATGTGGTTATGATTCCCCGAGAGGGCCAGATAGTCTCTCTGGGCAGACCCGCAAGATCGCACCTCGGACAGTTTAAGGTCACAGACCTGGATAACAAGCAGGTTGGTTTTGATGCGGCCTTTGCCGCAAGCTACGCCGATGCAGTGGCTGTAGTGCAGGGCAATCAGCTGTTGCACGAGACCTACTTTGGTGACTTTTCACCCCACGCCCAGCATATTTGGTTTTCCATGAGTAAATCTCTGGCCAGCGCTGCTTTTGGCCTGCTGGTAGCTGAGGGCAAGGTGAATCTTCAGGACTCACCCGCAGACTATATACCCGAACTTACTGGCAGTGGATTTGAGCGCGTTACCATTCAACAGGTTTTGGATCATGCCACCTCAATTGACTTTCATGAGACCTATACCAACCCGGATTCTGATTTCTTCCGCTACTATGCGCCAGCCCTAAATATGGGGTGGCTGCCCGGGTCTGCAGACCTTCAGCCGGAGGACGCTGAGATCTATGGTGTGCATGATTTTTTAGGGCGTTTTATTAAGCCGGACCCGAGACGCAGCCCAGGGGATAATTTTGACTACAACTCCAGCAATGCCGATGTGCTGGGTTGGTTAATTGCCAGAATAAGTGGCCTGCCTTTTCAGGATTATGTGCAGCGGCATATTTGGGCTAAGTTGGGTGCCGAGCACGATGCCTATATAGCGGTAGACCGGGCCTATATGCCAGCCGTGACCGGCGGTATGAATAGCACGCTAAGAGACGCACTGCGCTTTGGCATTATGATCAAAGATCGCGGAATGTTTAATGGTCAAAAAGTTATTCCGGCAAGCTGGATCGACCAGACATTGAAAGTCAGTGAGCAGTTAAAGATCAATATGCGCAATAACAGCAAGTATCAGGCCGATCCCTGGCAGGCTTATCACAATATGTGGTGGATACTGGATGCAGACAAAGGCGAGTACTGTGCGGTGGGTATCCATGGTCAGGTTATCTATATAAATCGCAAGGCGGATACGGTAATGGCCTGGTTCTCCAGTCAGCCCGGTGCATCCTCGGCTGGCAATCTAGATTTTCGGTTAAAGCTAGCGGCTGCAAGACAGTTAGCAGCCTCTCTACACAATCTGGATGACTAGATAATATGCCCCAGCGGCAACTCGGTTTTGTAGCAAATAGGCTTTAGGGAAAAACTACTCTTGATATGCTCAACCCCATCCACGGCGGTGAGCTTTTCATCGAGAAATGTCTGGTAGGCCTGTAAGTCTGGAATAACCACTCGTATTAAATAGTCGAAGTCACCGGTCATTAGATAGCACTCCATCACCTCAGGCCACTCCAGCACCTGCTGAGCAAAGCGATCTAGATCCTTTTTCACCTGATGGTGCAATGTGACTTGCACAAATACAGTAACCGGAAGGCCAGCCTTCTGGGGATCGATCAATGTGACGCGACGGCTGATATAACCCTGTTGCTCAAGTTTTTTGACTCGCCGCGAGCAGGGTGAGGGCGACAGGCAGACCTGGTCTGCCAGTTCAATATTGGAGATGCCTGCATCGGATTGCAGAATATTGAGAATTTTCCAGTCAATATTGTCCAGATTGTAATCGCTCATCTTTATCCCATCCTGTGCTGATTCTGATATCCGCTGCATGCGGTTTATAGCCATCTATACTAAAAATAGACCGGGCATTTAGCGCCGCTCCACAGCATAACTGACCAGGCGTCCAAAATGCTATATTAAGGCTGTATATTGGCTGTTAATAATATTGTAGATTGTTTTGCGCAATTAAATCGTCAAAAAGCTTAGTATTGCGCAATAAATGATTAATGAAATAGCAGTATTTCATGAGATTTAGCAGGATTCGCCCGAGATTTGCGTGCTAACTTAAGGTCTTAGTAGAGGGCCAGTGAACAAACATAATCAGGCCCCAAAATGGATTTATTAGAGGTGTTCTGTGACTATGAAAATCGCGCACAATGTAACCCCCGCTAAGCGGCCGCCAGAGTTTCAAGATGGGTCTTCCATCGGGCTCCCCAGTTTACAAATTCTCAATCAGGATGGCTCAGTAATTGCCGGCGCAACAGTGCCCGACCTGTCTCGGGATCAAGCCACAAAAATTTACAGCGATATGCTCTATATCCGGCTGCTCGATGAGCGTATGCAAAGTGCTCAAAGACAGGGTCGGCTCAGTTTTTATATGACCTGCACTGGTGAAGAGGCTTCAGTGGCTGGCACCATAGCTGCCTTTCAGCCCCAGGATATGGCCATGGCCCAGTACCGCGAGCACCTGGTATTGCGCTATCGCGGTTTCACCACAGCGCAGTTTATGAATCAGTTATTTGGCAATGTCCATGACCTGGGCAAAGGACGCCAGATGCCGGTCCACTATGGCTCTCGCGAGCTCAATATAATGACTATCAGCTCGCCCCTGGCAACCCAGATTCCCCAAGCCGCTGGCTATGCCTATGGTCAAAAGCTAAAAGGCAATGATGCCTGCACCCTGTGCTACTTCGGTGAAGGTGCCGCCTCGGAAGGGGATTTCCATGCCGGATTAAATATGGCTGCAGTGCACAGTAGCCCAGTGGTATTTGTGGTGCGCAATAATGGCTATGCCATCTCCACGCCCTGCTCTGAACAGTTTGTCACTGACGGTATTGCCTCCCGCGGTCTCGGCTATGGCATCAAAACCATAAGGGTGGATGGCAATGATATTTTGGCGGTCTATGCTGCTTCGGTAGAAGCTCGCAGAATCGCCACTCAAGAACAGCGCCCGGTACTGATTGAAACCATGAGCTATCGTCTTGGCGCACATTCTACCTCCGATGACCCCAGTGGCTACCGCAGTAAAGAAGAAGAGCAACAGTGGCTGAATAAAGACCCAATCCAGCGTATGAAGAACTGGATGATTGGCCAGCGCTGGTGGGATGAGCAATCTGACAGCGACCTGCAGAAATCCTACCGCACTGAGATTCTGGCGGAACTCAAACTGGCAGAACAGCGAGACAAACCGCCATTGGGGGATCTGATTACTGATGTGTACAAAACAGTCCCCGCTCATTTACTTGAGCAGTTTCAAGCACTGGAAACTCATATCGCCAAGTACCCGGATCGCTATTAAGTCTGATTGGAGCTGCAGGAATGGGTAAATCAACCGTGCGAGAAATTGGCAACGAGCCTAAATCCAGCAAGATGAATTTGTTGCAGGCCATTAACAGTGGTCTGGATATTGCCATGGCTACGGACCAGCGGGTGATCTGCCTGGGCGAGGATATAGGTCATTTTGGTGGCGTGTTTAGAGCGACCAGCAATCTGCAGAGTAAGTATGGTCAGGAGCGTTGTTTTAATACTCCTATTACCGAGCAGGGTATCGTTGGTTTTGCTATTGGTCTGGCCGCTCAGGGCTCGGTGCCTGTGGCCGAAATACAGTTTGCCGATTACATTTTCCCTGCCTTTGATCAAATTGTTAATGAAGCCGCCAAATTTCGCTATCGCAGTGGCGATGAATTTAACTCTGGTGGCCTGACCATTCGCACACCCTATGGCGGCGGTATTGATGGTGGTCTCTATCATTCCCAGTCACCAGAGGCCTATTTCTGTCATACCCCTGGCCTAAAAGTGGTGATACCGAGCAATGCTTATCAAGCCAAAGGCTTATTATTGTCGGCTATTCGTGACCCGGATCCGGTTATCTTTTTTGAACCCAAAGCAATTTATCGTGCCTCTGTTGGCCAGGTGCCCGAGGGGGATTATGAAATTCCTCTGGGGGTTGCCGAAGTGGTTCAGCAGGGCACGGATATTACATTGCTGGGTTGGGGTGCACAGATGGTGCAGATTATAAAAGCGGCAGAGCTGGCGGCTGCTGAGGGTATCTCCTGTGAGATTATTGATCTGCGCAGTCTACTGCCCTGGGATCGTGACTGCGTGGCCCAGTCGGTCACTAAAACCGGACGCCTGCTTATCAGCCACGAGGCACCGCTTACCGGTGGCTATGCCGGGGAAATTGCCGCCAGTATTCAGCAGCATTGTTTTCTCAGCTTAGAAGCACCGATCAGTCGAGTGGCCGGATTGGATACTCCATTTCCCCTAATCCATGAAAAACACTACCTGCCGGATCATCTTAAAATTTTTGAATCCATTATTGCCACCTGTAACTACTAGCCGGAGATCACCATGAACAAAGATTTTATATTGCCGGATATTGGCGAGGGGATTGTGGAATGCGAAGTGATCGAGTGGAAGGTTAAGGAGGGAGACCTGATCGAGGAAGATCAGATTGTGGTGGATGTGAGCACCGACAAAGCCATTGTTGAAATTCCCTCAATGTACAACGGCCGAGTGACCAAGCTCTATTATCAGGAGTCCGATACTGCTGAGGTTCACAAGCCTTTATTTGCCATTGAAGTGCTGGGTGGGGAGCAGGGTGAAGGGCAGAGAGAAGAGCAGAGAGAGGAGCAGAGAGAGGAGCAGGCTGCAGGGCAATCATCACAGCAGAAACAATCAGAGCCTGAATTACAAGCCATAGCAGAAGAGCCAGCTGCGGCAACTACAGATAAAGTATTAACCACCCCTGCTGTGCGTAAAATGGCGCGGGAGCACAACTTGGATCTGGCGACAATCTCAGGCACAGGCAAACAGGGCCGAGTGTTAAAAGAGGATGTACTGGCCCACCTGAATCAAAAGGCTGACAAGCAAGCTCCGAAGGTACAGGTCAATAGTATTCAGGATCGCCGTGAACCTATCAAAGGCGTGCGCAAAATAATGGCCGAGCGCATGGCTGATTCCATGGCTACCATTCCTCACTTTACCTTTATCGATGAATTGGATATCACTGAGTTGGTGGCCTTGCGCGCCGATCTGGTAAAAACCCATGGTGCCGAGGACTTTAAAATTACCCTGATGCCATTATTTATTAAGGCACTATCTCTGGCACTCAATCAGTTTCCTATTATTAACAGCCGAGCCAATAGTGACTTTACCGAACTCACCTATCTGGCCAGTCATAATATTGGTATGGCAGTGGATGGTAAAACCGGCCTGTTGGTACCCAATATTAAAAATGTTCAGGAGCGGGGATTGCTGGATGTGGCGCGGGAAGTCAATCGGCTCACAGAGGCCGCTCGCAGTGGCGTTATTAATCCAGCAGACCTAGCGGGTGGCAGTATTACCATTTCCAATATTGGCGCGATTGGCGGCACTGCCGCGATGCCTATTATCAATAAACCAGAGGTGGCCATTGTGGCTCTGGGCAAAATTCAAAAGTTGCCCCGTTTTGATGCCAGCAACAATGTTGTCTCACGCAATATACTCACCGTCAGCTGGTCTGGTGATCATCGGGTTATTGATGGCGGCACCATCGCGCGCTTCAATAAACTGTGGAAGCAATATTTAGAACAGCCTCAGACAATGTTGTTGGCTATGCTGGAGTTATAAGTTGCAATAACAGCTTCGATTGATAGGTATCAACAGGCCAGCCAGTCTAAATCGTTAGTATGACCTCTCTAGATTTAATCATTATTTCCAGGGAGGAAATTAACAATGTCCAAAAGCTCAAGACTGTATTATTCCAGTTTACTGCTGCCATTTTTTAGTCTGCCCAGCTTCGCTATCGATGCCATAGAAAATGGTCGCGCCAGTGTGGATTTCCGCTATCGCTATGAAACAGTCGATCAAGACAATATTGCCAATACTGCCCATGCTTCCACATTGAGGTCGCGATTTAATTTCACCACTGCAGTGCAGTCTGATTTTCAGGCTCAAATTGAGGTTGATAATGTGGCTGTGATTGGCGGCGATAATCACAATGACAGTCACAATGGGCTGACTGATCATCCGGTTGTGGCCGACCTGGAAGGCACCGAGATAAATCAGGCTTGGCTGGCTTACAGCGGTATTGAAAAGACTCAGGTTAAATATGGCCGCCAGCGAATTAACCGCAATAATCAGCGTTTTATTGGCGGTGTGGGTTGGCGCCAAAACGAACAGACCTATGATGGACTCACCATCAGTAACCAATGGTTTGAAAATATTTATCTTAGTTACGGCTATATCAATAATATTAATCGCATCTTTGGCCCGCAATTGTAGGGGTTTTTAACGCCGTACCAAAGAGTTTTTCAAGCGGTTAACCCGGATATTATTGTTGTCCCTGTCACCATTGCCTGGGTTATACTCAAAAGACAATAACAGTTGGACCAAAGGCTAATTAGCAAGCGCCCATGACTATCAAACTTCCAAAACTTATTGCCACGTCAGTGGTGCGGGGCAGCCAGCAGGGTGAAAGCCATGGTGGTGTTTTTACGCTTGATTTTGAGCGTCAGATTGTTGAGCAGAGGGTAGATTGGAATACCAGCGCTATTAACTTTGAGGGCCGCGGCGCGGACCGAGGTTTGCGTGGCATCAGCTTCCACGATGGCAATATTTTAATCGCCGCCTCTGATGAACTTTTTGTTTATAACCAGAATTTTGAAATACAGGAATCCTGGCGCAACCCCTACCTTAATCACTGTCACGAGATCTGTCGCCGCGATCATCTGCTGTTTTTGACCTCCACTGGCTACGATAGCCTGTTGGCTTTTGATTTAAATCAGAGGGAATTCGTCTGGGGTTTTCAGCTGCAAAAGCACCAGGGCCAGTGGACTGGGTTTACCTTTGACCCTCGGGCTGACAAAGGTCCGCGTCCCAGTAATGAGCAGCATATCAACATGGTGCATGTGGACGGCAATGGTATTTTTGTCAGCGGTCTAAAGACCGAAGCACTGTTGCATATTAATACCAATAACAAAGTCACAGAGGTCTGTAATCTGCCTAGGGGGACCCACAATGCAAGGCCCTTTAGAGGCGGCATTATCTTTAACGATACTGCCAGTGACTGCCTGCGGGTGGTACCCAGAGATGATGCTCAGCAGGTGTTTAAGATCCGCACCTATGACCCGGCCGATATTCTCTTCGCCGGCATTGATGATTCAAAAATTGCTCGCCAGGGGTTTGGTCGCGGGCTCTGTGTGATCGATGACCGCTTTGTGGCTGGTGGTTCATCGCCTTCCACCATTACGCTATACGATCTTTACAGCAATCAGGTTGTGGGTTCGGTGAATATCACCATGGATATTCGCAATGCGATTCATGGTCTTGCTCATTGGCCGTTTTAAAAAACTGCTGTAAATAAAAAAGGCCGGGGTTTACCCGGCCTTTTTCTGCTGCTTGCAGCTTTATGGGAGAGACTAGTCTCCAAAGTGTCTGATAAATCGAACACCAAACTCTCTGGGTCGATTGGTGTAAATAGTCTCTACCCGCATACGACCCTCGGACACATTCTGCTGAGTATATCCGCCCTGAACGGCATGGGTGTACTGTACCCGTTCATCGGTAATATTATTCAGGAATATCGAAGCCTCCCAGGAGTCATTGCGCATACCTATACTGAGGTCTCCCATGCTGTATGAGGGCTCATTCCACTGCGGATTTGAGCCGCCCTCGACAGGTTCCAGATTACCCAGTCTTGAGCCGCTATAGGACCACTGCAGCCGCACATAGGCATTGGCATTATACTGCGGCACATCCCAGCTATAAGTTGCCCAGGCGCCACCGGTAAAGTCTGGTGTTGTGGGCAGCTGTGAGCCACTGGGGATAAAGATGGTCGACAGATCTATATCTGTATCCGTCTCAGCCTCCAGCCACTCGCCGTTCATTCCCACTACCAGATTGGAGGTCAGTGCCCAGTTCAGTTCCATGGCTAGACCGTCAATGTGCGCGTCACCGGCATTGGATACCAGAACCTGATAGGGTTGACCACAGAGACCCGCAACCGGGTCACCGCCACCTTCACATGCCTGATAACTGGGGTCAATTAACTCAAATTGGTAATCGGACCAGTCCATTTGGTAGGCGGTAACATTCAGGGTGGCCGCGCCATCGGCGAAGGTCCCCTTGTAGCCTGCCTCAAAGTTAGTCATTTTGTCGGCAAAGAACTCTTTGCCGATAGAGGGATTACCCCGTTGTCGGTTTGTGCCCCCAGGCCTGTAACCTTCGGTCCACAGAGCATAAACTAGGTTGTCGTTATCCAGTCTGTAGCTCAGTGATATTTTCGGTATTACCTCTGAGTCCTCACCTGGCAGAACCTCGACACCGGCATCATCAAGCCTGCCAGTCGGATGTTCCTCATAGTAGGTGGTTACATTCTCGCGGTCGAACCAGCGCAGTCCGGCGGTAAGGTCCATGCGATCATTCATATGCCAAACTACTTCGCCAAATACGGCAGTCTGTTCAGCGTCTGCGCTACTCTTGGCATACCAGTTTTCAGAGGCGTCGGGGAAGCTTTCGCCGTACTGCCACTCGTTGTAGGCATAGCTAACAGTCTGCTGGTAAAGCTTGTCTTCGAGCTCTCCACGGCCGTTGACGCTGCCTGTTGGGTAACCCCAGTGCTCTTCGTACCAGTAGTTGCTCTCTTCGTAGAAGGCACCCACCAGCCAGTCAAAGGTTTCTCCCTGATTGGATAGTCGCACCTCGGCGCTGAACCGATCACTGCCAGATTCTTCATACCATTTGGAGAAAAAGTCACCCTCCACTGTGGGTGAGCTACAGTACAGACCACTGGCGTACATAAAGCCGTCCTCTACCGCAAAGTAGTAGGGAGCATAGGCCGCAGCATCACCGGCATAGTGAATGCAGTAGTAGGCCGAGTAGGATTTGTGATAATTAGTAATATCCTGATCTCTGACCGTCTCAGAATTATAGTAAGAGGTGGCTGCAACCAGCTGGGCGAAGCCCAGATCACCCTCTACGGTGAGAGAGCTGATATCCAGGTCGACATTCATGTACTCTTCGTTGTAGCGAATGATTTGCAGGTCGCCCACATTGGGATCGAAGCCATTGAAGGATCCTGCCTCAGACTTCTGCTGGATCGTGGATAATGTAGCACTCCAGTCTTCATTAATATCCCAGCGGACAGCAGCTCGCCAGCCCTCAGCTTCATAGTCATTGATATCATCTTCAACTATGTCAGCATTATCCAGTGTTCCCCAGCCGGAGGGGCTGCGACCATAGAGATCGTCAGCCTTGAGGTCATTGGAAATGGTTTTACCATAGACATTATCAATAAAGCCGCCGTCTTTAGCTTTGTAGCCTACAACCCTCAGAGCCAGTTTATCTTCTACCAGAGGTATATTGGCTACTATAGATCCATCGTAGCTTCCCTCGCCTTCGGAGCCATTGCGAATGCTACCGTCGATAGTGAAGCTGGTCTCATTCATCTGGGCTTTGTTTGAGATCAGGCGCAGTGTACCTGCCTGAGAATCAGAACCATACAGGGTCCCCTGAGGGCCAGACAGTGCTTCCACTCGCTCTATATCAACCATGCGTATGGCTGGCTGTTGCCCCTGAGTAGTCAGGGAAATTTCATCCATATACAGAGAGGAGGTTGATTGGGTTACATAGCCTGGATCGCTGGTAGCTCCACGAAACACGAAATTGGCCAAACCGGAACCGTAATCAACTATATTCACTGCCGGTATAAAACGCGCGTAGTCAGACATGCCTCGGGCGCCCATTTCTTTGAGGTCTTCACCTGAAAGGGCCTGAACCGCCGCTGGAATATCCATTACAGATTCAGCCCGCTTGCGGGATGTAACTACGATTTCTTCGAGGGTAGCGCTCTGCTCCTGAGCAGTCACCAATGGTGATGCAACCAGTCCCGTTGCAATGGCCGCGGCAAGCGGTGTGAGTTTGAGATGATTGGATTTACGACTCATTTTTGACACTCCCCGTGTTGAGTTTGAATATCTCAGATTCGATTTATTTTTATAGTGGTTTCAACATACCTTTAAAAATTGCATTAAGTCAAGTTTTAGGAGGCTACCCAATGGGGTTGGCTTGCTTGTATTTTTGCAAGCTAAGTTCAGCTGTCCCGGGCCAGCAATAATGGCTCCAGTACCTCTATCAACTCCTCCAAATGGGGCTCGTAGTTTTTCCACAGATTGACCGAACTGGCATAGATAGGTTGCCGCACCTGCTCCGAGCTGGCGGTTTTAACCGCCCGATCTGTTTCATGGAACCTCAGGCAGGCCTCTTCAAAGGGTAGTTCGCAGTAATCGAGAATGCGTCGCACCTGGGTATCCAGATCAGCTACTACCATTTCATAGTCCACATCCAGCACGGCGCCGGGCATTACCTGATGCCAGTGATCCATAATTGCCTGGTACTGAAGATAGTATTCGCCCAGTTCGGTGAGATCATAGCTAAACGGCTGGCCGCTGGCGAAAAGCTGTTTATAGCTACCAAAGCAGCTATCCAGAGGG
>JAYPYO010000039.1:15897-17743 GCA_038135995.1 Porticoccaceae bacterium
GGGTGACGGCGGGCATTAATAATTTTAGCTTTGGGCAGGATCAGCTTTAACAGCCCGGCGTAGATGAAGTTGTTGGGGTTCTTGTCAATAAACCTGGGGCTGCCCGAACGGTACTTCAGGGTCCGGTCAATATACTCCTGGCCAATGTCGGCCCAGGCCTGTGGTTGCAATTTGGTCAGGTTCTCCGGGAAATGTGACCCTTTGGGGCTAGTTTTTTTAATGTCCTGCACGACCTGGGCCAGATCGCTCAGCTCGTGGGTCCCCTCAACCTGCGAATGGCTGGCGAGAATCTGCTCTATCAGGGTAGAGCCCGATCTAGGCAGGCCAACAATCAAAATAGGAGAACTATCCTCAAGACCAAAACCTTGATGCTGGTTTAAAAACTCAGAGCTAAAGGTATCTTTGATCATGCCAATTAACACTTCATGACCAATCGGATCATATTTTTCGGATTGTCGATGGCGATCGTTACAGCGCTGGAAATAGCTAAACGCGCGATCGTAGTCCTTGCGCCCCTCATACTCCAGGCCCAGGCTATTGCAAAGCTGAACATAGGACAGATCTTCAAGGCTGTCGTCTTCCAGCAGAGTCTCCATATCTGCAACTTCACTATCCTCAAAGCGAAAGGTTTTTAAATTGGCGAGGTTCCAATAGGGCTCTGAATTGGTGGGGTTCAGGGCAATATTCTGTCGGTGAGTAGCAATGGCTTCCTGCTGCCTGCCTATGGTTTTAAGTTGATGAGCCAAACCAGAAAATGCGCCTGGATGAGCTGGGTTGATCTCAAGGGCACGCTGGTAACTACTGATAGACTCTTCTGTCAGGTTAGACTGAGCCTGGGTATTGGCCAGTGCAACGTGAGACTCTGCGATGTCAGGAGACAGGCTAATTAGAGTCTCAGCACTGACTACGGCTTCCTGATGCTTGCCAAGCTCAAGCTGAGTCTTGGCTAAGTCTAGCCATCCTCGGGAAAATTTTGGTGCTACGGAGACTGCTCTTGATAACAGCAGTTCAGCATCTTCATGTTTGCGGTGCACCGTTGCTACAGCTGCCAGCAAGCGCATAGCCTCCGCATGATTTGGGTTTTTGCGAAGAATGGTGCGATAGATTTCCTCGGCTTTTTCTGGTTCTTCGTCTGCTTTGTGTTGCCTGGCCTGGGCGAGCTCTTTATTAAATGCCAAGTCATTCAGGAGTTCCTGAGAGTCCGAGTCAAGCGACTGTAATAGCTGTTTACCACGCTCGATTTTACTATTGATGTGACTGCGGTCTGGCGCTAGCTTTAGAGCATGCTGGTAGCCACCGATCGCCTGTTCAAATTTTCCCTCTATTAATAGCAGATCAGAATAAACCTCGTGGGCGGTGGCAAAGTCCGGATGAGTTTTTAGGGCTTTTGATACACAGGCATGAGCTGCTTCGAGATTTTTGGCTGCAATCAGTGCCTGTGCATTGAGGCAAAGAATATTGGCATCATTGGGATACTGGTTTAGGCCCTGATCACAGAGTTGATGGGCGAGTAGGGGTTCTCCCTGCCTGAGATGCTGCAGTGCTTGGTTAAAAATAGCCTTGGGGCTCTGGGCTTGGCTGATGGCACACCTCTAACAGTTTTTATTTTTGAGTGGATAGTACCCTAGGGCCCAAGGGCAAATCTAGCGTCTTGTCCCGTTAACTGTGAACTGCATACCCGTGCAGGCCTGGGTATATTCCTGACCTATAGGCAGCTAAAAACGGAGCGCTGTTGCTGGTTATACTCATAAAAAAATTGGCGTGCGTGCATGAAACAATACGATGCGATCATTATCGGAGCTGGTCACAATGGTTTGACCAATGCGGCTTTTCTCGCCAAGGCGGG
>JAYPYO010000040.1:0-17581 GCA_038135995.1 Porticoccaceae bacterium
GACGCAGGCGGCGGCTCGCACCTTTCCCTGTATCCTCGCGACCTTTCGCATGTAACGTAAAATCAGTAGACATAATAGTCTCCAATGTTGTGCCATAACAGACCGCGACCAGACCTGAGATGGAGTTTAAATGCCTCGGAATGAGGCGGCTTTACATCAACGGATGCCTGGCGTTAGCCAAACATCGCGCTAATAGATTCTTCGTTGCTAATGCGGCGCACTGATTCACCCAGTAGCTTTGCTAGCTGCAGCGTACGGATTTTTTTGCACTTCTTAGCTTCATCACTGAGCGGGATACTATTGGCAACTACCAATTCATCCAGCTGAGAATTATTAATATTGTCTATGGCTCCACCGGACAAAACCGCGTGGGTCGCATAGGCTACAACTTTCGATGCACCATTTTTCTTCAGTGCCTCTGCTGCCTTACACAATGTGCCAGCTGTATCTACAATATCGTCAACCAGCACACAGGTGCGTCCTTCAACTTCACCGATAAGGTTCATCACTTCACTCTGATTAGATGTGGGGCGACGCTTATCGATAATAGCCAGATCACAGCTCAGCTGCTTAGCGACTGCTCTGGCGCGAACTACACCGCCAACATCTGGCGATACAACCTGCAGGTTCTTGTAATTTTGACGCTCAATATCGCCCAGTAACACAGGCGCGCCATAGACATTATCAACTGTACAGTTGAAAAAGCCCTGAATCTGTTCTGCGTGGAGGTCGACGGTTAAAACACGATCAACGCCAGCATTGGAAAGCATATCAGCCACTACTTTGGCGCTGATAGGTACACGCACTGAGCGCACACGGCGATCCTGACGCGCATAGCCAAAGTAGGGAACCACTGCAGTGATACGTGCAGCTGATGCACGTCTCAGTGCATCGATCATCAGTACCAGTTCCATTAGGTGGCGGTTGGTGGGTGCGCAGGTGGGCTGCACCACAAATACGTCATGTCCGCGAACATTTTCGCGAATTTCAATATTAATCTCACCGTCTGAAAATAATGATACAAGCGCGTCGCCCAGAGGGATCCCCAGAGTGCGAGCGATTTCAGATGCCAGTTCTGGGTTTGCGTTCCCAGAGAAGACCATTAATCTTGCCACGTCATGTTTCCTGGTATTCATAGTATAGAAATGGCTGGGGCGGGAGGATTCGAACCTCCGATGCCGGGATCAAAACCCGGTGCCTTAACCACTTGGCGACGCCCCAGTAAAACTCTTTCTTAATTCCCGGTGCAGTGAGGAGCGATTATCGCCCCGCGCTATAAAAGCACTCCACTGTTTTGGTACCAAGTCGAGAGCCTGTTGCGCCTCTGTCTGGTTGTCAAAACTGCAAAATACACTAGCACCAGTTCCTGTCATCAGTGGATTGCGGTAGTCTGATATCCATTCCAGCGCCTTTTTAACCGCTGGGTAGAGCTCTGTGACTACAGCCTGACAGTCATTCCTGTACTGCACCTCTGAGAGGGCGCGTATTTTGATGGGTGAAGTGTCCCTTGTCAATTGAGGATTGGAAAATATTTCAGCAGTGGACACCTGCACATCCGGTGTTATTACCAAATACCATTGCTCAGGTAGTTCCACTGCAGTGAGTAGCTCGCCAATGCCCTCGGCAAAGGCAGTGTTGCCGCGCACAAAAACCGGTACATCGGCGCCCAGTTGGGTACCTAAGTCAGCGAGTTCATCGCTGCTCAGACCGCTTTGCCAGAGTTGGTTAAGACCTACCAAAGCAGTAGCTGCATTGCTGCTGCCACCGCCGAGACCGGCGCCCATGGGAATCTGCTTATCAATGACAATATCACAGCCCTGGGTGCAACCAGCTGCCGACTGCAACAGTCTGGCTGCCCTGACAATTAAATTATCTTCTGCAGCCACAGTGTCCATGGCCGGAGAAAGGCTAATATCACCGCTCTGATTAAGGGTAAAGGTAAGGCTGTCACCATAGTCCAGTAGCTGAAATATCGTCTGTAGGCTGTGATAGCCATCGGCGCGACGGCCGGTGATATGTAGAAACAGATTGAGTTTAGCCGGCGAGGGCAGTACGACAGATAACATGGTTTTAACACCGCTGGCTAGGGTTGGGGAATCGACCAGGCAGATATTATCAGCTTAAAGCTCTGTTCCCCAAATTCCCCGGTAATTTTTCCCGGCAGGTTGCGGTCGTTTTTACGCCTGTAGCCGGAGAATGACAGCTGCCAGCCAGCCTGTTCAAAACTGGTGGCCGCGCCGGATGGCCCGGAAATCAGATTATTGATCGGGCTCTCTGCCGGTGAGGGCAGGCCACGGGCCCACCAACTTAACGCATTGACCGGAATAGCCAGGCCAGTGAGCTGCTGTGCCAGCAACTCTGGTGAGTTGCTGTAAATCTGATGACCCTGGTGCATGCTGGCCAGATACTGGTCGCCCTCGATCAATGCACTGCCTGCGCCAAAGGGACCGCTAAGTGAGATTGAATACTGCTGTTGATCCTGCTTCCAACTGAGGTTAGCGCTGCCTCCCTGGCGGGCATTTTTAAACCCCAGTTTGCCCTGCAGACCCCAGTTTTGCAGCTGAGCTATCTGTACCTGATGCTGTTGCCAGTCGAAGCTGGTGGCTGGCTCTATGGCGGCCTGATTGGCACAGCCATTCAGTAGTACCGCGATTACAAAGGTGCTGACAGCAGTTTTCACTCTTCGCTGCTCTGCGCTTTTGCGCTGTTGTCTGGCATAGAGTCTGCCGGCTGATCCAGCCCTGTGCCAAGGCGCTCCATAGTGTCGATAATTGAGGGGTGATTGGGTACTTGCTGCAAGCCCTGCTGCCAGATCTCCAATGCCTTTTCTCTGTTGCCTAGAGTCCAGTGCACCTCGCCCAGATGGGAGGCTATTTCAGGGTCCGGCAAAATATCATAGGCTTTTTGCAGATAACTCAACGCCTCGTCTGGCTGATCCAACTGAAATAACACCCAGCCCATACTATCTATAGTAGCCGGATCGCCTGGGTTGAGCAGATAGGCGCGCTTAATTAATTTGTAGGCCTCATCGCGTCGGTCGGTATGCAAAATCATGGTATAGCCCAGCGCATTGAGGGCAACTGCATTGTCCTGGTCCTGAGCCAGCAGAGCTCTGAGATCCTGCTCTGCAAGAGCAAAATTATCCTGCTGCTCAGCGACCATGGATCTGGCGTAAAGCAATTGGCTATCGTTGGGGAAGGCGTCCAGCCCATCGGTCAGGATAGACAGCGCCTGATCCGGCTGCTGGGCACTGATCAGCAGATTGGACTCAATTTGAAACAGGGCCACGGCTTGCTGAGGCTGTTCCGACCTCAGGCGCTGCAAATAGCGTCGCGCTGAATCCATATTGTTATGCTGAGCCAAGAGCACAGACAGTTTGGAGGCGGCGGCTAAATAGTTGCGGCCGAAGCGAACCTGAGAGTAATGTTTAATGGCAACTGCGGGTTGACCATTCTGGTCAGCAATACTGCCAAGATGGTACTGGGCATCTGCTCTGAGACTGGGGTTCGAGGACGCCTGGGTAAACAGCAGGCTGGCACGTTGCGCATCACCCTCATTCAAAAGCAGCAGAGCCAGCAGAAAGTTGACCTCCTGATCATTGGGTTGCTGTTGACGCAGGATATCAAATTGCTCAATAGCCAGGCTGCGATCTGTAATTGTCAGAAAGCGGGCATACTGCAGTCTTAGCTTGCGGTTGTCAGGCTGGCGTTTTAAAGCTTTGGCGATCAGTGCCGCCGCCTCTTCAACACGGTCTAGCTGGTGCAGGACCTGAGCCAGCAGCAATAGCCCGCGCTCATCATCAGGTCTTGCCGCCAGAAAATCCCTGGCTGCCTGCTCGGCGCTATCCAGTTGGTTGAGTTCTCTGAGCAGTATGCCACTTGCCAGCAGTACACCGGACTGTTTTTCCTTGCTGAGCTCTACCTCTAAATAGGCCTGTAGTAATTCCTCAATATCAGCTTGCTCTGTAGCAATAGAGGTAACAGCAAAAAAGGCCTCTGAGTCGTCATGATGCTGATACAGCCAACTGGCCTGCTCAAGAGCGCCGAGGCTATCCTCTAGTTTGGCGTAGGCCTGCATGGCGGCTTCGCGGGCCAGTGGATTGTCGGGTTGCCCATCCAGCCATAGCAGCGCCATCTCTAGAGTAGCCTGGTAATCGCGCATATAGTTGGCGACCCGCCCGGCCATTTCTATCACCCCGGGATCTCTCGTCTGTCGCGCCTGATCCAGATACTTGGGCAGGGCTATATCAAATTGATTGCGGGACAGAGCCACATCAGCAACCAGCAGATCGTAGAGGCTATTAATAGCAAAGGGTTTAACGTGAGCTTCCTCCACACTCTCTGTAGTCGCTTTTTCCGAGCCAGGGGACTCAGCTTGATTGTCTGCGAGATTTACAGGCTCAGGCGCAGAGGCGCAGCCGCCCAAAGTTAGCAGCAGAGCTAAAAGAGAAGCTGAAACTGGGCGCAGCAATGGGCTATTACTATTATTTTTCATACTGTTATTTTCGTGGATACTGTTAATTAAGACAATTCCTGAGGCGAAAGTTTTATAAGCATAGCTTAGAGTTCATCCTGACTGTGAAATTCATTTTCCTCTCAGTCTCCTTTTGCAGTCGAGTCTGGTGTAAAATTCGCCCTTTAAAGCTCAGGGCATAAGCTAAGTTAATGGGTATTCTGGCATTTGGTATCAACCATAAATCGGCCTCGGTAGATCTCCGCGGGCGGATAGCCTTTGCCCCTGAGATAGTGGTTGAGTCACTGCAGTCGGCACTTGGCACCATAGGTGCCAGGGAAATCGCGCTGTTATCTACCTGTAACCGCACCGAGATATACCTTGCCGGAGAGATAACCGATGATCAGGTGCTGAACTGGTTAGCGGCTACCAAAGAACTGGATATTGTCGATTTGCAAAACTGCTACTACTGCCATCGTGACCAGCATGCCATACGCCATATGATCTGTGTAGCCAGTGGTTTGGACTCACTGGTGCTAGGTGAGCCGCAGATTTTTGGTCAAATAAAGTCAGCCTACTCGGTGGGTCGAGAGGCCAATACCGTAGCCACAGAGCTCAATCAGGCATTTCAACAGGCCTTTGGCGCGGCCAAGAGGGTGCGTTCAGAGACCGCTATTGGCCAAAATCCAGTTTCTGTGGCCTATGCTTCTGTGAGCCTGGCGGAGCAAATCTTTGCCAATCTCGAAAATGCTCATGCGCTGTTGGTGGGTGCAGGCGAAACTATCGAACTGGTAGCGCGTCATCTGCAGGATAAAAAGATCGGCCAGATCACTCTGGCCAACCGCACTCTTAACCGGGCTCAGGAGCTGGCGGAAAATTTTGCCGCTGAGGCTATTTTGTTGTCGGATATCCCCGATTATCTTCACAGAGCAGATATTGTTATTTCCTCCACTGCCAGTCAATTACCTATTTTGGGCAAAGGCGCAGTGGAATCGGCACTAAAAAAACGCAAACACAAACCTATTTTTATGGTTGATATAGCGGTGCCCCGAGATATTGAGCCCGAGGTAGAGGATCTGGACGATATCTATCTGTACACTGTCGATGATCTCGAAGAGGTGATTCAGGACAACTTGCGCGCCCGCCAGAGCGCTGCAGATATGGCCCAAGATATTGTCGATCAGGAAGTGGATAGCTGGTCCAACAAACAGCGTGCTCTGGCGGTTGTAGATACCATTAGAGCATTCCGCGACAGTGTGGAAGTGATTCGTGATGGTGAGGTTGAAAAGGCACTGGCGGCACTTGAGCGAGGTCAGGACTCTGCCGAGGTAATCAATGCTCTAGCACGCAACCTGACCAACAAGCTGTTGCACAAACCTACTACCAGGCTGAAACAGGCAAGCGAAGAGGGCAGTGACGCTACCATTGATGCCACTCACGAGCTGTTTGGCCTAAAGAAAAAATAAGCGCTGCATTACATGGAAATCAAAGCTGCATGAAAGATTCAATACTGTCCAAACTGGATACCCTGAGTGAGCGCTACGAAGAAGTGGGCGCTCTGCTCAGTGATCCGGATACTATTGCCGATCAGAATAAATACCGCGATCTATCAAAGGAATATGCTGAATTGGAACCAGTGGTCAAAACCTATCTGGGCTTTCAGCAGGTGGTCAGTTCAGTGGCAGAGGCCAAATCGCTGCTTAAGGATGCAGATCCGGATATGCGGGAAATGGCCCAGGAAGAAATGAAGGAGGGCGAGCAGCAGCTTGAGTCAGTTGAGTTGGAATTACAGCGACTGCTGCTACCCAAAGACCCCAATGACCACAAAAATGTCTTCCTGGAGATTCGCGCTGGCACCGGAGGTGATGAGGCCGCTATTTTCTCCGGCGATCTATTCCGCATGTACAGCAAGTTTGCCGAGAATCAGCGCTGGCAGGTCGAGGTCATGAGCGAGAGCAGCGGCGACCATGGTGGCTATAAAGAGATTATCGCCCGCATCGTCGGCAAAGGAGTTTACTCCAAGTTAAAGTTTGAATCTGGTGCCCATCGCGTGCAGCGAGTGCCGGATACAGAGTCCCAGGGTCGTATTCATACCTCTGCCTGTACGGTGGCGATTATGCCTGAGGCTGATGAGCAGGATGAGATTGAAATTAACAAGGGCGACCTGCGAGTAGACACGTTTCGCGCCTCAGGCTCCGGTGGTCAGCACGTTAACAAAACCGACTCAGCCATTCGCCTGACCCATCTACCCACAGGGATGGTGGTGGAATGTCAGGACGAGCGCTCGCAGCACAAGAATCGCGCCAAAGCTATGGCGGTACTCCAGGCGCGGTTAAACTCAGCTCAGGATGATGCCACTGCCAAACAGCAGTCGGAGCAGCGCAAAAGTCTGGTCGGCAGCGGTGACCGCTCAGAGCGCATTCGCACCTATAACTTTCCCCAGGGGCGGGTTACCGATCACCGCATCAACCTGACTCTGTACAAGCTGGCAGAGGTGATGGAGGGGTCACTCAATGAGGTGGTGCAGCCCCTGGTCAATGAATTTCAGGCCGAACAACTGGCCTCTCTCTCCGAGTAAGCATGGCAACTGTCGGCGATCTGCTGCAGCGTCATGCCGAACTTTCTACGGCCAGCGATACTGCATTATTGGATACCGAGCTGTTGCTATGCCATAGCCTGTCTGTAGACCGCACCTGGCTAAAAACCTGGCCAGATAAAGTCGTATCCGCAGCTGACACAGAGCATTTTCAACAGCTGTTTCAGCGCCGGTTAGAGGGTGAGCCAGTGGCTTTTATTGTTGGCACTCAGGGCTTTTGGACCCTTGACCTCAGGGTCTCACCTCATACATTAATACCCCGGCCTGAAACCGAGCTGCTGGTTGAGACAGCACTGGAGCTGGATTTGCCCGGCAACAGTCAGGTGCTGGATCTGGGTGCTGGAACGGGCGCCATAGCCCTGGCGCTGGCGTCAGAATACCCCCAGTGGCAAGTGACGGCAGTCGATGTGCAGGCGCCAGCTGTTGAGTTGGCGGAGCAAAATCGTCTCGCCCACCAACTGGATAATGTAACCATCTACCAGAGTGACTGGTTTGCAGGCGTTGCCAATCGTCAGCCGCTGACAAAGTTTGACCTTATTGTCAGCAACCCACCCTATATCGAAATTGACGATGCCCATCTATTTGCTGGTGATGTTCGTTTTGAGCCTGCCTCAGCACTGGTCTCTGGTGCCGATGGGCTGGACGATCTGAAGCTGGTGATAGGGCAGAGCTGTGGATTTTTGGCGCCCGCTGGCTGGTTGATGGTCGAGCATGGTCACAGTCAGGGCACAGCAGTCAGAGAACTATTTAATGAGGCTGGCTTTGTGCTGGTCGAGACCCGTCGGGATTACAACCGGCAAGATCGGATAACTCTGGGGTGCCTGCAGGGCTGAGGCCCTCAGACCAACGGGCAATCTCGCGTTTTGATACCAGGTTCCAGCGCACTAACATCATACTGCTGGCCAGCAGAGCAGCAATAACCAACCCTGTCCAAAAACCATAGACACCCATGGGCTCACCCCAGAAATCCGTTAACGCCAGACTGTAGGCTATAGGAAAGGCAATAATCCAAAATGCCAATACCTGAATAAACAGTGGCACCCGGGCATCCTTAAACCCGCGCAGAGCGCCAGAGCTGGCCATTTGCATGGAGTCAAAACAGCCCAGCGCAGCAGAGAATAAAAACAGATTGGCGGCAATCATCTGCACATCTGCATCGCCGCTAAACAGCGCTGCGAAATCATGGCGCAGGGTAATCTTGATGGTGCCTAAAATCACCGCGAGCATCAGCACCAGCTTAAACCCGGTGAGACAGATCTGCCGTGCGGCCAGCGGATCATTGCGTCCCTGAGCGTGAGATACCTTAATCGTCAGCGCCTGGGCTATACCCAGAGGGATCATAAAGGCCAGAGCATCCAGATTATTAGTAATGGCATGGGCGCCCAGCACATTGGCGCCCAGATGGGCAATCAGCATAGGAATAATGGCAAAGAAACCAATCTCCGCAGCAATCATAAGCGCAATCGGAATCCCCAGGCGCAGTATCTCGCCAATGGCAGCCATACTGGGCGCTGCAAACTGCTGATACAGCTGTAGTCGGCCCATATTTTGGGCGTAGCGCCCATAGGCCGCCATGGCCAGCAATAGAAAGGTCATAACCAGGGTGGTTGCCCAGGCGGCACCTATGCCGCCCATAGCGGGTAAGCCGAGCTTGCCGAATACAAAGATATAATCCAGCACGCCATTGAGCAGGAATGCCAGACAGTTAAAAATCATCACTGGGCGGATATCACCCATACCCTCAAAGGTACTGCGAAAGGCAAAAAACGCGGGAAACATAAAACCAGTAATCAGGTAGGGCAGCAGATAGCCACGGGCAATACGATACACCTCTGCGGAGATATCCAGATATCCCAGCATAACAACGCCCAGTAAAATAGCACCGCAGACCACCGCGCCCAGAGGCAGAGCCAGCCACAGAGCCTGCTGAAACTGAAAGCGCACCCTGTGCTGTTCACCTGCGCCCCAAAAATTACCGATAATTGGGCTGTTAGCAATCATAATGCCGATCACCAGCAGGTTGATCATGGCCCAGATGCTGCCGCCCAGTTGCAGTGCCGCGAGGGTTTCCGTGCTCACCTGGCCGGCCATATAGATATCAGTGACGGTCATGCCAAATACAGCCAGTTGACCGAGCATCAGAGGCCCGGCCAAACGCAGCAGATCGCTGGCATTTTGCACAAAGGATGGCATTGATTGAGCAGCAGGATTCATTGTTTAGTTCTAATTGGTTGAGCGGTTATTCTCGTTCAATGGCCATAGCAAAGATAGCAATATTTAGCCTTTGTCTGGGTAGCAGCCGAGCTGAGGAATTTTTTTTCTGTGCTGTGCTCTAAAGCGCGGTGGAATTAAAACTGCCGCAGCAGAGCGCTGTTTAGCGGAGCAATTTAAAAGGAGCTTACTAATGCACAGACTTGTCAGCCTTTCCAATGTATTGATCAGTAAATTAAAAACCATCGACTGGCTGGGACCCCTGGCCCTGAGGCTTTATCTGGCACCAATTTTTATTGCTGTTGGCGCCCATAAGTTCGCCAATTTTGACAGCATGGTGGCCTGGTTTGGCAGCGCTGACTGGGGCCTGGGGCTGCCCATGCCCAGGCTGATGGTTTTTTTGGCTGCCAGCGCTGAGTTATTTGGCGGTGTTGCTCTATTGCTGGGTTTAGCGACACGCCTGTTGGTGTTGCCATTGATGATCACCATGTTGGTAGCCGCAGGCACCACTCACTGGGACAATGGCTGGTTTGCCATAGCCCCCGCAGATCCTCAGACAAGCACGGCAACAGTATTGGCCGCAGTGGGTATACCGGCGGCTGCGCGCAGTCTGCAAAATAGCGAGGAGGTAGGTCAGCGTGTGGCGGCGGCAAAAAGCCTGCTGCGCCGACATGGCAACTATAGCTGGCTAACGGAAAAGGGTAGTTTTGTGGTGCTCAACAATGGCATTGAGTTTGCCGCAACCTATTTCATTATGCTGCTGAGCCTGTTGTTTACCGGTGCAGGGCGCTGGGTTAGTGCGGATTACTGGATCGCCCGATATCTGAGATAGCGAGCTATTGTATGGAGTCCGGCATTTTTCCATACTCAGGGTCAATATCCCAGTCAAGGGAAATATATTCTTTTCAGCGGTTTATTTACAATTCTGCTACACTCCGCGCCAATCGTGGCTAGGGCTGCGCCCCAAAAGCCTGCACCTGCCCACATTATTGACTATTAATCACTGCGACTAATTATTTTGACTGACAATACTGCTTCTGAAGAAACTGCGGCTCCAGCTGATATAGCAGCCGACAAACCCAAGGCCAAGAGAGCTCCTCGCAAAAGGGGTGGCGGCAAAGGTGCAGGCAAGAGTTGGGATATTTCCCAGTTTGTTGTGCCGGAGCAAGAGGGCAAGACACGCTTCCATGACTTTGATCTGCCAGCCACATTAATGCGCGGTATCCAGGATACGGGTTTTCACTACTGCACACCTATTCAGGCCACTTCGTTACCCCATAGTTTAAATGGCCATGACATGGTGGGTAAGGCGCAGACTGGAACCGGTAAAACTGCAGCTTTTCTGATAAGTATTATTACCGATCTGCTAAAGCACCCTATTGACGATGAGCGCTATATGGGTGAAGCGCGCTCACTGATTATGGCACCTACTCGCGAGTTGGCGATTCAAATTGCCGACGACGCTACCCAGCTGTTAAAGCATACCGACCTGAGGGTGCACTGCCTGGTCGGTGGTATGGACTACGGCAAGCAATTGGCAAAAATGCAAAAGTCTCACTGCGATATTTTGGTGGGTACCCCCGGGCGCCTGCTGGACTTTGCCAACAACCGCGACCTGTATCTGGATCAGGTTGAGGTGCTGGTAATCGATGAAGCCGACCGCATGTTGGATATGGGTTTTATTCCTCAGGTGCGCCGCCTTGTGCGCCTGACCCCAAAGCGTGAAGAGCGGCAGACATTGCTGTTTTCTGCGACCTTTACTCCAGAGATAATGCGTCTGTCCGAGACCTGGACAGATAACCCGGTCACTGTAGAGATTGGTGCCGAGCGTGTGGCCACAGATACAGTGGACCAGCGCATCTATATCACCACTGCCAGTGAGAAGTTTGCTCTGCTGAATAATATTCTGGTCAACGATGATGTCGACAGCGTCATGGTGTTTGCCAACCGTCGGGATATCTGTCGCAATCTCCACGAGAAGCTCAAGAAAAAAGGCTTTAAGGTTGGTTTGCTATCCGGCGATGTGCCTCAAAACCGACGTATGAAGGCACTGGAGCAATTTAAATCCGGTGCATTGAAAGTGATGGTAGCTACCGATGTGGCAGGCCGAGGTATTCATGTGGATGGCATAAGTCATGTGATCAACTACACCTTGCCAGAGGAGCCCGAGGACTATGTGCACCGTATTGGTCGCACCGGTCGTGCAGGCAAAACCGGTACCTCTATTAGCTTCGCCTGTGAAGATGATGCGTTCCTGTTAGAGCCCATAGAGAAGCTACTGGATATGAAGTTACCCTGCACCATGCCAGAGGAGCATCTGGTTCAAGAGCAATAAGCCTAATTATCAGGCGTCTGGTAAGTTCTGCACCAGAGTAAAGTACCACCAACCACCGCTGCAGGTAGCGCCAGTAAATTGAGCAGCGGTATAGCCGAGGCGCCCAGCGCCGCGAAGCCAAAGCCCATGGCGGACCATCTATTTTGGCCAGCCTGATCGATCAGCTGGCTAAAGGATACAGCATCGATATCGGCGGGATAATCCAGATACTGGATTGCCAGTGACCAGGCAGCCCAGCACCCCGCAATCGCCGGAGCCAGCAGGTTTAAAACCGGCACAAAACTCACTACCAGGGTCAGCAGGCCAACGCCAATGGTCCGCGGAATAAAATAAGCCAGCAGTTGCAGCTGACGCGTGAAACTCTGCCAGGCCACTCCCAGTGCCGAGCCAGCGCCAGCCGCTGGGCCAGCACCCTGCATAATCATGACTCGCTCGGCAATCAGCCCATAAAAAGGTGAGCCAATCAGATTGGCGACCAGGGTAAAGCTTAACCCATAGATCACCAGTGCAAGTATCGAAAACAATAGCCAGACAATCCATACCAGCCAGTGTAGCCAGTCGGGTACCGCATTGACCATGCTGTCCAGCCAGTCCCCCAGCCATTGGCCAGCGACCGCAGTGAGACTAAAAAACAGCAGTATATTAATTAGCAGTGGCAGCAGTACCAGCCAGCGAATGCTTGGATGCCAGAGTAATCTGGCACCTTCCAGAATTAATGCGGGGCCGGAGATAGCGGTGCCGAGACGATTATTAGCCATAGTTTTTCCAGCCGATATATTCTAGGAGGAGTGACGCATTAGACGCTGCTTCTGCCTGCTCCAGTCGCGGTCTTTGTCGTCGTTGCGCTTGTCGTAGGCGGCCTTGCCTTTAGCCAGGGCGATCTCACATTTAATCAGATGACCCTTCCAGTATAGGGCGGTGCATACACAGGTGTGACCTTTCTGGTTAACACCATCCTCAAGCTTTTTCAGCTCGCGGTGATTGAGCAGTAGTTTTCTGGTGCGTGTGGGCTCAGTCACGTAATGGGTCGACGCCGAGGGCAGGGGAGAGATATTAGTGCCTATTAAAAAAGCTTCGCCATTTTTCAGAAACACATAGGTATCTGTCAGATTTACCCTACTCTCTCTGAGGCTCTTAACTTCCCAGCCCATAAGAGATATGCCTGCCTCGAATTTTTCTTCGATAAAATAATCATGTTTGACCTTGCGATTAAGCGCAATGGTGCTGGATTGCTGTTTTGGCTTCTTTTTGCTCATGGGCAGATTATACGTGGGCTGTATAAATTGTCCTAAGGTATTCATACGCCCCACAGAAATTAGATCGGTTATTCGCTAGCGGGCAGTTGTGGGTTACAATTCCGCTTACAAAAAATGGAGCAGTAATATGGCGCTACAACAAAAAGGTATGCACGGCACCTGGGCGAGTCGCTGGACTTTTATTATGGCTGCCACAGGTTCTGCTGTTGGCTTGGGCAATATGTGGAAGTTCCCCTATGTTGCCGGCAGTAACGGCGGCGGTGCCTTTGTGCTGGTCTATCTGGCTTGTATTCTGCTGATTGGTGTGCCGGTTATGATGGCCGAGGTACTGATTGGTCGCAGTGGCGGTCAGAGTCCTATTAACTCTATGCGCGATGCTGTTACACAGAGCAATGCCAACCCACGGTGGCGGCATGTGGGCTGGCTGGGTGTGGCCGCGGGCATGCTGATTCTCAGTTTTTATGCAGTGATTGCCGGCTGGGCGCTTGATTATATTTTTGAGGTGGCCTCGGGCGAGCTGCGCGGTGTCAACGGCGAGTCGGCGGCGGCAGTATTTGGCAATCTGCTGGCAGATCCCAGTCGTCTGGTTATGTGGCAGTCGATATTTATGCTGCTCTGTGTGGGCGTAGTGGTGGGTGGCGTCAAGAAAGGGCTGGGGGTGGCTGTTGAGATTTTGATGCCGCTGCTATTTGTTATGATGCTGGTGCTGTTGGGCTTTGCCTACTTCAAAGGCAACTTTGCCGCTGCCTGGGGCTTTCTGTTTAATTTTAATCTCGATGCTCTGAGTTGGCGCGGTGTGCTCGAAGCCATGGGTCAGGCCTTCTTTACCCTGAGCATTGGTATGGGTGCCATTATGGCCTACGGCGCCTACATGCCGCCGAAAGCCAATATAGGTAAGACCATCCTGATTGTGGCCTTCTTTGATAGCTCAGTGGCTATTATTTCCGGTCTGATTATCTTTTCGATTGTTTTTGCCACCCAGGGAATTGAGCCCAGTGCCGGGCCCGGGCTGATGTTTATTAGCCTGCCTGTGGCCTTTGGCAGCATGCCTGGCGGACTGTTAATCGGCGCTATCTTTTTTGTGTTGGTGTCTATAGCCGCCTGGAGTTCGGCTATTTCTCTGCTTGAGCCCTGTGTGGCCTGGCTGATTGAAACCAAAAATCTGGGGCGGGTGCGCGCCAATCTGTTGCTGGCTGGTTTTGCCTGGGTGCTGGGTCTGGGCTCAGTGCTATCGTTTAATCTGTGGTCCCAGTACAAAGTGGCGGGATTTACCTTCTTTGACTTTTTAGACTTCCTTACCGCCAATATTATGCTGCCGATCTCGGGGTTGCTGATTGCTCTATTTGTTGGCTATGCCATGAAGAGAGAACTGGTTGATGCCGAGATGGCTGGCACCTCGCCAAAGGTAATGCAGCTGTGGCGGCTCACCCTGCGCTATATTGCACCCCTGGCTATAGGTGCGGTATTTGTGATGGGAATCTACGACAAGTTTTTCTCCTAGGTCTGTCTATGGCATCGGTCAAGCGTTCGGCGCTGGTTATGCATTCAGCGGCACAGATGTACAGTCTGGTCAATGATGTCAGCAGTTATCCCCAGTTTATGGATGGCTGCACTGGCGTGGAGGTTTTTGAGCATACTGACAGCAGCATGCTGGCGCGCCTGGATCTTAAAAAAGCCGGTGTAAAGCTCAGTTTTATGACTCGCAATAGACTGCAGGCACCTGAGAAGATTGAAATGACTTTGGAAGATGGTCCATTTAAAACCTTTAGGGGGCTGTGGGAATTTAAGCCGCTGACCGACCAGGCCTGCAAAGTATCGCTGGATCTGGAGTTTGAGTTTAGTAACAGAGGCCTAGGGCTGGCCTCATCCAACCTGTTTGCCTCTGTGGCCAATAATCTGGTCGACGCGCTGTGTCAGCGGGCCGATCTACTGTTAAAGGGAGATGGCGTATGAGCGCTGAGACTATGATCACTGTTGAGGTGGCATTTGCCAGACCAGACAAACAGATTTTAAAGCAGCTCTCGGTGCCTCAGGGCACCACTGCTATGGAAGCAGTCAAACAGTCCGGAATTTTGAGCGATTTTCCGGAAATCGACGCAGATAGCGACAAGATGGGTGTTTTTTCGCAGGTTTTAGGGACAAAAGGCCTTGATGAGCCAGCTGTGTATAAGCTCCAGTCAATGGATAGGGTGGAAATTTACCGCCCGCTGATTGCAGACCCCAAAGAGGTTCGCCGCCGCCGGGCCGCAGAGGCAGCGGCCAAGGCCGCTGAAAAGTCAGACTAGCGCTCTTCGGCAATAGCTGAGCTGGGCAAATAGTCTCCGGTCATGCGCTCAAGCTTGCCCTCATCATCAAAGTAGATGGTCATGCGCTCTTCGGTTTTTACCCCATAGGACGACAGGCGGCTGTAAAAATAGTCCCAGCGCATATTATTAAAACTGTCGACTATCAGCGGGGTGCCCAGGACAAACTGCACCTGCGACTGAGTCATGCCAGGACGCAGCTTATCAATCATTTCCTGGTTAACTATATTGCCCTGTTGAATATCTACTTTGTGCACTCCGGGAAACTTTAACCAGCTGCATCCAGTGGAGAATAGGGAGGATAAAATCAAACAGATAAAGGCTAATCGCATTAGTGGGCTTCCAGTTGGTGGCGCGAACGGGGATAATACCCAATGATGATGATATAGAGAAGAGGTAAAGCATGACTACTGAAGATCAGGAACTCAAAAAAGCCGGTCTTAAGGTCACATTGCCAAGAGTTAAGATTTTACAAATTCTTGAGAACTGCCCTGATCGCCATATGACTGCTGAAGATATCTATCAGTCACTGCGTGATGCCGATGAAGATGTTGGTATCGCCACTGTCTACCGAGTGCTCACCCAGTTTGAAACCGCAGGTCTTATTGAGCGCCACAACTTTGACAATGGCCCAGCAGTCTATGAGCTGGACCGGGGTGAGCACCACGATCATATGGTGTGTACCGATACCGGATTGGTTATTGAATTTCACGATGAAGAAATTGAACAGCTACAGGAGAAAATTGCCAGAAAAAAGGGCTATGAACTGGTTGGCCACAGTCTGGTACTCTACGTAAAGCCTATTGCCTAGCTCCGCATCCGGTTAAACAAGCGATGTTAAAATAATAAGAATAACCCTATGACCCTACAGCAACTCGAGGACTTCTTTAACGCCTGGGCAGATATGATGTGGAGTACACCATTGGTTGTGCTGCTGGTCGGTGGTGGGTTGTTCTTTATGTTCTACTCGCGCTTTCGTCCCTACCGCTATTTTGGTCATGCCGTTGCGCTGCTGAGTGGCAAGTTAAGCGACCCCAATGATCCCGGGCGCATACCCCATTCTCAAGCCCTGTCCACCGCTCTGTCAGGCACCATTGGTCTTGGCAATATAGCCGGCGTAGCCATTGCTATCAGCATTGGTGGGCCCGGTGCTGTGTTCTGGATGTGGGTGACAGCCATTGTTGGTGTGGCTACCAAGTTTTATACCGCCTCTCTGGCGGTAATGTATCGCTCTGAGGGTTCCGATGGCACCTTACATGGTGGTCCCATGTACGTGATTATGGAGGGCATGGGCAAGCGCTGGTATCCATTGGCTGCACTGTTTGCCGCCGCCTGTCTGATTGGCGCGCTGCCGATTTTCCAAGCCAATCAGTTTATTCAGCTACTGCGTGATGTGGTGGCCATACCAGCGGGCTGGGCCACCAGCGATCAGCATTTTACTTTTGATCTGCTGGCCAGCTCTGTAGTGGCTCTGTTGGTGGCAGTGGTGGTTATTGGGCGCATCGAGCGGATAGGCAAACTTACTGTGCGTCTGGTGCCATCCATGGTACTGCTGTATCTGTTTATGACTCTGACGGTGATGTTTAATTATGCCGCAGAGATTCCTGCAACCCTGTTGTTAATCGTTACCGACGCCTTTACTGGCCAGGCGGCCGCTGGCGGCTCTATAGGTGCGGTTATTTTGATAGGTGTGCGCCGCGGTGCATTTTCCAATGAGGCGGGTATTGGCACTGAGTCCATGGCCCATGGTGCGGCCAAGACCGCCGAGCCGATTCGCGAGGGCGTTGTGGCTATGGTAGGCCCGGTGGTCGACACATTGCTGGTGTGCACCTGCACCGCATTGATTATTTTACTGACCGGAGTCTGGCAGACCGAGGCCGGTATTGAGGGTGTAACGCTTACCGCCCGTGCAATCCAACAGGTATTTCCTGTTACCGGCATGTATTTGCTGCTGATTATGGTGGGTCTGCTCAGCTTTAGCACCATGGTCACTATGTGGTTTTACGGAGTGAAATGCATGGGTTTTTTACTGGGGGCCAAGCGCCAGTACTGGTACACGCCTATCTATCTGATACTGTTGCTGGCCGGTGCTGTAGTCAGCATGGATATTGTTAATGGTTTAATTTTGGCCACCTATGCCACCATGGCCATTCCCACCATGATCAGCGCTCTCTATCTGGCGCCCAGGGTCAATCAGGCGGCACAGAAATACTTTGCCGAGCTCAATGCGCAAAAATAGCACCAGCGGCAATAATAAAGTTTAGTAGCGGTTTTTTTGGTCTAGGCTTAAATCAGGTTGAAGAGGCTACAGGCAGCCTCGCAGTTTCAACGGCAAAACCCTGACCCATATTTTGTCTCAGACAAGGAAGCCGCTATGAAACGCATTGTTATCTGTGCCGATGGCACCTGGAACCGTCCCGAAAAAGAC
>JAYPYO010000041.1:0-17580 GCA_038135995.1 Porticoccaceae bacterium
GACTTTCAATGTCAGCAGTTATTGGATATTTTTCGCGCCCAGTTGATCAAGCGCAAGATTGATCCACGAGTAATCGACTGTGAGGAAGAGTCTGTACACAGAGGCAAGACGTTTTCACTGGAGGTCAATTTTAAGCAGGGAATCAGCTCTGAACTGTGCAAAAAAATCGTCAAACTAATTAAAGATCAAAAGCTAAAGGTACAGGCGGCTATCCAGGGTGACCAGGTGAGAGTGACCGGCAAAAAACGCGATGACCTGCAAGCCGTAATGGCGATGATACGTGAGGCAGACCTAGGGCAGCCCTTTCAATTTAAAAACTTTCGAGATTAAATGTTTAGGCTGGAGCTGGAGATCAGTCCGCCGCGACAAACTGCATAGAGATGCTATTTACGCAGTGGCGTATATTTTTATCAGTAAAGCCCTCACCCTCAAATACGTGCCCCAGATGGCCATTGCAGTTAGCGCAAACAATCTCCACTCGCCGGCCATCTGCATCGGGCTCACGGCGCACCGCACCCTCAATCTCATCGTCAAAGCTCGGCCAGCCACAATGGGAGGGGAACTTATGTTCTGACCTGTATAAAGGGCTACTACACTGTTTACATAGATAGAGACCCTCGGCCTTGTTATCGGTGTACTTGCCCACAAACGGAGGTTCTGTGCCCTTCTGCAAGATCACATACTGCTCTTGCTCATTTAACTGGTTATAGCCTTGATCACTCATTTAATCCGCCTAATAAATCTCAGTAAACTTAAAGCTGCACTGCCAACCAGAGCTTATCCATTGCCTGCTTGACCTTGAAAAGAGACTGCAGGGACTCTTTTTGGCTTTCTGGTGACGCATAGTCCGATCCGTACAGACGCAGAAAATCCAGCCCTGGATGACCCAGTGCAGCATATTCCCAATCTATAATAAACAGCCCTCTGTCATTGACAATAATATTTTCAGGCACCATATCATGGTGGCAAATTACCGGATCCCAGGCCTCCCCGTCCACGGCTCTGGCCGCCTCTTCAATCTGCTTCACCACCAAGGCTGATACTGTGACCTCTGACAGCTGGTTGAGATATTGCCGGCAGTAATCAAGATAGTTGCGCGGGCTGGCATCAGGCATCTGTATCGACTGAACCACAGCCAAGGCCTCGGACAGGGACTCCATAATATGGCTGTTTTTTAAACTTTTATCGGTAAGAGAATTGCCTTCGATAAACTCTGAGACCAAAAACTCATCATGAATAAATAAAACTTTGGGCACCAGACCAGTGGGCTGCAACAGTTGCAGAATGCGCTTTTCGCGCTGCCGATCAATCCCCAGCTTAACCGCATCGGGGGAGTTAACCCTGACCACAGCCCGAAAGTCGCCGCTGGAAACCAAAAAGGTTTTATTGGTGCGCCCACCAAAAAGCTCGCTGACAACCTCTGGCTCTGCTTCAGGGGCTTCGAGCCCGCTGGTATTCCAGTCCTGCCAGCTAGACAGGGCTAGCTGCATTACTGTCTGGGTTCTGTTCGAGATAGGTCTTTCTCCACGCAAAGTAGCCAATCAGGGATAGCAGCAAGTATACCCCAAGCATGGCCGCAGTTTGATAGAGCTCTCGGTCGATAAACAGGCCAATGGAAACAGAGTTAATCAGCAACCAATACAACCAGTTTTCGAGGACTTTACGCGCTACCATCCAGGTGGTTACTACGCTAGCCCAGGTGGTAAATGAATCAATGTAGGGCAAATGAGCATCGGTACTCTGAGCTAAAAAGTACCCGGAAACCAAGCTTGCCAATAAAATCAATGCTACCCACTGCAGATGCTGGGCCGCTGTCCAGCTGCAAATAGCAACCCCCTCCTGAGCTGTGCCTCCGTATTGCCATTGGTACCAGCCATAGAGGGCCATCGCCATATAGTAAATATTTAGCGCTGACTCCATATACAGATTTACATCGCCAAAAATCCACACATAAATGGCTGTGCTAAAAAAAGCACAGTACCAGCAGAGAATATTCTCTCTTACCGCCAACAGTAGATAGGCGATAGCCAATACTACCGCCATGGTCTCAAGACCCACCCAGTCAAACACCCCTTAGAGCGCCTCGTAGCCGGGAATTATTTTGGCCACGTAGATGGCCATATTAAACTCCCGATAACAGTCAGAAATTGTATCCTGCACAGCAGACATGGCGTGTTCAAAGTCTCCCTGCACCACCGTGCTAGTGGGAAATGTTGTTACCTTAAGGTTGTCGAACCTGTTGATCTTGTCAATAAAACCTTTGATGGGTGGAATAAAATCCTCCCGGTTGGGATACATACTGATATCAATGGTTACCTGCATAGTCTGCTCCTCGTGATTGAACTGCCCTTAAAACTGATATACGCCGCTTAAACCAATAGTTCGCGGAGCGCCAAACTGATAATAGGGTTCGGTCACATAGCCTTTACGGGGGTCATTACCGAAGCTGCCAAAGCCGCGCACAATAATATCTTTATCAGTCAGATTGCGGCCCCAGGCAGATAACTCCCAATCACCAGATTTGTAGGCTATCTTGGTATTAATCAGCTCATAAGCCCGCGTCTGAGCGCTGTGCCGAGAGGACAGGAAGAACTCATCTTTGCCCTCTATATCTATACTCAGAGTCAGGCTGTCAGTTAACTGAACAGCACTACCCAGAGCAAACTGATAGCTGGGTGAATGGGCCTGGTCGCGGCTATTTAATGTCTCGGATAGCGGCGTATCAAACTCAGTTTGCAGCAGGCCAACAGAACCAAACAGGCTCAGGGCCTCATTGGCAAGCCAGTTAAATTCTAGTTCAAGGCCATAGTTTTTACCTTTGGCGGCATTGCTAAAGTAATCGGTAAAGCTCGTGGCATTGGTCTGCTCAATTGGCTGCACCAGCGACTGCTTAATTTGGATATCATCTCGTAGCTGATAAAAAGCTGAGATTTGCATCTGCAGAGCACCGTCCAGCCACAGGCCTTTGATACCAGCCTCGAGGTTCCACATTTGCTCGGTGTCAAATTCACGCGCAGCCGCCTCCAGACTGGGATCACTGTTGACGCCACCAGCTTTATAGCCGCGGGATATCAAGCCATAGATACGAGTATTGTCCGCGGCCTGATAATTCAAAGCGATACGACCACCGTACAAATTCTCATCAACAGCATGATCAACTAGCTGACTGTCCTGATAATCAGCTGTGCGATTTTCAAGACGCAACCCAGTGGTTAGGCTTAGAGCGCTGGATAATTGCGTATCCAGCTGGCCATAAATAGCCCGATTGCTGGTATCAAAATCACTGGTGAAGTCGCCAGCTGCATAGGTGTACTGACGCAGTAGTTGCTCAGTCTGATCACGCCAATAAACACCCAGCACCCAGTCAGTGCTGTCATTTAAAATTTGCGCTCCATCTTTGGAGACCAGGCGCAGATCAAGGCTGCTATTATCGCGGTCGCGAATATAGTTATCTTCCGAGGCATAGCCATCATAGATACACACAAAGTCAATGCAGATATCAGTGTAGGTCCAGTCTTCGTCGTAACCATATTGCAGATTATTGTTGGCATAACTGAGGGTACTGGCCAGCTCAAAGTTCTGATTGCCCTGCCAGCTGCTTTGCAGCGACACAGCTGTAGCTTCATGGCGATCCTGGCCGGGATTATCTGACAATGTACTTCTTGTATTATCCAGCGAGAAAGCATCGTAACCATTGTCGGCATCGACATAAAAAATCGTCAGTTTGAGTTGGGTTTCAGGGCTAGCCTGCCAGGCTAAAATAGACCTAAGGCTCAGCTCATCAATATTATTGGTGTCATCGCGATTTAAAAAATCATTGTCAATATAGCCATCACTGCTGTGCTGTTGCACAGCAATACGAAAACCCAGGTTATCTCTAACTGGTCCGCCGACACTGCCACCGATTGTGCGAGTATTGTAGTCTCCGACAGCGACTGACAGTTTTCCCGCCAGATCCTCGCCCGGTTGTACAGACTGCAGATTGATGAGTCCTGCCAGCGCGTTGGCACCGTAGAGAGTACCCTGAGGGCCCCGCAAGATTTCAACCTGCTGGATATCCATAGTGGTTGCTGCACCGGCAATACCGGTAAAATCTATACCATCAACCAGAATTCCAACAGAGGGATTTAGGGGTTCGATAAATTGGCTGCGCTCACCGATGCCACGTACCTGAATAAACCGCCCTCGGGAGGCCCCACTGGAAAAATTGACGTTGGGTGCAATATTTAATAGCTGCTCCAAATGCCTGGCCTGTCGCTGACTGATAACCTCCGCGTCGATTACAGTAATGCTGGCCGCTGTATCTAACAACGTCACATCGCGCAAATTCGCACTGACAATAATTTCATCAATAACAGTATCAGCCACAGCTGGCAGTGCATTGCCGATACCTATAGCTAGCAGGCATGGCAGAGTAAAACATTTGGATTTATAAAAATTCATAGATGAGCCTCAGTAACTTTAGTTAAGGAGACCCGGAGTCAAAGACGGGGGGCAGGGCAAAAAGCTAGTAGTCCTATTCCTACGCCGGCATAATCCGGATCAGGTTCAAAGGGTACTTCTCAGGCCAATCTGACCGCCCCTTAGGAAACGGAGGTATAGTACCATCGGCCCTAAGGCCCGATCAACAGCCCCCTGATGTTGCGGTTAAAGAGTGCAGGCAAGTATGCGGCTGATTTGGCATAGAGGCCTTCCAGACTCCTGGCGCAAGTTTTCAAACACCTGCTCCACCAACTTTAAATCTCGCTGAGAATTGGGACTAAACTTTTTTATAAATCCATGGTGCACCAGCGCCTGACAGACATCATTGGTCAATAAAAAAGTATCTCGCCCCATGCTACGCAACATCATAGGACCGGAGTTGCCCCCTAGGCGACTGCCCTGCTTTTTTAATTCGAGCCACAGACCAGTAATATTATCCTCGGGCCAGTGGGCGATAAATTCTCCAAAACTGCCATGACTGCGCTGACGATCTAATACGTAGACCGCATTGTTGCGCACGGCGACAATTTTGGTGAAGTTGCGCACTATGCTGCGATCCTGAGCCAGCTCTTCTAGCTTTTCATCGCTAAAATGTGCAACAGCCAGCGGATTAAACTGCGAAAAAGCCATTTCAAACCCTGGCCATTTATTATCTATCACCCGCCATACAAAACCTGCGCGAAAAATACATCGCGCCATCATCGACAGGTAGCGGTCATCAGGCTGGGCCATAAGTTGTTGACTAGTTTTGGGCACAGGCAGTGCTGCTTCAAATACCTCTGGGCCGCCTCTGGTGATGGCAGCTAGCTGGAAAAGCACATCAAATGAGGCCATGGATTAAGATCCTGTTTAAAATTTCTCGTGGAATCACAGCAGTTTACAGAAGCTCAAGCCAATCACTACGCTGTATTATTTGACTGATAAAGTAGCTGGACATAACAAAGAGTATCAGACTAAAGATCTTATCTATCACCCAGCTTTTGCGCTGAAATCTGATCATGGCACCGGAATGGGACACCAATAAAACCACCAGCATATACCAGAGAGCATCAACACCACCGGCGATCAGAGTAAGACTTAGTTTTTCCCAATCTGAGCTGCCTGCAGTGACAAATTGACTAAATAGGGCTGTAAAGAAGATAAGTATCTTTGGATTGACCAGGGCAATTAAAAAGCCGTCCCGGGCGGCAGCCAGATAAGAGGATCGCACCGCCATGCTAATGTCGGCGTACCTATTCATTGGTGCAAATAGTAGCCTTACGGCCAGATACAGCAGAAATAGACAGCCCAAAATCTGAATAACATCAAACACTTCAGGATTTTTATCTACAGCAACCACAAGGCCGAAGGCGGTTACAAAAGCAAATAGCGCAATACCCAGACCGTGGGCCAGCGCAGCACAGATTCCCGCTACCTTTCCCTGCGATAGCGAGTGGTTGATGATTAACGCCAGGCTCGGGCCGGGGGACATAGCGCCTAGTAGACAAGCCGTGGTGACCGATAGCCAAAAGACAGAACCAGAGGAGCTGTGCAGAATAATATCCATAGGGTTTTTATACAGACCTAATGGAAGAAAACAAGTTAATTTTTTCGAAGCATCTACGTAAAAACTGGCCAGATTGGTGCTATTGCAGTCAGAGAGAGGTGTATAGGGGATGGAGCAACAACTAATACTTTAGTATTAGTCCTTCAGAATTATATGAACTTGACTCAGTATCCTTTAATTTACAGCTATGAGAATGGTTCGATCAAGGCCGTTTCAAGGAAGAATCGCACTGCTATGGTAGAGTTTTAAGAACCTTTGTATTAAAAGCTCTTAGCAGTGGATCAGGATAGATCTCAATAAGACTAAAAATAAGGGAAATATCAGTGCTTAATACACCCGAGACCCATGACAAGAACGCCTTCAAGGAAGCCTTTGATGGTGGGCTGGAAAGATTTGCATCCTGGCTGGAAAGCCTGCCATTTTCACAGCGACAGCAGTTGCTTGAACTGGTAGCCGATAAGACTAGCCATCAATCTAGCTAAGTTTTTCAGCTACCTTGGCAAAAAGAGCGGCTCTATCGCTATCACTTAGGGATTGAATACGCTCGTACAGCTCTTCCACCGACACTGAGTCTTCACCTGCAGGCTTTTTAAGGGGTGGACCGTAAAGGGATTCTGGCGTCACACCAAAAAAATTGGCGATGCGCACCACAGAGTCGCGGCGCGGCTCTCGAGTGACCTCACTCAGAATACGGTTAATAGTGGGCTGAGGTACTCCGGTCGCCCTGGACAACGCGCTCTGGGACAGTCTACGCTCTCTCATCAGCCTTGCGAGTTGTTTGCTAATATCAAGTTTCATAGTTGCCATTATGCTACTCATTGCTATCCACCTGTGTATTATTTTTAGACCAATTTTAGTTTAAATGCGACATTAATTGATCAGTTATCGCCCTTATTCATCTCACTGCACTAGCATAGCACGCAAAATATCCGGCCGATCGGTTATGATACCGTCCACCTGACTGTCAATCAGCTTTTGCATTAAATGCGGGTCATTCACTGTCCAGGCATCAATGCGGAGGTTGAGTTGATGAGCCTCGTCTATAATCGCTGGGGTCAGAATCTCAAAACCACCGTACACCACCGGAACCTGGGCAGATACACCTGGCGAGCTAAATAAATGGCCCAGCCCCAAACGACTAAGAACGACCAGCAATGCCACTTCAGACTGCCCCAGAGATGTTGGAACATCCGGGCAAATATGGCGAAAATATCGTAACACGGAGCTATGGAACGAGCCGATTACCACCTGCTCTGCGAGACTGTACCGATTAACCAGCTGGCAGAGATGGTCTGCAGCTGATGTTCCCTCGGGCTTTAACTCAATCAGATAGCGACTATCAGGTAGGCGGGCAAACAGCGACTCAAGTGTCGGAACCACAATCCCTGGAGGATAAGAGAGTTCAGGAAAATCAATCTTGTGGAAGCCAACATCGTATTGCTGAATTTCGGCCAAAGTCATTTCGGCAATCAATCCACTGCCATTGGTCGTGGTGTCAATCATGTCATCATGACGCACCACCAGCTGGTTGTCTGCGGTCAGATGAATATCTAACTCTAGGATATCTGTGCCAACCTCAATGGCATTGACTGCCGCTTCCAATGTATTACCTGGCAGTAGAGCCCGGCCATTGCCATGGGCAATTACCTGCACCGACGTAGACTGGTAAAAAGCTATATCTTTAACCGGCTCAGCAGCAGGCAGGTTAGCTAATAATGCATAACCCAACAGCAGCCCAACGGCAATTGCAGCGAAGATTTTCATAGAGCATACCTGTTATTGTTATATTGCTCTTGCAGGCTTAAAACTGGCTATTTTTACGAGCTAACGGTTGTGTCGGTTTGCAATTAACTCCCCTACAACTGCAGGCTCTGCCAATGTTGAGGTATCACCCAGGCTATCCAGCTCATTAGCTGCCACTTTGCGCAAAATACGCCGCATAATTTTACCCGACCTGGTTTTCGGCAAGCCTGGGGCCCATTGAATAATATCCGGTTTGGCGATAGGGCCAATTTCTGCAACACAGAGTGCTACCAGCTCCTTGAGCAATGCCTCATCGGGCTTCACATTTGCCATGGGAGTAACATAGCAGTAAATGCCCTGCCCTTTAATATCATGGGGATAGCCCACCACTGCGGCTTCGGCAATAGCCTCATGCAGTACAAGCGCACTCTCGACCTCTGCGGTACCCATGCGATGGCCAGACACATTAAGCACATCGTCTACACGCCCGGTAATCCAGTAATAGCCATCTTCGTCTCGACGCGCTCCATCTCCAGTAAAGTAATACCCGGGGTAGGCGCTAAAGTAGGTCTCAATACAGCGTTTATGATCACCAAATACAGAGCGAATCTGGCTGGGCCATGAAGATTTGATCATCAGTAGACCCTCACCAGCACCCTCAATTTCAGTACCCTCAGGGTCCAGCAACACAGGCTCTACACCAAAGAATGGCTGGCATGCAGAGCCTGGCTTAAGATCGGTAGCGCCAGGCAGAGGAGTCATCATATGGGCTCCGGTCTCAGTCTGCCACCAGGTGTCTACTACAGGACAGCGAGACTCACCCACCACTCTGTAATACCACTCCCAAGCCTCGGGATTTATGGGTTCGCCCACGGTACCCAGCAATTTTAAAGAACTCCGCGAGGTCTTCTTTACAGGCTCGTTCCCTGCAGACATAAGCGCACGAATTGCAGTCGGTGCGGTGTAAAACTGGTTGACCTGATGCTTGTCGATCACCTGCCAAAACCGCGATGCATCCGGGTAGGTGGGCACCCCTTCGAACATTAGAGAGATACCCCCATTGCAGAGCGGACCGTACAGTATGTAGCTGTGGCCTGTAATCCAGCCAACATCAGCAGTACACCAGTAAATATCACCCTCTTTGTAATCGAAGGTGTATTTATGACTCATAGCGGACATCAGCAGATAGCCCCCGGTGCTGTGCAGCACACCCTTAGGCTTGCCGGTGGACCCTGAGGTGTAGAGAATAAATAGCGGATCTTCCGAGTCCATGGATTCCGGCACACAGTCAGCAGATACCGTATCGACGGCCTGCTGGTACCAAATATCGCGACCCTCAAGCCAATCCACGGCACCAGATGTGCGCTCTACTACCAGACAGGTATGCACATTGGGACAATGAGCCAGAGCACTGTCGACATTCTGTTTTAGAGGGATGGTTTTACCGCCTCGAACTCCCTCATCCGAAGTAATCACCAGTTGGCAGTCAGAGTCCAGAATACGATCTTTTAATGCCTCGGGAGAGAAGCCGCCAAACACCACTGAATGCACAGCCCCAATGCGAGCACAGGCTAGCATCGCATAGGCTGCCTCAGGGATCATAGGCATATAGATGCACACCCGATCACCCTTCTTGACTCCTCGATCGCGGAGCACATTGCCCAGTCGCGACACCTGCTCGTGCAGCTCAGCATAGGTAATCTTTTTATCGTCACTGGGGTCATCACCCTCCCAAATCAGCGCAGTTTGTCCAGCGCGCTGAGGCAGATGGCGATCAATACAGTTAACCGCGACATTTAATTTACCGCCACCAAACCAAGTGGCCTCAGCGGCAGAAAAATCGTAGCTGCATACAGTCTGCCAGGGTGTATCCCAAGTCAAAAATTCGTCGGCCTGTTGAGCCCAGAACTGTTCAGGTTGATCTACTGACTGACGATACATCTCAGTGTATTTTTGCTTATTGATCCATGCAGAGTCCTGCCAGGAAGCGGGGACTGGATACAGTGGTAATGATGACATCTGAGCAACCCTTTTTAGATAGCTTTATTTGCATTTATAGGGTTTTAGTCTAGTAGATTTAAAGGCTTTTACTCAAGCCAATTGCCGGTTTTGGCGCGAATTCAGGGTATTTCGTCACCCCATAGCAAGTGCAATCAACTGTCGCTCTTATAACGGGTGGGCTTGAGACTGCCTTTGATTTTTTCAAGATGAGGCAAGAAATCTGGCCCACGGCGCAATGTCATACCTGTGGCCAGCACATCCAGAATCACCAGGTGCACAATGCGAGATGCCATAGGCATGTATTCATCTGTATTCTCAGGTACATCAACATCCATCGCCAATGTACACATAGCGGCCAGTGGCGATTCTGGTGCGGTCAGGCCAATAACCGTGGAGCCGTTGTTTCTGGCAATCTCTGCAACCTCTACAACCTCTTTGGTGCGACCGGTATGGGAGACGATAAAGAACACATCCCCTGCCCCGCCTGTAGAGGCCAGCATGCGCTGCATCAATACATCTTCATGACTGGAGACCGGCAAATTAAAGCGGAAAAATTTGTGCTCGGCATCACGGGCCACGGACCCAGAGGCGCCCAGGCCAAAAAAGTAAATCCTCTTAGCCTGGATTAACTTGTCCACCACCTGATTGACTCTGGCATAGCTTATTTTATCGCGCACAGAGGCCAGCGTATTGATGGTGCTGTCAATGATTTTGGGGGTATAGCTAGCCACATCATCATTGGGATCTACATTGCGGTTTACAAAGCGAATACCACTGACCAAAGACTTGGCTAATTTGAGTTTAAAGTCAGGAAAGCCGGAAGCATTAAAGCGCTTGCAGAACCGATTGACGCTAGGTTCGCTAACACTGGCCTTTTTTGCCAGCGCAGCAATACTGGACTGAGTGGCCGCATCGGGATCTGACAAAATAACATTGGCCACTTTGGTCTCTGACTTATTCAGGCTCGGCAAGGCATCGGTAATAATATTGATCAAATTCGGGCTGTGCATGGGCCTCAACTCAGGTTGTAATTAAATGGCTAAATTTCCCGCAGCGCGGGCTAATTTTAAATTGTATCGACACAAAACTCTTGCCAAAGGATCATTTTGTAACAAAATTTCATATTTCTGCAACAAAACCTCAAAAAGCACTCATTTAATGTAAATTTACGTAATAAATACCAATAAAAATTGCTTAAAACCCTATTTAAACCTATAATTTACGTAATTTTACTACACTTTGAAGATATATATTATGTATAAAATCGCGATCAATGGTTTTGGCCGAATCGGACGCAATGTTCTCAGAGCACTCTATGAACGCCCAGACCTTCAGGACAAAATTCAGATTGTCGCTATTAATGATTTGGGCGATGCCTCAATCAGTGCCCATCTGCTCAAGTATGACACAGTGCATGGCCGCTTTGGTCAGCAGGTGGAAGTTGGCGATAACGCAATCACCATCAATGGCCAGGAAATTAAGTGGTTCTGCGAGCGCGATCCAGCCAATATACCCTGGGGTGACCTGGGCGTAGACCTGGTGTGTGAATGCACAGGTGTCTTCACCAGCCGCGATAAAGCCGCACTGCATATTGCCGGTGGCGCGAAAAAAGTCATCATCTCGGCCCCTGGCTCCAACGTGGACGCGACCGTCGTCTATGGCATCAATCACTCTATGCTGACTCAGGCTCATCAGGTTATCTCTAATGCCTCCTGCACCACCAACTGCCTGGCACCTCTGGTCAAGCCACTGCATGAGGCCATGGGCATTGAGTCTGGCTATATGACCACAGTGCATGCCTATACCAACGACCAGCAACTCAGCGACGTCTACCATTCAGATGTTTACCGTGCGCGATCGGCTACCCAGTCTATGATTCCCACCAAAACAGGTGCGGCAGTCGCTATTGGCGATGTTATGCCGGAATTAGCCGGCAAGCTCGACGGTCTGGCGGTGCGAGTTCCAACCATCAATGTGTCTTTGGTTGATCTTACCTTTAATGCTGGCAGAGAGACCTCCATTGACGAGGTTAATCAAGTTCTTAAGCAGGCCGCCGAAGGCGACCTAAGCGAAGTACTGAGCTACTGCGACGACCCTCTGGTCTCTGCTGATTACAACCATATTCCCTACTCCAGCAACTTTGACTCGCTGCAAACGCGGGTCAACGGATCACTGGTTAAGGTGATGGCCTGGTACGACAATGAATGGGGTTTCTCTAACCGCATGCTCGACAACAGCATCGCTCTATTGAGCGCTCCCGAGTAACTCTATGCCCCGCAGAACCAAAATTTTGGCCACGCTTGGCCCCGGCAGCAGCCATGATCAGGGAATCAGAGATCTGATTGTTGCCGGCGTCAATGTCTTCCGCCTCAACTTCTCCCACGGCAGTGCCGAGGAGCATACTCAACGCGCGGAAACAATTCGTCGCATGGGTAAAGAGCTTAAAACGCCAGTGGGCATTCTCTGTGATATGCAGGGGCCAAAGATACGTATTGGCAGCTTTGCCGATGACAAAAAAATTCAGCTTGCCGAGGGCAGCAGATTTACTCTGGATAGTCAGATGGACCCAGCATTGGGCAATGACGACAGAGTGTTTATTGCTCAGGAGTTGCTGGAAGATATAGAACAGAGCGATATCCTGTTACTTGACGATGGCCGCCTCACTCTAGAGGTCACTGAAAAAACAGATCATGCTGTGGCCTGCCGTGTCATTCAGGGCGGTGTGCTATCCAGCAAAAAAGGCGTTAACAAGTTTGGGGGCGGCCTGTCTGCCAAGGCTCTGACTGAGAAAGATAAAGCTGATATCAAAACTGCCGCCGCATTAAACACCGACTATCTGGCGATCTCATTTGTACAGTCTAAAGACGATATCGAAGAGACCAGAAGCCTGCTAACTGCAGCGGGGAGCAGCGCCCATATCATCGCCAAAGTTGAGCGAGCCGAAGCGATCACCGATGAATTTTTACCTGGCATTATCGAGAGTGCTGACGGAGTTATGGTTGCCCGTGGCGACCTGGGTGTAGAAATCGGTGAGGCCAATCTATTTGATGTGCAATAGCAGCTTTTCGACGCTGGTATATCGGCCATGAAAGTAGTGATCACCGCGGCCCAGATGATGGAGTCAATGATCAGCGCTCCCACCCCCACTCGCGCCGAAGTATTTGATGTCGCCAATGCGGTACTGGACGGCACAGATGCGGTAATGCTATCAGCAGAGACTGCTGTCGGCGACTATCCGGTAGAGACAGTTAAAGCTATGGCCAGAGTCATTGAGGGCGCAGAAAAGCACCCGCTGGCTCAGCGCTCCAAGCACAGAATGCATCAGACTTTTCAGCGTATCGATGAGTCACTAGCATTGTCAGCTATGTATGTAGCCAACCACCTGCATGGCGTAAAAGCGGTTATCTGTATGACAGAGACCGGCTTTACCCCACTGCTAATGTCACGCATTACCTCATCTCTACCCATTTATGCCATGGCACAAAAGCTGGGTACCTGCGAAATCACTGCGCTATACAAAGGCGTGGTGCCGGTGCCATTTGACACCTCAGACTTAGACCCCTCTGAGGTTAATCACTGTGCCGTGGAAAAATTGCGTGAGTACGATGCGGTCAGCGATGGCGACCTGGTATTAATTACCAAAGGGGACTTTGTGAATGTCCACGGCGGCACCAATACCTTAAAGATTGTTCGAGTCGGCGACATTATTCGCTAGCTTGAAAAACCGTCTCTTCCCAGGCCATGGATGGCCTACTTTAAAACAGCCCTCTACAAGCTAGCCTGCATAATCTCTGCTGAGTTATTTAGCCCAGTAGATTGAGAGCGGCGCGACCTGCTGACCAAGGATAGCCCGAATAGGCAGCTCAGTAGCATCATCGCTACCTTGCGCAGCCTGCAATACAGCCTGCTTGCTCGACCCACTAATATGAATAATCAGCTGCTGGGTATCTAGAAGCCTGGGCAATGTCATGCTCATACGTTGATGAGGAGCCTCTGTAGGCGTCACAGCAATGGCCGTGCGGCCAGAACTCATATCCAGACCCATGGCTAGAGCGTCAGAGCCGGGGAACAATGAAGCTGTGTGACCATCATCACCCATGCCCAGAATCACTACCGTAAATTGGCCAACAGAGGCCAGGGCCTGTTCGCACTCTGACTCGCCGTCCACAGCATTTTCAGCAGAGTTTCTTAAACTAATAAATTTCGCCTGACAGGCCTCATTGATTAACAGATTCTCTCGCACCAGCTTTTCGTTGCTGTCCCTATGATCAGCATCGACCCAGCGCTCATCGGCCAGAGTGACTGTAACAGAGCTCCATTCCAGCAGCTGCTGTGACAGCAAATGGAAAAATCCCGTAGGGGTTCTCCCTCCAGAAACTACCAGTGAAGCTGCGCCCCTAGCCTCGATATCCGCCGCTAGCAGAGCAACGACTTTGTCGGCCAGCTCTATATCCAGAGCAGAGGTGTTTTCAAATTCCAGCATGCGCATACTCAGCCCTCGTGCCAACTGCGGTTATCATTTTCAATCAACATTTCAGCCTTAGCTGGCCCCAGGGAACCGGCGCTATAACCTTTGGTGCCCATCTTTTGGTCTACCCAAGCATCGAGCAATGTATCACACCAGCGCCAAGAGGCCTCAATTTCGTCACGACTCACAAACAGCCACTGGTCTCCTTTGATCACTTCCAAAATCAAACGCTCGTAGGCATCGGGAATCCTGGCCTCACCCTCGGAGTCAAAGAAATCGAGATTGAGTACGCGCTTTTCAACGCCCATGCGCTCTTTCAAGCTATGCTTTTTAGAAACCATTTCCAGCTGAATGCCCTCATTGGGCTGCAGATTAATAATCAAACGGTTATTGGCATCATCATCGGTCTCAGGGAAAAGAGAGTGAGGGTTATCTTTGTAGGTAATAACCACCTGAGTCACTTTTTCCTTCATGCGCTTACCGGTACGCAGATAAAACGGCACGCCGTTCCAGCGCCAGTTATCTACATAGACTTTTAGCGCTACATAGGTTTCGTTGTTACTGCTATCGCCAGCACAGCCCTCTTCTTCCATATAGCCAACTACTGGATCGCCAGCGATCCAGCCAGCAGTGTACTGACCGCGCACCGCCTGATCTGCCACATTGCCTGAATTTATCGGGCTCAGCGCTCTGAGCAACTTAACTTTTTCAGCACGAATCTCATCGGCCTCCAGAGAGTTTGGTGGCTCCATAGCGACCATACAGAGCAGCTGCAACAGATGGTTTTGCACCATATCTCGCAACTGACCTACCTTGTCGTAGTAGGACCAGCGACCCTCGATCCCCACGGTTTCAGCCGCGGTAATCTGCACATGGTCAATGCAGCTGTTGTCCCACTGACTGTTGATCATGCGGTTAGCAAAGCGCAGCGCCAATAAATTTTGTACTGTCTCTTTACCCAGATAGTGGTCAATGCGATAAACATTACGCTCGGGAAAGTAGCGGCCCACAGTGTCGTTAACCTCTTGAGAGCTTTTTAGATCATGGCCTATAGGCTTTTCCAGCACAATGCGTGAGGTTTCGCCCACACAGCCCGCTTCATCCAAATGCTTACAGATAGAGCCAAAAATACTGGGCGGAGTGGCCATGTAATAAATCATGGTGCGCTTTTCTATCGACCAGTCTTTAAGTGCACTAAATTGTTTTTTCTGAGAGAAGTCGATACGAATGTACTGCAGGCGCTGGCTAAACTTTTTCCACACTGCCTCGTCCCAGTCTGCAGTTGGCAATATTGCCTTGAGAGACTCTTGCATCTGTTGGATAAAACTTACGCTGTCCATATCCTCACGGGCAACACCTGCAATGCGCACGCTGTCGCTAAGCAAACCAGACTTGTCCAACTGATACAGCGCAGGAAACAACTTGCGCTTGGACAGGTCGCCACGGGCCCCAAAAACAACCAGATCAATATTATTACTCATCATAAACCTCTGTAGTTTTCGACTACATTCACTCTTTCTACTTATTCAATTTTGGGATTAACCCGCTAGCTCGACAGCCTCTCGGGCCAACTGCTCTATGCCTGTCCAATTTTTTTCGTCGATTAATTTTGCCTGTGCTATCCATGATCCACCAACGCATAATACATTTGGCAGCGCCAGATAATCCAACACGTTGTGCAGCCCAATACCACCTGTTGGGCAGAAGCTAATATCCGCAAATGGTCCAGCAAAAGACTTGAGCAGCGGGGTGCCACCAGCGGCCTCCGCAGGGAAAAATTTAAAATTGCGATGGCCGTACTCCATGCCGCGCATCAGCTCGCTCACAGTGGAAATTCCAGGCAAAAAGGGTATCGAAGCATTTGCTGCAGCCCTCAGCAAACCATCTGTGGCGCCTGGAGAAATCATAAACTGACAACCCAGGTCTTCAGATAGCTTTAGTTGCTGTTCTGTACATACGGTGCCAGTACCCACAATGGCTTCTGGAACATGCTTAACAATCTGCCTAATACCCTCTACGGCCGCCTCAGTTCTGAGAGTGACTTCAAGCACCTTCAAGCCACCGGCAATCAACGCCTGAGCAAGAGGAACCGCATCCTCTACTCGGTTTAAAGTAATCACTGGAATCACCGGATTACCAGCTAATAAATTGCGCACTAACAACTCCTTAAATTTGCTGTAATTTTTTCGCCGCACCCAGAAGGCCCAGGTTGCTGCGAATTACTAAATAGACTGGGATTGGCTGCAGATAACTGACAAAGCGCCCTTTGTCCTCAAACTTACTGCGAAAACCACTGTTGATAAAAAACTCTTGAAACCGAGGGATAACACCACCGGCAATATAGATACCGCCTTTGGCACCAAGGGTCAGCGCCAGATTACCAGCTGCAGAGCCCATGCCTTCACAGAACATATTTAATGTCTGGAGTGCTTTGTCATTCCGATTTTTAAGGGCCGCCGCTACAACTTCTGCGGGAGTTGCAAACTCAGGCTCTACTCCCTGAATGGAACAGAGCGCAGTGTAAATATTCAGAATACCTTTGCCAGACAGCAGGCGTTCGAGGGATACCCTGCCATAGCGCTCGCGCAGGCAATTGACCACCGCACTCTGCACATCATCAATAGGCGCATAATCAGCGTGACCACCTTCGGTGTCCACCACATGGTAGCCATCCCCATGACGAACCAGCCCAGCCACTCCCAGACCTGTTCCCGCACCCAGAATACCAATTGGCTTATTGTCGACTGCGTCACCACCGCCAACCTTCACCAGATCACTATCATCCAGCTCAGTAATACCATGGGCTACGGCTTCAAAATCATTGATGACTGACAGACGCTCACAACCCAGTAGCTGCTGAAGCTGAGTCTTGGTAAATTTCCAGTGACTATTGGTAAACGAGATCTCTTCACTATCCGCCGGGCAGGCCACGGCAAAACAGGCATTGGTTGGCGCATTATTCCAGCCAGTGGCCTCGGCTATCTCTGCAAGCAAGCCGTCGATTAAATCAGCAAATTGCGGATACTCTTCTACCGAGTGATGAAACTCGTGCTCACTTTCCAAACTGCCATTGTCTAATAGCGCGGAAAATCGTGCATTGGTACCACCAATGTCCGCAACCAGATTCCAGTTTGCGCTCATGCTTATTTTCCACCAAACAGGTAGGAGGCGCCCTGTTCTGCATCGCTAATATTATTGCGATTAACCGCAAACAGCTCGCGGCCACAGCCGCGCTGGCCCGCATCAGACTGCGGCGCAGCCTCGCGCGCTTCAAGCTCTGCCGCATCACCCACAAACATCAGCTCACCAGTGACCGCATTGACGCGAATAATATCGCCAT
>JAYPYO010000042.1:0-17423 GCA_038135995.1 Porticoccaceae bacterium
ACCAACCAATCTTGTGACTTCATTAACATAGATCACGTAGTAAGCCTAAAAGATGCTTATGACAGCGGTGCAGCCTCTTGGAGTGCTTACAAGAAAAGAACTTTCGCTAACGACAAGGCAAACCATGTACTGTCCTGTGGGCGCGTGAATAGCTCTAAAGGCTCAGCAGGATCACAGGACTTGCTACGCAGGAGTAATGATGGGAAAGGGCTAGAGTATGAGATTGTGAAGTTTTGTGAGTATGTGCTGAAGTACTATGCTGTAAAAGAAAGGTACGGTTTGTCCTTTGAGACTAATGACAGTGCTACTTTTGAGCAGTGTGGTGTCAGTATTAGTTAGGGGGCGGGGCTGACTTTGTTACTTAGATACCTGCGCATATTGACTCAGTTTTATTCTTCGGTTGACGCTCTTATTGTTGGCTTGCTTGATCAATTCAGTTACCCTAAAACTAAATCCATCCAGTATATTTTTTAGACATGTCTATGCTCTCTCCAGTTTTTCTTTTTACCAATCCAATTGCCATTGGCGTATTGTTCTTTTCTGGACTGATGCTTCCTGATGTATTTGTCCCGAGACAATATGAGCATGAGGTTGTATTTGCTATTTGGCTTTCGCAAGCAGTGGGGTATTTTTGGTATTCAGATACAACAGGTGAATTTAAACGATCGATTAAGGCTATGCTTAATCAGGATTATTCTGTAATTAACCAATGGAAGGGAAAGAATCCCGTCAGTTTTAAGGTTCTAGCAATAATTGTTGTAACCTTAGTTTTTGCAGGCTCATTAAATTATCTGTTCACTCCGAAGAATTACTCTGAGTGTGTGCTGGACAATATGCAGGGGGTTGATGCTCGTGCTGCACCTTCTGTGCGTCGCGCGTGTAAGGACTTATATCCTAAAAAATAATTACTTATCAATTTGTGTGATTTGTTACTCGAAAACTATGTAAAGCTAATGTTCCGTCCTCATAATACTTGCTGAATTGACTCATGCAATTTAAAGACTAGTGTTAGCAGAAGTTAAGGCAAATCCACCTTCACCTTGATCCTCACACCGTCTAAATGTTCCTGCCAAGTCTCTAGCATCACGTCCTTAGCCCATTCCTGATGTTGCTGCTGAACAGCTATTCCATCAGTGTCTTGTTCAAAGCACTTGTTGATAGCGCTCATTAGAGGCTCAGAGAACTCTTGCGCTGTGCCTTTTATGCCTCGCATTCCCACCTCTCCTACAATAATGCTGTAGTAGTCAGCCATTAGCAGTATCAGCGTCTCAGTATCTCTAACAGAGCAAATAAAGCTATCGTGTATGCAGACAATAAGGCTGGGGCTCCTCGCTGGGTTCGCCAAAACGCAAAGCGTTTTGGGCCCCGCAGGCGAATCGCAGGACTGATTATTAGCCCTGAGCTTTTCTGCCAAAAATGCTCTCTAGTTGTTCAAGCGACTTGCCTTTCGTTTCTGGCAGTAGCCAGGCAACCAGGATCAGGCCGATTACTGCAAAGACAAAGTATGAGAAAAATGTCAGGGTCGCACCCAGCACGCTAAGCTCAAGTGGGAACAACAGCTGTACCAGAAAACTGACCATGCTGTTAATCATGCCAACAAAAGAGATAGCCACACCGCGCAACTGATTGGGGAATATTTCACTGAATAGGGCCCACATCACTGGACCTAGCGACATCGCAAACGACGCAACAAACCCAAGTATGCCGACCAGTATCAACACCGCATTCATCTTGGCGGCACCCTTGATAAGCTCACTCTCATACCTGAGTGCAGCCTCGGTACCTATGGCGTCGGAGACGGCGGTTTTAAATTCCACGTCGCTTTGATAGACCACGCCAACAAGAGAGTTGAGCTGTTCGACCTCGGTGGCTTCAATCTGTTGAATCTGTGCCACAGATTCTGTTTGCAATTCATAGGTCGCTTGGGAGAAACCATAGGTGCAAAGCGCCATGCTGATGGCGATACCAGACAGTCCAACCAGCAATAACGGCCTGCGGCCCCAGCGATCAATCAGAGCAATTGCCACCAGAGTGAAGATAACATTGATCAAACCGACCAATACAGCCTGAGCAAAGGCGGCGTCGGTGCCAATGCCGCTCTGCTCAAAAATGGTTGGTGCATAAAAGAAGATCGCATTAATGCCGGTAATCTGTTGTACCACACCCACAATAATGCCAACTATTAAGGCCAGTCGCATCTTGGGTCCAAAAATACCGCCAATACGGGCCCATAGTGACTCGTTTTCCGTGGCAGAGCTCTGGGTGATCAACGATATTTCGCTATCAATTTGGTCAGCAGGCACCAGTTTGGCCATCACTGCGCGCGCTTCTTGTTCTCTCCCTTTTTGAATTAACCAGCGAGGACTGTCGGGAATAGCAAACAGAGCAGTAAAAAATATCAGTGCGGGGCCAATTTCAAAGCCCAGCATCCAGCGCCAGGAATGTTGGTCAATTCCCCAGGCGCTGACCCATTCTGCACCGGATGAGCTGAGCCCCAGAATGTAGTAGTTAGCAAAATATGCGGCTGACAGGCCTATAACAATATTTAATTGATTGACCGACACTAGCTTGCCGCGCCGCTGTGCTGGAGCAATCTCGGCAATATATATAGGGGCAATAATCAGTGAGGTAAACGCAAAGCCACCCAGTGCTCGCGCTGCCAACAACATAAAGTAAGAGGTGGAAAGTGCCGATAATACTGCGGAGACCAGGTAGAGAAGGGCAATAAACATGAGGATTTTTTTGCGCCCAAAAGCATCACTCAATGGGCCGATCAGCAATGTTCCTATGGCGCTGGAGAGGGTGGGCGCGGCAACTACAAACCCGGCTTGAATAGGCGTCAGGCCAAATTCAATGGTGACGGGGCTGACCACACCGGAGATAACGGAGGCGTCGAAGCCAAAAACAAAACCGCCGAGAGATACAATAATTGCGCAATAGATCGCGTAGTAGGATCGATATTCCATTGGAGTTCCAAAATAGATTAATAGTGGTTTATTTTTATTACTTTGCGCTCTTCTTGTAAGGACGTCATCAAAAGCGGCTTTTTATCTCCGCCATGTGCCGCTGAAAAGCGCGGCTATCCTCCCATCGAACGCATTCAGGCTCTAATTTACCCGCTAGTATCTCTAAGCTTACGTGTTCAATTTGGTAATTAAAACCTTGATGGGGCCGATTTTCGTTAAAGCGGTCCACACAGTCGTTGACCCTGAATAGTTTTGCTTCGCGCGCCCCCCAGTAATCGGCAATGGTGATGGTGCCTCCATCGCCTATCAATGTGAGATAGTTATTCAACTTGCAGCGAAACGAAGTGGCTAGCTGGGCAGTAGCTGTGTCTCTGCCATAACTATTGAGTATCACCACGTCGTCTTCAACGCCATTTTCTGCGCTGTGATGCCAAACAGTCTGGGCATCTGGATCCTGTCGCAGAAACAGCCAAGCCATGGCAATCGGATAGATACCCATCTCCAGCAAACAGCCACCGGCAAGGCGGTTATCATATTCTCGCAGATCAGGGCTATAAGGCAGTGGAAAACCAAAGTCGGCTCGCACATGACAGAGGTTGCCAATTCTCCCTTCGGCTACCCATTGCTGGGTTTTTTGAATGACCGGCATAAAATAGGTCCACATGGCCTCCATAAAATAACGCCGCTCCTGCGTGGCCACAGCAATAACCTCTTCCAACTCTGCTGGTGTGACTGTTGCAGGCTTTTCGCAAAGCACATGTTTGCCGGCGCGCAGGGCAGCGATGGCGTGATCTTTGTGATGGCTATGGGGTGTAGCTATATAGACTGCATCTACATTGGGGTCGGCAAATAGCTCGGCATAGCTTCCATAGGCCTGGGCAATAGAAAACTCATCGGCAAATGCCTGAGCTGACGGCAGCTTGCGAGCGGCAATTGCATAGAGACTGGCATGGGGGGCCTGCTCAATATCCGTGGCAAAGGTTTTTGCAATGCGGCCCGCGCCAACAACCCCCCAGCGAATTTTTGGCTCAGTGCTGCTCATGGCAACCGCTCTTCGATCAGACTACTGCTGGAAAATTGATAACGCATATTTCTATATACACAGATATCGGTAATATCGGCCGCAACACCAGCGGGGCAGCATCGGTAGTTGGTTGAGGCTCTGTGGGAACCAGTTGCCGGCAGTACACGGTGCCAGAGATGTCCGTGGATCAAAATAACTGTGCCTTTTTTGGGGCTCAGAGTTATTTGCTCAGTAAAGTCTTCATTGATATCCCCAACACTGATCGCGCCCAGCTTATGGGTGCCGGGCATCACCAGAACTTGCCCACCGGTATTAGCGTCGATATCCATGCTATAAACCAAGCGATTAAGATTAAACTGAGATTTATCCTCCGGCGGGCAGTCTTGATGCCAGCTCTGTCCTTTGGAGCCTTTTTGACTAAACATCACCATGCTATAAAGGCTGGACCATTCTGCGCCCAGAATAGCGTCGGTAAGATTGACTAACTCTTGATTTTGTTCGGCAGTATCAAAGTCATTTAAGCCGTCCAGCTGTGGAAACCAAGGAATTACATCTGTATTGGATTTGCTTAGGAATTCATCATTGTGAACAAAGTCAGGGTTGTTGCCAAAGTGGTCGAGAATAAGTGCCTGGTAATCATCCATAAGCCCTGTATCAAAGAAGTTATCAATGGACAGATAGCCTTGTTGCCAAAACTCTTTGGCCAGGGAGTCAATATTCATAGGTCAGCAAAATGCCCCTTATCTGAGTTTGAGTCAAAAGTTTATAATGCTCTAAATATAAAAGCGACCAAGGAATTTGGCATCGGGTGTTGAGACTGCAGTCCTTGGTTAATAGTCAGTATCTATCTGGAGTTGCATAAATGCGACTCTACTATATAGTCAAGCACAGCTTAGCGGCTAGGAATCTAACTGATGTAGTTTACCAGCAAGGATAGAATTGATGAATCAACTGCCAATAACCCTTATTTTGATATGTGGACTGTTCTCCTGCAGTGCAATAGGAAAAACTGATCACAATTCAGTTTCGGAGCCACTGTCTGTGATCGGCAGTGTGGTTCGAATGGATCCACGACTTGACGATATTGTTCCTCAAGGTGCCGAATTGGAAATTCTTGCAACTGGACACCAATGGACCGAGGGGCCAGTGTGGGTGCCAGCACTCGAGGCGATTTTATATTCTGATATTCCCAATAACGCCATTTACCGCTGGAGTGAGGATGCTGGTGCATCTCTCTGGTTAAAGCCTGCCGGTTATACGGGTGAGGCGAAGCGTGCTGGTGAGCTTGGCTCAAACGGACTGCTGCTTAACCGGGAAGGGCACCTGCTTTTGGCCCAACATGGCGACCGCCGTATTGCTCGTCTCACCAGTCCCTTGAGTGCTCCAAAAGCTGAATTTGAAACAGTTGTTGGACAGATAGGTGAAAAGCGCTTTAACTCACCCAATGACCTTGCTGTGCGGGCTAATGGAGATGTTTATTTTACAGATCCACCCTATGGGCTAGAGCATGGAATTGAGGACCCGGCAAAGGAGCTGGCTGTTCAGGGTGTCTATAGGTTTGCGACTGATGGCACAGTGACACTGCTGATTGACGACCTGTCCCGACCAAATGGCATCGCATTTTCGCCAGACCAGCAACTTCTTTACGTTGCCAACTCTGACGAGAACCATCCGGTAATTATGGTCTACTCAGTTGAGCCAAATGGCGAGATTGGAAATGGCAGGGTGTTTTTTAATTCTTGGGGTGATGGCCTTGCAGTTGATCAACAGGGGCGTCTGTACGTAGCAGGTCCAGGCAAAGGCGTTATGATCCTGAGCCCAGAGGCGGAGTACCTGGGCTCACTAAATACCACACAACGCACCTCTAATTGCACCTTTGGTGATGATGGTTCAACTCTCTATATCACCTCGGATATGTACCTACTGCGCGTGCGGCTCAGTGTGAAGGGGCTGGGCTTTTAGTCCAAGCCCATAGCCCATAGCCCATAGCCCACAGCCCAAGCTAAAGCGCAATCGCTTTGGTCTCCAAAAAGTCATGTAAACCATAGACACCATTTTCACGGCCATTGCCCGACTGTTTTGTACCGCCAAAGGGAACATCGTAGTCATAGCCAGCACCATTGATAGATACATTGCCGGCGCGCAGTAATCGTGCCACACGCTGAGCTTTTTCTATATCCAGAGTCTGCACATAGGCGCCCAGGCCATAAACGGAGTCATTAGCCATGGCTATGGCTTCCTGTTCAGTATCAAAGGGCATAATGCACAACACCGGGCCAAATATTTCTTCCCGATTGACGCCCATAGCATGGTCCACCTCAAACAGCGTGGGTCTAATATAGAAGCCGGTATCTAACCCCTCAGGTCGTCCCGGGCCACCAGCCAACAGCACAGCGCCTTCATCAATGCCAGCCTGAATTTTGTGTTGTATCTGTTGGAACTGCCGCTGATTGACCACCGGCCCTATATGGTCGCCCTCCAGTTGCGGATCTCCCACCTGGGTCGCCAGGGTAGCGGCGATAAGTTTGGCTTTTACCTCTGCATACACTGAGCGTTCGATTAACAATCGAGTGGGAGCGTCACAGGTCTGTCCAGCATTAGAAAAACAGGCCTCCGCACTAAAGGCCACCGCAGCATCAATATCTGCGTCGGCAAACAAAATATTTGCCGACTTGCCGCCCAATTCTAAAACCACCCGTTTTACAGTGTCCACGGCATTGGCTTGCACCAACTTGCCGGCGCGAGTAGAGCCGGTGAAGGATACTAGATCAATGTCAGGATGGGCGCTCATAGTATTGCCTGCTACTTCACCATTGCCGTTAATCAGATTAAAAGCACCGGCTGGAAAACCCGCTTCATCTACCATCTGGGCAAATAAAATAGCGGATAAAGCCGACTCTTCGCTGGGCTTTAATACGCAGGTGCAGCCCGAGGCAAGGCTTGGTAGTACCTTTGCCACTACCTGATTGATAGGCCAGTTCCAGGGAGTAATTAAGGCGCAGACACCCACAGGCTCATAAACTACAGTGGCGCCACCTCGAGGACTCTGATGCTCAAACTGGAAAGATTCCAGCACCTCAATCATGACCTCAATATGGCCATCACCACAGGGTGTTTGAACCTCATGGGTAAAGCGCCGGGAACAGCCCATCTCGGTAATCATGGCATCGGTTATGGCATCTGCATTGGCGCGATAGATATCAAGCAAACGCTTAAACCATTGGATGCGTTGGCTGACAGAGGTTTGAGAGTAGCTGGGAAAGGCCGCCACAGCAGCGGCTACAGCCCCATTAACATCAGCCTGATTAGCCATGGGTATCTGTGCTACTAGCTGTTCTGTGGCGGGGTTAACCAGAGGAAATAGTTCATTGCTCTGCGGCTTTATCCATTGTCCCGCAATATAAAACTTATTGTGATCCATAATAGCTAGACTCTTTTTTGGCGTAATTATAGGGTTGCCCCCTTGGATTGAAAACACACAATAAGTGGCATAATATATGCCAAATAATGTCGGGTGATAGCCTTTCTCTATTTGGCCCCGACTCTAAAAAAAACAAAAGGACGACTCTATGAGCCCTAATGTAAAAAAATTCCTATCTGATACTGGTGCCAAAACTCCTGTTGTCTGCGGACCAATGTATCCGGGCTCCAACCCCGAGCTAGTGGCGGCTGTATCTGAGGCTGGTGGCCTTGGCGTGGTTCAGCCTGTCGCCTTAACTTCACTGTATGGCCATGATTTCCGAGAGGGCTTACAGCTGATCAAGCAGCTTACCGACCAGCCTTTTGGCGTCAACTTCACCATCTTTGGGGGGGCCAATAAAAAGTACCATGAACAGATGAAAGAGTGGATGCAGATATCCATAGAGGAGGGCGTCAAGTTCTTCCTCACCTCGTTGGGCAAGCCAGATGCCGTGGTCAAAACCGCCAAAGAGCACGGCATAGTGGTCTACCATGATGTGCCCAATAAAAAAGTTGCTCTGGCCATGCGTGACTCGGGAGTGGACGGCCTTAATTGCATCAACTGGCGGGGTGGTGGCCAGACTGGTATTCAGGCGGCAGAGAAGTTTATGGAGGATCTGCACGATATTGATATTCCCCTGATCTGCGCCGGTGGCATTGGTAACGCTGATGACTTTAAGCAGGCTCTGGAAATGGGTTATGCCGGGGTGCAGCTTGGCACACGCTTTTTAGCCACTAATGAGTGCATTATCACTGATGCTTACAAGCAGGCCATTGTTGATTCATCGGAAGAAGATATTGTCTGGACCAACAAAATAGCCGGCAATAATTCGTCGGTAATAAAGACCGACGATATTATGAAAGGCGGCCTGCGCACCGGGCCTGTGATCAATTACATGCTGCGCAAACCCAGTCTTAAAAAGTACGCCAGGATGTGGTTGATGAGCAAAGGTATTCGTAACTACAGTAAAACGGCGTTTAACGACGATGTGAAATTTTGGCAGGCGGGTAAAGGGCTTGGCAATATACAATCCGTAGACTCCGTCGCTGATGTAATGCGGGAATTTACACTTACCAGTTAGAGTATTTTAAACCCCGGCAACTGCCGGGGTTTTTTTGTCAGGTCCTGAGACCCCGGCGACAATCAGTCAGCAATAATACCCTGATATCTTTTTGTCAGCTTTGATGTTCTAGCTTGATCCTGAATAAAAGTGAACAGTGGTGAGGCATTTTTCTTCACTGATTTGTTGGCGCCCACTCGTCTAAGCTGACGTTTTACATAGGCCATGACAGCGAGGCCTCTGAAGGTTTTATTCTTCCAGTTAACAGAGGGGTATGGCGCCTCAAAATCTCGGTCAGACTGCCAGATATTAGGCAGATTAGGTTCGGTTGCCAGGCCGGTCGCTATGCCTACCAAGTCTACATTCTTTGCCAGTACTTCCTCGGCAATAGGCAGGCGACGAATACCGCCTGTTGTCATCACAGGAATATCTGTTTGGTTAGCCATTTTCTCTGCAAACTCTAGGAAATAAGCCTCTCGATTTAATGTTCTGCCATCTGCAGTAATACCCTGCATAGCTGGTACTTCATAGCTACCCCCAGATAGCTCGATCAAATCAATTGCGAGGGGCTCCAATAACTTCATCACAGTTAAAGCATCGTCTATATCAAAGCCGCCACGCTGGAAATCCGCAGAGTTAATTTTTATCCCTAAACCAAAATTTGCGCTGGTTTTGGCTTTTACCGACTTGATCACTTCTATCAGCAAGCGCGCACGGTTTTGTATTGAGCCTCCCCATTGGTCCTGCCTTTTATTGACCAGAGGAGATAAGAACTGAGCAATCAGATATCCATGAGCAGCGTGGATTTCTACGCCGTCGAAACCAGCTTTTTCAGCCTGGACCGCTGTGTCGGTAAATCGCTGAATAATCTCCTGTATCTGTTCCTCAGTCATTGCCTGAGCCTGACCAAACATATCTGAGAGTTTGCCCATATCCAGAGAGACATCTGAAGGAGAGTAAACCTTGCCCCCCATTTTCTTATAGACCTGGCGCCCGGGATGATTTATCTGCATCCAGACTTTAGCCCCATTGCTTTTTGCCGCATCTGACCAGCGAGTAAATTTTTCGAGTTCGGAGTCTTTGTCCAGCACTACGCCCCCTGGGCCGGTCATGGCAAGGCGATCAACCATAACATTGCCAGTGAGTATTAACCCAGAACCGCCTTCAGCCCATTTTTGATAGAGATTAATCAGGGCATCGCTGGGCTGCAGGGAGTCATCAGACATATTTTCTTCCATCGCTGCTTTGACAATGCGGTTTTTTATATGCTGACCATTGGGTAGTTTCAATTCTGAAAATACGGGGGAATTAGACAAGGTTTTATTCCTGTTAGCTGATTGAGTGAGATTAGTGTAACCTTAAAGCAAACTTTAAGGTCAATACCTCTATCTAGCGTTTATGAATATTAAGACTCTTGCACAGGCAACCGGCGTCAGCAGCGCCACCATTAGATACTACGAAACTGAGGGCATACTGCCGGCACCGCCAAGACAGTTAAACGGTTACCGTCTTTATTCCGCTGACTATGTTGATAAGCTCAACCAAATCAAATTGTGTCAGTCCCTCGGTTTTAAACTTGATGAGATTCAACAGCTAATGCCTACTGAGCAGCCAAAGGAGCACGACCTTATTTTGTCTAAATTGGCAGAGAAAAAGGCGATTACCCAAGATCTGATAGATCAACTTGAAGACAAGCTTAAAAAGTTGTCGGCGATGCACGAGATACTGAGCAAATCCTGGGCCGCGGGACACTGTCTATCTGCTAACGAGATTTCTCACTTGATTGACGCCTAGTTGTATCAAGTGCCTCTATGTATGTTACATTTTAGGCACTAGATACAATAAATTATTTGGCCTGGGCCCAGTTGGGCAAATCATTACCATAGCTTGCCTCCAAATCGGGCCTGGCGTCTGATTTAAAGGACATCATGGATAATCAAAAAAACCTTCCAGTTATTGTTGGGGTGGGGCAAGTTGTTGCTCAATGGGATGGGGCTGATCCAAATCAGGCGCCCAGTCCCATTGGATTAATCACGCAATCCATTGCCAGTGCTAAAGCTGATGCTGGCCTCAACCCGGCCCACCAGGAGTTTGACAGGCTGGTGGTAGTGCGGGCCTTTGCAGACTCTCTGCGAACTCCCTTTGACCCCTTTGGTAAGGCGGCAAATCTTCCCGCGGCAGTCGCTGAGTCAGCTTCGATCAGGGCTAATGAGATTATTTACTCGCCGGCTGGAGGCGAGCAGCCTCAATTCCTGGTCAATGAGCTATCAAACAGTATCTCCCGCGGCGATATTGATATGGCATTGATTACTGGGGGAGAAGCCAATGGCGCCCTTAAGACCGCTCTTAAGCAAAGCATACAGCTTAATTGGGCCTCTGATATTAGCGCCGAGATTGAGGATCGCGGCCCACAGACAGATTTTATCTCTCGCTATGAAGTTGCCAACGGTATGGGACTGCCGCCGCAGACATACGCAGCTATGGAAGAGTCACTGCGCGCCAGGTTGGGGCTGACCAAGACCGAGTATCTCGATTATATAGGGGCTATCTGTGCTGGGCTCTCTGTCACTGCACAACAAAATGCGTTTGCACAGTTCCCCCAGGCGATGACCAGAGAATTTTTGGCTCAGCCGTCCGCTAAAAACTATCCGATCTGCGACCCCTATCTCAAATGGCATGTGGCCCAGGATGCGGTAAATCAGGCGTCGTCGCTTATTCTAACCAGTACTCAAAAGGCAAGGGAACTTGGTATTGCTGAGGATAAATGGATTTACCTGCATGGCTATGCTGATGTTCAGGACAAAAAGGTTTGCTTGCGGCCTGAGCTGTCTAAATCTCTGGCTCTTGAGTTGGCTTTAACCAGTGCCATTGAACGGGCCGGAATTTCCCAGACAGATATCAGCTACAGAGATATTTATAGCTGTTTCCCTATTGTTGTGCATCTGGCTGCGGAAATATTGGGTCTGGACCCAACTCAGGATGAAATGACAGTTACCGGTGGCCTGCCATTTTTTGGCGGTGCTGGGAACAACTATTCCACCCATGGGATCGCCAGTATGGTCGATAAGTTGCGCAGTGACAGAGACGCCTATGGTCTGGTGCTGGCCAATGGAGGCTACCTCAGCAAGCAGTCTGCTGGTATCTATTCGGCTCAGGCGCCGAGTGTCTTTACCGACTATTCCACTAAAGACACAGAGCAAGCGATTAGCAGGCAAGCCGAATTTAAGTTGCTTGAGCAAGACTGCGAAGCTGTGATTGAAGCCTACACAGTGCGTCATAATCAGCACGGCTGCGACCATGCATACCTTTATGCACGCAATGCCGAGGGCCGAGTAATGGCATCAGTAGCGACAGATCATCGGACCACTATGCAGGCCCTGCACAGATTTGACAGCCCGGTTGGTCAAACTGTAACCATCAAGCACCGGGATGGTAAAAACTATCTCGTCAATCCTCACCCAATAGGAGCCCCCATGTCAGACGATTTCCTCAGTCGCGCCTTTGAGCATGTAAAAGTCAAAAGAGACGGCCATATTCTTGAGATCACCCTCAACCGTCCAGACTCATATAACGCTTTGTTTAGTGCCGCGCATTTTGAATTGGCAGAAATTTTTAATGAATTTGAACAGGACCAGGAACTTTGGGTTGCCATTATTACCGGCGCTGGAGAAAAAGCCTTCTGTAGTGGCAATGATCTCAAAGTGACTGCCAGTGGCGGTGATATGTCGATTCCTACCTCGGGGTTTGCCGGCCTGTGCTTGCGTACCCAGAGAGAAAAACCTGTTATAGCAGCAGTTAATGGCGTTGCAATGGGTGGTGGACTTGAAATTGTTCTGGCCTGTGACCTTGCTGTAGCAGACCCCTCGGCTACTTTTGCACTGCCGGAAGTAAAGGTTGGGCTATTTGCCGCTGCCGGTGGTCTCCAGCGTTTGACTCGTCAGATTGGCGAAAAGGCAGCTATGGAGATGATTTTGACCGGCCGCCCGGTTGATGCTGAGGAGGCTTCAGGGCTGGGCATTATCAATTCAGTGTCTGCCCCTGGTGACGTAATGACGGCGGCGCGCCAGCTTGCCCAGATCATTGTGGCTAATTCTCCCACTTCTATTCGTACCTCAAAACGAGTGCTTGCCGCAGTGGATGCGCTAGATGATTGGGATGAGGCTCTGGCGCTCAGCAATGGGGAAATTGTCAAATTAATGAAGACTAAAGATATGCGGGAAGGGGTTACAGCCTTTGCTCAAAAGCGCAAACCAAATTGGGTCAACGAATAAACTGTGCTGATTTTCCCTCATAAGCGGCCCACGGTGAGAGGTTGCCCGGCCGCAATTCAGTTCCATTGCCCTGTCAATACTGCAGCTCCAGACTTGTACTGAGCTGGCAATGGCTCAGTTATCTGTGGTCTGCGGCATAGACTGTGCGGCCCTGTTTTATGGTCTCCAGTACCCGAATAGTCTCTATTTCCGAGCTGTCCAATGTTAGGGGGTTTTTGTCCAAAATCACCAGGTCAGCGAGCTTGCCCACTTCAAGGGTGCCTTTTCTATCTTCCTCAAAATGCTGATAGGCAGGCCAAATGGTCATGGCCTTGATAGCCGTGATGGGATCAACCCTGTGATAATCACCCAGAACTGCCCCTGACCTGGTAGTTCGGTTGACCGCACTGTGCATAACGCGCATTGAGTTGGGGAAGGTAACCGGGGCGTCCGAATGTATGGAAAACTTCATACCTCGATCCATAAGCCAGCCGGTGGGAGAAATATGCTGCGCACGCTCTGGCCCTGCAACTGAATCTCTATGCCAATCACCCCAGTAGAAAGTATGCATGGGGAAAAGGGCGGGAAATATATCCAGTTGATTGATCTTATCGACCTGGTCTTCACGCAGAAATTGACCATGGATAAGAACAGTTCTCAGGTCAGCATGGTTTCTATCGGCCTGAGCCTTTTCAGCACTCTGGATAAATTGATCAATGGCGGCATCGCCATTGGCATGCACCATCAGTTGCCAATTGTTGTCGTAGGCCAGGTTAAACCACTCCAGAGTCTCTTCATCGCTGAGGGTCCCATAGCCCGCGTAACTCTCCTCTTGACTGGCGGGAGGCTGATGATAGGGGTGAGTAAACCAGGCAGTTTTGCCCTGGGGTGACCCATCCAGAGTCAGTTTAGCTCCGCCAATACGAAAATTGTTGGTATAGTCATTTGAGATTAGCTTTTGATAAGCTGGTATATCGAAATCTACTTTGGTGATGTCTGGGTAAGCCACTACATCCAGCGCCAGTATCTGTGCTTGCGATACTGCTGCCAGTGCTTGCAGAGATTTAGGGTCAGTTTTGCCATCTTGAACAGTGGTAAATCCATTGGCGGCATAGGTAGCCTCACCGACCTTGAGGAAGGCCACATACTGCTGTGGAGAAAACTCGGGAATCAAGCCAAAAATGGCAGCAAAATGCACGGTCTCTTGCAGCACACCATTGGGTGTTTTGCCATCTGCTTCACGCTCAATAATGCCACCAGGTGGATTCTCAGAATCGGCGGTGATTCCAGCCATCTCCAGCGCCTTGGTATTATAGACCCCCAGATGTCCTGACTGGTGCAGTGCGAACACAGGAATGTCTTTGGCTACTGCATCTAGCTCCTGCCTAGTCGGGTGACGCCGCTCCTCTAACTGTGAGTCATCGTAATTAAATCCCATAATCAGGCTATATTTTTTAGCGATTGGGGAATTGTCTCTGTAGTCTCGCAGTGCCTGCTGCAATTGCGCAATATTATTCACTGGACCATCTGGTGCTGGGAGCAAATTGGCGGCATTGGCCTGAATAGCCACGGCTGACAGGTGACTGTGAGCATCGACAAATCCCGGCAGCATCGTCTTACCCTCCAGATTGATCACTGTTGTCTGCTCGCCCTCGAAAGGTGCTACAGTCTCATTGGAGCCCAGGGCAATAATCTGTCCATCCTTAACGGCAATGGCTTCTACGGTGCCTGTGCTATCGTCGACAGTGATTATCTGGCCGTTGGTGTAGATGCTGGTTGCCGCAGGATAAACTGCGGGTTCAGTGCAGCTGACAAGGCCGATGGCAATCAGGCTAATAATGACGTTGCGAAACTTTGCAAGCTGCATGGTTTTGATACCTTTATTTGTTATTATTGACCAAACAGTACAAGACTATGGATTGGCTCGCCACTTTTAATATGCATAAGATCGATACTCGCAGATGACTATTGTCTTTGGCACAGAAACAGACTTAACCTCGATTAATCAGGTGGTCACCAGTGCCGCTATGGCCTGGCCCAAGTCCGAGAGGGTTAAGCGCCTGGTACTGCCAGTACTAAATTATACAGCTGAAGATTTTAATTATTATAAGTTCTTACTGTGTAAAGATCGGGGTCAGTGCGTTGGGGTCGCAGTTTTGGATATAGAGATGCCAGTGGAGACAGCCAGAGGTACTGGGCGGTTGTTACATGGGCTCTATGTAACACCTGCCGAGCAGGGCAGGGGTCAGGGTCAATTGCTGTTAAAAAAGACCCTTGATTTGGCAGCTTCAGTGGGCGCAGACGGGCTTGTTGTAAAAGCCGAGAGGGTAGCCATAGGGTTTTTTGAGCACTGTGGATTACAGCTGTTGCCCGCGTCGGGTCCAGCAGAGCATCCGTACCAGTTCTGGTATCAGGCGTCAGGCTGAGTCAGAACTGATTTTCGTGAACCTTGGGTCTACTATTACTCACAAAAGCTAGCCCCATCAGTGCTAGTATTTACAAACAAAAACAATTAACGAGTATCCCTATGAAAAGCAATCGAGAGATAGGCATTGTTGTCTATGGAGCCACGGGTTTTACTGGCCGTTTAGTCGCTGAGTATCTTAACAATCAATATGGGGTCAATGGCGAAGTGGTTTGGGCCATGGCCGGCCGCAGTCTCAGCAAGCTGGAGCAGGTTCGCGATGAAATGGGTATATCCGCCGATGTGCCGCTGGTAGTGGCAGACTCCTCTGATTTAGATTCAATTAATGCCATGGTAGAGCGTGCAGCGGTGATCTGCACCACTGTGGGGCCTTACCAACTGTATGGCAATGAGTTGGTAGCCGCCTGCGCAGCGGCAGGCACTGACTATGTAGACCTCTGTGGTGAGCCAGGCTGGATGCATAAGATGATTGGCGCTCATGGTGCGGCAGCTCAGGCCAGTGGTGCCCGGATTGTCTTTTCCTGCGGTTTTGACTCAATTCCCTTTGATCTGGGTGTGTTGTTTTTGCAGCAGACTGCAGAGCAGAAGTTAGGTTCGACAGTGCCTCGTGTTCGGGGTCGAGTGCGGGCCATGAAGGGTACTTTTTCCGGCGGCACTCTGGCCAGCTTTCGCGCCACTATGGCTGCAGCGGCAACGGATCGGGACCTGATTAATGTTCTTCGGGATCCATTCTCTCTCACAGCAGATTTTTCCGGCCCAGAACAGCCACCGGGCAATAAGCCAGAGTTTGATGAGGTACTGCAGAGCTGGACTGCCCCCTTTGTAATGGCCAGCATTAACACCAAAAACATCCACCGTTCAAACCTGCTGATGGATCATCAGTACGGCACTGACTTTGTTTACGATGAGATGATGGTGACTGGGCCAGGCTCGCAGGGCGAGGCTATTGCCAACCATATCGCCAATGATAACTCCATGGCTGAGGATCAAACTCAGCCTGGGGAAGGCCCCAGCAAAGAGGAGCGCGAGAACGGCATGTACGACGTGCTGTTTGTTGGCGAGGCCAGTGATGGTCAGCTGGTTAAAGCCAGTGTGCAGGGCGATAAGGATCCAGGCTACGGCTCCACCTCAAAGATGATCGCTGAGAGTGCAGTCTGTTTGCTGAAAAACCCGGAGTCCGCCAGTGGTGGTATCTGGACCCCTGCGCCAGCCATGGGCTCGTTGCTGATTGATCGTTTGCAGGCTAATGCGGGTCTGACATTTAATGTAGAAGACTAAATGTCTTTAAAACTATTATTACCTGGAACACTGGTTTCCTAAAACTAAGGCTGCTGTAAATGATTAATAAACTTGGACGTTCTCTGGCCATTGGGGCCACGCTCTTGTCTAGCGCCGCGGTGGCTAATATCGATGAAATTGTCACTGTGGCAACAAGAGCAGAGGCTGATTTGGCTCAGGTGATCGGCACTGTTGCTGTGGTTGACGAGGAAACCCTTAAAGCGGTATCTCATGCCCATGTTCAGCAAGCTCTGTCGCGGGTTGCTGGTGTCAACCTGCATCGCGGCAATGGCCAGGAATATCTGCCTGCCGTGCGCTCGCCCGTTTTAACTGGTGCCGGCGGCTGTGGTGGTTTTCTGATGCAGGAAGATGGTATACCCCTACGTGCGGCAGGTTTCTGCAATATTAATGAGCTGTTTGAAGCCAATACCGAGATGGCTCAGCGCATTGAGGTACTGCGAGGCACAGGCACAGTGCTCCATGGCTCCAATGCCATGCACGGGGTAGTCAATATAGTGACTCCTGATATTGCCGAGCACAGCAGCCTGGGTCTGGAGTTTGGCGCCAATGACTATGGCAGAGTTAAATTTAAGTCTGGCACTGAAACCCTGGGTGTTGCAGCTAACTTTACTCGCGACGGTGGCTACCGCGATGAGTCCGGGTTTGACCAACAAAAAGTTTCACTGCGTCACCGCTATAAAAACGCTGATTTGCAGATTGATTCCGGACTTACATTGACCAACCTCAATCAGGAAACAGCGGGATTTATCGAGGGTCTGGATGCCTATAAAGATGACTCTCTGGTAAAGCAAAACCTTAACCCGGAGGCCTACCGCGATGTGCGATCTGCCCGGGTCTGGTCGCGCATTAGCAAGTCCGAGCAAAACTATCAGCTAATAGTGACACCCTATATTCGCTACAGCCAAATGGACTTTTTACAGCACTTTTTGCCCGGTGATC
>JAYPYO010000043.1:0-17361 GCA_038135995.1 Porticoccaceae bacterium
CTGCTGCATAAAATCTACAAGCAAGAGCGCGGGACATTGTAATGACCAGCGGACCAAGCCAACAGGAAGGCAAACAAAAACTGATCATAGGCGGCTTATTACTGCTGGTGGTCGCCGTGGTACTGCTGCTTCCCAATATGGTCTCCGACCCCTGGATTGCCGACGCCAACGAAACTGCCATCCCGGAACCGGCAACAACTGCCGTCAGCCCATCCACAGCCGCAGAAAAAACCAAGTATCGCCAGGATTCTCAAAAGGTTTTGGCACAGATTATTGCCGTTCGCGATCTCCTCAAACAGCAAAATGTAGAGTACTGGGGTGATTTTGAATTTCGTCAGGCCCTGGCACTAATCGATCAGGGTGACGAGCAATATGGTTACGGCGACTATCAGGATGCCCTGGCTAGCTACCAAAATTCTCTCGAACAGCTGCAGGCCCTAGAGACCACTGGCCAGACAACCTTTGAGACGGCACTGCGCAACGGCACTGAAGCCATAGAAAATGCCGAGCCAGCAGATATTGCCCTGGCTGCAGAGGCGGCCGCTACAGCCATGGCCATAGCCCCGCAAGACAGCAGATCACAGCAATTGGCTCAGCGCTCCGGCCAACTGGAGAGCTTGATCGCAGCCCTGGATAATGGCCAACAGCGTCTGGAAACCAATGAATTGGCCGCGGCCAAAGCCTATTTTCAGCAGGCGGTGAGTATTGATGGTCAGCACATCAAAGCTGCGGCTGCACTGCAGTCTGCAGAACAGGCCATCACCGAGCAGCGCTTTCGCGGCCATATGAGCAACGGCTTTGCCGCCCTGGACAGCAATCAGTTTGCCGCGGCTACCGACGCTTTTAATCGCGCGGCCAAAGTCTATAGCAACCATCCCGCCGTGGCTCAGGCCCTGTCTCAGGTAGCCACCAAACAGTCGCAGATATCCGTTAGCCGCCAGATGCAGCAGGCCGCTGAGTTTGAAGCTAAAGAGCAGTGGCAGCAGGCTCTGGAGCTCTATCAGGCGCTGCTGCAAACCGACTCCTCACTCACAGCGGCCAAGGTTAAGACCATCCCCGTGGGCGTCAGAGCGGCACTGGACAGTCAGATTAAGGCCGTGCTTGACGACCCCCTGCAGCTTTCCTCCACCAACAACTACAACAGCGCCCAGCGTCTGTTAAAAGATGCCTCCGGCATTGCTAATCCAGGGCCAGTACTGCAGCAACAGGTCGCTGATCTCAGCAGAGTGTTACAACAGGCCACAACTGCCGTTGATGTGGTGCTGCAATCCAACAACCAAACCGAGGTTACCCTCTTCCGTGTTGCCAAATTAGGTGTCTTCGCACAGACATCGCTGCAACTTAAACCCGGACGCTATATTGCCGCAGGCACACGCATGGGTTACCGGGATGTACGGGTTGAATTTACCATCACAGGTGCGCCCATTGATGGACCAATCAGAGTAAGCTGTGACGAGATAATTTAAACCACTATGCCCGAAAAAAATAATAACCAGCCATTGTCTGCCACCGAATTCCAGCCCATAGATGCGGCCGGCACCGAGCGCCGCCTGCCGGTATCTCCGGGGGTGTTGGCACTGGCCGTGCTGGCCACCAGCGCGGTTATTATTATGCTCTACCTATTTGCGGCTCGCGCGGTGATCTTTCAGACAGTGCCAGACAATGCCGATATCGAGATTAGCGGCCTGTCTTTTAACATAGGCGACAACTACCTGCTGCTCAGTGGCGACTACAGCATCCAGGCCAGCGCCCAGGGCTACTACCCGCTAAATGAAACCATTAGCGTCAACGATGAGGCCACACAGGATCTCAAGCTTGAGCTGCAGCCCCTGCCCGGCAATCTGCTGGTCAGCGCTGAAATCAATGGCATAGCAGCCACTGTCGATGGTGAGCCCCAGGGCGAAGTGCCTGGCACTATCGAGGGCATTAGCCGCGGACTCCACCAGATAGAATTTAGCAAATATCGCTATTTTCCCCTGCAGCAGGAAATTGATATCGCTGGGTTGGGCACCACCCAGTCAATCAATATTTCCCTGTTGCCAGCCTGGGGAGAAAAGCGCTTTAACTCCCAGCCCCAGGGTGCGGATCTGTATATAGATGACCGGCTAATCGGCCAGACACCGCTGACCACAGAGGTACTGGAAACTGGCAGTGATCTGCGTCTGGAGCTCAGCGGCTATAAAACTTTTAGCCAACAGGTCACAGTCAATGCTGGCACCAGCGCTGAGCACCCAACCATAAAACTCATCGTATCAGACGGCATATTGCAGATTAACAGCATACCCTCGGGGGCCAATGTCACCATAGACAATCAGTTTAAGGGAACCACACCCCTGGAGCTGGCTATGGCACCCTTTAAAAAATACCCTGTGGAGCTATTTCTCGAGGGCTATCTCAAGGCTACCAGATCCGCTCGCCTGGAGCCCGAGGCCACCACCGCAATGGAGGTAAACCTCAAGCCCAATATTGGCAGCATAGCCCTTACCATTAGTCCAGGCGATGCGCAGATACTGGTGGACAACCAGCCCAAGGGCATCGGCAGCCGTACATTGTCACTCAACGCCAAGCCCCATACCCTGACCGTACAAAAAGCCGGTTATGAATCCAAATCCCTTACCGTCACCCCCAGACCCGGCCATCAGCAGGCCCTGAGTATTGCACTGCTGACCCTTGAAGAAGCCTACTGGGCCTCTCGCCCACCGCGTATTAAAAGCTCTGCTGGCTCCGAGCTAAAACTATTCCGCCCCCAGCAGACCTTTAGTCTGGGTGCACCCCGCCGCCAGCCAGGCCGCCGCGCCAACGAAGCTGAACGCAAAGTGGGGCTCGAGCGTCCCTTCTATCTGGGCCTTACAGAAGTCAGCAATTTGCAGTTCCGTCGCTGGCAGGAACACAGCTCCACCGCTATCAAGGGCCAATCTCTGGATATGAACAACCAGCCAGTGGCCAAAGTCTCCTGGGAACAGGCAGCCCTCTACTGCAACTGGCTGAGTCGTCAGGAGGGGCTGCCGCCCTTCTATCAGGTGGCCGACGGACTGGTGAGCGGGTTTAACTGGGATGCCCATGGCTATCGTCTGCCCACAGAGGCCGAATGGGCCTGGGCAGCTAAAATCGATAAAGCTGGCAATACCGAGGTATTCCCCTGGAGCAGCAATCTCTACCCGCCAATGCAGCTCGAGGACAACTATGCCGACCAGAGTGCCTCGAGATTCCTTAACTTCACCATCGCCAACTATAATGACAACTTCCCGGTATCAGCAGATATTGGCAGCTTTAAGCCCAATGACAAAGGCCTCTACAATATGAGTGGCAATGTCGCCGAATGGGTCAATGATTATTACGATATCAGGCCCTATCGCGGCGAACCCATAATGGACCCGCGCGGACCTCAGACTGGCAATCGCCATGTAATCCGCGGTGCCAGCTGGGCTCTGGGTTCACGCACCGAGCTGCGCCTCAGCTATCGCGACGCTGGCACTGACGGGCGCCTGGATGTAGGCTTCAGAATCGCCCGTTATGTAGACAGAGCTGGAGCCAAACCATGAGATTTACAAACAGCTTGCGCCGTTTGGCTATGCTGCTAATACTGCTAATACCGCTGCCCATGGTCAGCGCAGCCCAGCAGCCCGAGCCCGGCTCTGAACCGAGTGAAACTATCGCCGGCGATAGTGATACCAACCCGGCAGATAGCAGCGAAGATAATCAAGCAGACATAAAATCTGCCCCCTCTACTCCCAGAGACGGCGATTTTAAACCCAGCGAAGAGATCTCGGAGGATTTCCCAGTGCCTCTTCCCTCAGATATTTAAGCGACCAAGACATAGGAATAGCAAATGAACAGTCCAACAAATCGCGCGACCAACGAGATGTTTTTCCAGTTAGTGGCTCTGCTGCTGTCGGTCATTATTATCCACACCATTTACGTGACCGTAGTGCGCCCCAATGCTGACAGCACTATTCGTCGCCACGCTGAGATGGCCGCGGCAGGCGAAGAATATGTGGTGCCGCGATCATTTTTTATCGTGGTTAAAGATATAGAGCAGGAGTCCTGCTTTATTTTAATGTTCTGGGCGCTGGCCATTATGGGCTACAAAACCCGCACCAGCATCCGCGAAAAACATATGCTCGAGCTGCCACTGATGTCCATCGCCGAGGGCTCCAGAGTGCTGCCAGACGATGCCGGCCAGCTAGCTCGGCCGCTGCAGGCGCTGCCCGATGAACAGCGCGGCTACCTGCTGCCCCGCGCCCTGCAAACCGCCCTGACCAGATTTCAGGTGACCGACAGTGTGCAGTTCGCCACCGAAGCCGTATCCAATGTCTGTGATACCGAAAATGACCGCCTGGATTCCGAGCTATCAATGGTGCGCTATATCACCTGGGCCATCCCCTCCATTGGGTTTATAGGCACAGTGCGCGGTATTGGTGCTGCCCTGGGCCAGGCCCATGAGGCCATGGAGGGTAATATTGCCGGCGTCACCAGCAGCCTCGGCGTGGCCTTTAACTCCACCTTTATTGCCCTGCTGATCAGCATGGTAGTGATGTTTTTTATGCACCAACTGCAGCTGATTCAGGAGCGACTGGTGCTGGACTCCCAGGCCTACTGCGAAAATAAACTTCTGCGCTTCCTTAAGGCCGCTAAATAGTTATGACTGTCGCCGTACTCGAGCTTAATGACCAAAATCTGATTATTCAGACAGAGGATGGCACCCAGCACACAGAGCCAGGCTTTGCTCAGCTGACGGCCAATGGAATTATCACCGGCGATAGCGCCCGCGCCGTTGCCTGGCAACAGCCCCAACAGAGCTATAACCAGTACTGGCGGCAATTTAACCAGCTGGCCCTACCCAGCAAACAACGCTGGGCGCGGCATCATGCCGATATCGCCTTTGCCCAGATTAAACAGCTAGTTGCGGCAGTGGGCTCACCGGAGCAGCTTATACTAAGTGTGCCGGGCAGCTTCTCCGACGAGCAGCTGTCGCTGTTACTGGGCCTGGCCAGCGCCGTGCCAGTGGAGATTGTGGCGGTAATCGACAGCGCCCTGGCCAGCAGCGTTGGTCAGGACAGCGATGCCCTGGTTATTGAACTCCAACTTCAGCAGACGGTGGTAACAAGGCTCACCAAGGTCGATGACCGCCAGCAGATTACCGATCAGGAAGTTATCCCAGATCTGGGCGTGATGCAGCTTTACAATGCCGTCGCCCGCCATATCAGCGATCAACTTATCGCCGATTACCGCTATGACCCGCTGCATACCTCCGATGGCGAGCAACTTATCTACGATCAGCTGCCACATTGGCTTATGCAACTGGGCTGGGAAGATGAGATCTCAGTCACTGTGCCCTCAGCCCAGGGTGATCTTAATCTGGTGCTGCGCAAACAGCAGATAGCGGAAATTCTCGAGCAGCGGCTCAACGGGCTAAATACCCTGATTAAAAAACACCCAGGCGCCGAGCTGTCCTTCTCTCACAGTGCCAGTCTGCTGCCCACGCTGCTGCCGCAGTTTGCCCAGGCGGGGCTGTGCAAACAAAACAGTGGCATAGATAACTGCTTTAACCTGCAAGACAAACTGACGGCAGGCGAATTGCAGCGTATCTCCGAGTTGCAGGCTCCCGGCAAATCCAAGACAGGCGCCAGCAAAAAAATCCATCAGGCCACTCATCTGCTGTATCAGGATCATGGCTATCCTCTGGATCAACCCATTAGTCTGCACATTGCCAACAAGCAGCTGAGCCTGGTGACCGGCATAGACAATCGCGCCGCTCTGGTGTTTGTTGTCGACAACCACCAGTTAAAGGTGCTGCATCAGCAGGAAGATCTGCAGGTGCAGCTTCCCGACCTCTGCCAGGTAGGTAAAACCCTGGCGGTGGCCGGCCATAAGCTGCGCCTAATCGAGGTCAGCAATGCCTAAAAAGCGCCGCAACATAGCCGTCAGCCTGTCCTTTCTGGATATTATGGCCTGTGGCTTTGGCGCGGTGACACTGCTGTTTTTGATTCTGCGCCACAATGCCACAGAGGTAATCACGCCAGATATTCGCATCTCTGCTGAGGTGGATATGTTGCAAATGGATATCCGCGACGCAGAGCAAGAAAAAGTCCAGCTGCTAAACAGCCTGGAAAAAATCCAGCTGCAGCTGGTAGAGGCCCAGGGTCTCTCCAAGCGAGTGATCACCGATTTAGAAGAGCAGGAAAAAAGCATCCAAAACGATCCCAATGATCTCGACAAGCTGCGCAGGCAGGTAGAGCAGCTGGAGGATGAAACTGCACAGATGGAAGAGATAGAGTTTGGCGACAAGGTGCGAGAGTTTCAGGGAGACGGCAATCGCCAGTACCTCACCGGCCTAAAACTGGGTGGCGAACGGGTGCTTATTCTGGTGGATGGCTCCGCCAGCATGCTGGCCGACACCGTGGTCAATGCGGTGCGCCGCCGCAATATGGACGACGAGCAAAAAAAGCAGTCGCCGAAATGGCAGTGGACATTGCGCACCCTGGAGTGGCTGCTGGCCCAGCTGCCACCGAGCAGCCGTTTCCAAGTATATATTTTCAATACCGATATCCAGACTGCGGTGGCAGGCACCGAGGGAGAATGGCTGGATGCCGCCGATGATCTGGCGCTGGAAAATGCCGTCGCCGGTATCAGAGAGTACAGCCCAGGCGCAGGCACCAGTCTTATCAATGCCTTTGGCGCCATCGCCGATTTCGAAGATCGTCCCGACAATGTTTTTCTGCTCACCGATGGTCTGCCCACTCAGGGCAAGACGCCACCACGCAAATATATGGTGTCAGGTCAGCAGCGGCGCAAGCATTTTAACGCTGCCATGGAAGAGTTCCCCAGAGGGGTGCCCATCAACACCATTCTGTTCCCCATGGAGGGTGATCCGGAAGCTGCCGCCCTTTTCTGGCAGACCGCACTCAATACCAAAGGCGCCTTTATAGCCCCATCGAGGGACTGGCCATGAAAAAACAACGTCGCGACCTACCCGAAGCCAGCCTGTCTTTTCTCGACGTTATTAGCTGTGGCTTTGGCGCCATAGTATTGCTGCTGGTTATCGCCAAGGTGGGAGATCCCTCAGCGCTGGAAGAGGCTGAACGCCAATTGCTGGGCTCGGTCAAAGAGTACCAGGAGCGACTTTTCGATATCCGCGGCGAAGCGGTGCAGCTGGATGAGCGACTTCAATCGCGCAAAGAGCAGCTGTCCGATCTCCGCGAGCGCATAGCGCGGCTCAAGGCCAAACTGGCCAGTGTGGCCAAACAGTCCAGTCAGCTATCCCAGTCCCAGTCTCGAGAAAAAGAACAGTTGCAACTGGTGCTGCAGGTACTGACCGAAGAGATGGAGCGCTTGCTGGGCCCAGAATTTAAGCAGCAAAACCAGCTGATCGGCGGCATACCAGCAGACAGTGACTATATTATCTTTGTAATCGACACCTCTGGCAGCATGCAGGTGGCAGCCTGGGAAAAAGTTAAAAAAGAGATGCTCAATATTCTCGATATCTACCCAGAGGTCAAAGGTATTCAGGTGCTCAACGATATGGGCCAGTATATGTTCTCCGGTGATAAAGGCCGCTGGATAAGCGACAGCCCCAAAACCCGAGAAAATATAATCAACCGCCTGGGCGCCTGGGCGCCCTTTAGCAACTCCAGCCCTGTGGAGGGTATTACCGGTGCCATCCGCACATTTTACCGGCCCGGGCGCAAAATAAGCATCTACACATTGGGCGATGACTTTCAAGGCCGGTCAATCCGCAGCGTCGTGCAAGTAGTAGATAAACTTAATAGAGCTAATCGCGGCAGTGATCGCCTGGTTCGTGTTCACGCCATAGGCTTTCCGGTGCATTTTCCCCCTGGAGGCACTCCCAGCGCATCAGCTATTAAATTTGCCAACCTGATGCGCGAACTGAGTTACAACAATGGAGGAACCTTTATCGGCTTAAATAGCCTTAATTAAGGGAATTATAATTATGTTAAAAACACTTGTTAATAAAATAGCCGTAAAACCCATAGCTGCACTCCTACTACTGGGCATACTGAGTGGCTGTAGCTCTTCAGCTTCAGTGCAGGTGACCAGTGAATTCCCCAATGTACTGTCAGACCCAAAACCACTGTCGGCCAGCATAGTATTTGATGAGAGCTTCTCAACCTATGTCGCCCAGCCCAATAAAAAGACCCTGATCAATCTTGGCAGCGCCCAGGTAAGACTTCTCAGCAATGCCTTTGCTGGCCTGTTTGAGGAAGTGGAATTTGTCAGCGACCCAGAGACCATTAGTGGCGATCATCAGTTAGTTATTATCCCCTCCATCCGCGAGGTTCAGGTATCCACCCCCTCTGACAACTATCTCAATGTGTTTGAGGTATGGATCAAATACAACCTGGAAATACAGAGTGCTGACGGCGAGACCATCGACAGCTGGTTTATGCCCGCCTATGGCAAAACCCCTGATGCATTTATGGCATCTAAATCCAATGCCATAGAAGAGGCCACCATTATCGCCCTGCGCGATGCCGGCGCCAAACTGATGCTCGACTTCTATCGCATCCCCGCCATCTATGGCTGGATGATGGAACAGCAGATATTGGAGGAATCAAAATGAAACCTACAATGACCCCTACATTTAAAATCGTCGCACTTTTAGCCCTGACCACTTTGCTGGCAGGCTGTAGCGCTACCACCACCATCGACGAATACAGGCCCACTGGCGATGCGATTGATCTCAGTGCCGACGAGCGCGTGGTAGTGCTGGGGCGCCGCGATGCTGGTCACTACGAAACCGACCGGGAATTTATCGACTGCGTGGCCAAGCGCATGAAAGGCGCCGATATTGGCGTGGTGCCAGAGCAGCAGTTTATCGACTCCATCTACCCCTGGTTTGAACCGCGCACTGCCCCCAAAGGTTTACCGCGCCTAAAACGCCTGATGCAGGACCCATTGATTAAAGGCCAGGTAGACAACCAAGCTGTGCGCTATCTGGTGTGGCTGGATGGCTCAACCGAAACTCTGGATCAGGGCGGCTCGATAAGCTGCGCCATAGGCCCGGGAGGCGGTGGCTGCTTTGGGTTTGCCCAGTGGGATAAGCTGTCTGTCTACGAAGCCATAGTCTGGGATATGACCAACCTCCAGGAGATGGGCCGTCTGCGCGTCGACTCCGAGGGCACCTCCTATTTGATTGGTGCTGTAGCGCCCATACCATTGCTTACACCGGTTAAAAGCGATGCCTGTACCAGCCTTGGCAACCAGCTTAAAACATTCTTCTCAGCTCCTGAAGATTCTTAAGTCCTGAGATATAAGCACTATGCATAAAGCCGGCGCGATGTTACCCACTCTGCTTTTGGCGGCCCTGATTGGGCTGCTGCCAGTCAGCACCTGGGCAGCGGTGACTGGCGAAGAAATCTACAAAGAAGTGCTCGAGGGTACAGATATTTATGAAGATGAAAAACTTCAGGCCTACATAGTCAAACTGGGTGAAGAGGTGGTCGCCCAATCAGAGATGGCCGGTGAAAAATTTACCTTCACCCTGCTCGACTCGCCAGATCTCAATGCCTTTGCCACCAGAGATAACTATGTCTATGTTAACCGCGGCCTGCTGAACTATGTCAGCAACGAGGCCCAACTGGTGTCCGTGCTGGCCCATGAGGTGGGTCATATCACTCGCAACCATGTGCGCGGCCAAGAGGGGCAGGCAGCGGGGGCCAAGATTCTGTCGACCATAGCCGCCGTGCTGTCTGGCAGCAATGAAGTCTATGAGGCTGGCATGGCCTACGCCAACTCATTAATTAAAGGCCACGGTCGGCGCAATGAACTGGAGGCCGACGAAGCCGGCGCCGAATATATGGCCAAGCTGGGTTATGCCCCCAGCGAAATGATCAGCATGCTGTCCATAATGAAAGACTACGAGTCCCTGCAGAAACAGCGGGCAAAATCACGGGGAGCCTCCAAGCAGACCTACCATGGTATTTTTGCCAGCCACCCGCGCAATGATAGCCGGCTGCGCACCGTGGTTACCAAAGCCAATGCCTTTAAAGCCGAAGTGAGCAGAGACAACGGCGCAGAGCGCTACCGCAGCCTGACCAATGGCCTGGTCTGGGGAGAAAACTTTCTCGCCAAAGAGCAAAAGCCCGAGCGCTTCTCAGATATGCAGCGCCGGGTGCGCCTGGACTTTCCCAGCGACTGGATACAGGATGCCAATGACCCCCAGTCGCTAATCAGCGCCTCGTCGGAAGACAAAAGCGCCATATTGCGAGTGCAGCCCATAGCCCGCACAGCCCAGAGCCCTGAAGAATATCTCTACAACTATCTCAAGGTATCCCAGCTTAAAGACGGCAAAGCTATAGCGCCGGCGCGCCTTAAAGGCTTTACCGGCATATTACCCGGCACCGATGGCAAACCAGACAGCCGAATCGCCGTTATCTACTACAAGCTCAATGCCTATCTGTTTAGCGGTGAAGTCAAAGAGCAGACCAGCTTTGCCGATACTGACAAATTATTTCTCGCCTCCATCAATACCTTCCGCCCCATCTCCAGCCGCGAGATTCAGGGTCAGCGCCCCCAGCGAGTGCAGTATGTTAAGGCCACCAACAACACCACCTTTGCGGGCCTGGCCAAGGCCCTTAAGTTAAGTGCCACCGATATCGAGGACCTGCGTATAATTAACAGTCTGTACCCCAGTGGTGAGCCTGTAGCTGGCCAATGGATCAAAGTCTTTAAGCGCTAGGTTAGCAGAGCCCCATGACCCAATTATTTCCCAAGCCTTCATTTAAACAGCTGCTGGTTATAGTCCTGATTGTAGTGACCGCGCTCAGCGTCGCATTCTGGCTTTCGCAAAACAGCACCCCCAGCCAAAAAGACTGGGATGCCAACCGGCAAAATCTGCCCGATATAGATGCACTGGAAAAGCGTATCGAAATCAATTTATTTGGCGAAGAGGCACCAGCCACCCAAGGTATGGGTGCGGATATTGACCAACCTTTAGATATGGAAGCCATGGAAGCCAAGCTCGCCGGCCTGACCAAAAATGTCACCACATTGCGCCAGCCCACAGAGCAAGAGCTGGCAGAGTTTTACCAGGCCAATCAGGCCGACTATCGTCAGGATTCCAAATTTAGCTTTCGCCAGATTCTATTTAGCCGCGCCAAACAGGGCGGTCAGGCCTATCAAAAAGCCCAGCAGGCTCTGATGGAAATTGCCGAGGGTCAGATGCCACTGGGTGATAGCAGCGATCTGCAGGGTCAGTATGGCCTGAGGTCAGCCGATAAAATTGACCGTGAGTTTGGCAATAACTTCTCGGCCAAACTTCAGCAAGCAGTGCTAGATAACCAGCCAAACCTACCCTGCTGGACAGGGCCCATCACCTCCAACCAAGGCGTGCACCTGGTGTGCATAGAAACGGCGGTACTGGGCAGGATTCCAGATCTGGACTCAGTGCGATCCCAGGTAATTAATGATTGGCGCTACACGGTCGCAGACAACTAGCATTAAACCTCGCCGCAAATATTACTAAGCCAACAACTCCGCAAAAAAGCTGCGCAGACCCTCTGCGCCAGACTCTTCCCAGGTTTTCAGGGCTGCGGTGCCTACAATAGCCAGATCGGCAGAGCCACGCAGAAAATCCATATCAGCCTTGCTGCTAATACCAAAACCCACACCTATGGGCACATTGGTATGCTGGCGACAGCGATCGATCAGAGCCAGCACATCATCTCCCATATTGGTCTTGGAGCCGGTTACGCCTTTACGGGCCACGGCATAGACCATACCGCGGCTAGCGGCACCCAGCTGGGCCAGGCGCTTATCACTGCTGGTGGGAGTCATTAGTATGACCGGTTCAATCCCCGCCGCGGCAGACAGGCTGTGCAGGTTAGCTGACTCTTCCAAAGGTAGATCCGGGAGAATATAGCCTACGCCGCCAGCCTCTTTTAGGCGCTGCACAAATACCTCTTCGCCCATTTTAAAGACGGTATTGTAGTAACCCATCATCAACACTTTAAACGGGAAGCGCGCGCTGACCTTGGCCATAAACTCAAAGCACTGGTCGACGGTGGTACCGGCTTTTAATGACTGCTCATTGGCGCGCACAAATAGCGGGCCATCGGCACTGGGCTCAGAAAAGGGAAACTGCAGCTCAACCAGATCAACACCGGCCTCGGCCATAATCTCCAGCTCTTGCATATTCTCTTCGAAGGAGGGGTAGCCGCAGACCACATGGGCCATTACCAGCAAGTCTTTATCCTGTTTGCGCTCGGCAATAAATGCTTGCAAACCCATTATTTTTTCTCCGCGCGATACTGGTCGGCCTTGCCGCCGATAAATGACTTCCACTTGGCATCGTCAAGAGCATCGGCGATGGTAAAGATATCCTTGTCGCCACGACCAGACATATTAACCAGGACAATTTCATCCTTGGCCATGGTGGCCGCTTCTTTTAGAGCCACCACAAAACCATGGGTGCTCTCCAGCGCAGGGATCAGACCCTCGGTGCGCATGGTTAGCTTTAAAGTCTCTTTAACCTCAGCATCTGTGGCCGCTTCAAAGCGCACCTTGCCCTGATCATGGAGGTGAGAAAAGATCGGGTTAACGCCAATATAGTCCAGCCCCGCAGCAACAGAATGGGTCTCATTCATATTGCCCTCATCATTTTGCAGGAAGTAGGTCTTGTAACCCTGAGCCACACCCACACTGGCATCATCATAGGCCAGACGGGCAGAGTGCATATAGGAACCCACACCCTCACCGCCAGCCTCACAGCCAATCAGCTCCACATTAGGCTCATCAAAGAACCCCTGGAACAGACCCATAGCATTAGAACCGCCGCCAACACAGGCATAGACACGGTTGGGCAGACGCCCGGTCTGAGCCACAATCTGCTCGCGGGCTTCCAGACCAATAATGGACTGGAACCAGCTGACCATTTCCGGGAATGGGTGCGGGCCGCAGGCAGTACCCAAAATATAATGGGTATCAGCCATATTGGTGACCCAGTCACGCATACATTCATTTACTGCATCTTTTAAGGTCTTCTGGCCATCTTCGACCGCAATTACCTCGGCGCCGAGATTTTCCATCCAGAACACATTGGGTCTCTGGCGGGCGACGTCCACCGCACCCATATAGATTTTGCACTCAAAGCCAAATTTGGCCGCCATAGTCGCAGTGGCAAAGCCATGCTGCCCGGCACCGGTCTCGGCGATAACCCGGGTCTTGCCCAGGCGCTGAGTCAGCAGACCCTGACCCATGACATTGTTTACCTTGTGGGAACCAGTGTGGTTGAGGTCATCGCGCTTTACATAGATCTGCGCGCCACCCAGCTCGCGGCTGAGATTCTCAAGATAGGTAACCGGCGTCGGACGACCAGAATAGTTTTGCAGCAGAGCCACATAGTCCTGCCAGAATTTGGGGTCTGCTTTACATTCGCGAAAGCACTCCAGGAGTTCCTCAATAGTCGCGTGTAAAATCTCAGGCAGAAAAACACCGCCATATTCCCCATAGTAGCCTTCGCGGCCTTCGGAGAAGTCAAAAATATCCATGAATTGCCTCAGCAGAGCGCAGAGTCCTCGTTTTGGCGAGTCCCCATGCAGGTGGTCGAAAACAGGAGGGTATTTTATCCAAGTCGCCCAGTGGGTACAACAATGATGCCGTCAGGAACCATATTGTGTTGGTATTTTTGCACCACAAAAGTGCATCTGTGCAAGTATTAAAATTTTGCCTCTCAACAGGGTCTACGACAGTGATCTATGACCGGTTTATACACAGTGGTCAGTTTTTACCCAGACCCCAATAGGGGCGCAGACTACAGCGATTTATCCACATCTTTTGCAATAGCTTGACAGCAGTATTTTTGGTGAAAAATTAAAAAAAACACAATATATAGTGTATTAATGCTTGCATGACACAAAATGTAGGATAAACTTCTCCTCGTTTTCCGCTAAAAATTATAACTAAAAAAAGCTGATGCTTGAGGCCTACATAGGGCGGGTAGTGCAGCCGAGGAAAATCACCAGGGCAAGTTTCGCATCTCAGGCCATAGGGCGAAACGCCGGCACAATTTTGAATAAAACAGTTTAAACGACTAAAACAAAATAGAACGAACTAAAGGTTTTGTAATGAGCGCAACCAGACTAAAGACAGTGAAGCCAACCAAAGCGACCCAGGAAATCGAGATGCAAGATGCCTCTCTGGACATCTGGGACAAAAAATACCGCCTCAAAGACAAGAGCGAACAGCCTGTTGATAAAGATATCAATGCCACCTACATGCGTGTGGCCAAGGCGCTCTCCGATGTTGAAAGCAAAGACAAACGCAAAGAGTGGCAGGAAAAATTTGTCTGGGCACTCAAGCACGGCGCTATTCCCGCTGGCCGCATTATCTCCAATGCTGGCGCCCAGGCTTACAAACCCGCCACCTCAACCATTAACTGTACAGTTTCCGGCGTTGTGCCCGATTCCATGCAGGGCATTCTGGAACGCAACCTCGAAGCCGGCCTAACGCTCAAGGCCGGCTGCGGTATCGGTTACGAATTCTCCACATTGCGTCCCAAAGGCGCCTATGTGTCAGGCGCTGGCGCCTACACCTCAGGCCCGCTGTCGTTTATGGATATCTACGACAAGATGTGTTTTACCGTATCTTCAGCCGGTGGTCGCCGCGGCGCCCAAATGGCCACCTTTGATGTCAGCCACCCGGATGTATTTGATTTTGTTCGCGCCAAGCGCGAAGACGGTCGCCTGCGTCAGTTTAATCTGTCGCTGCTGATCACCGAGGAGTTTATTGAAGCAGTGCGCAATGATGGCAACTGGGATCTGACCTTCCCCATTAGCAGCAAAGAAATTGAGGGTGGCCTCGACCTTAAAGGTGACAATGTAGTGTGGAAGCCCTTCCCCACCACTGATGGCTACACCAGCAATGAAGAAGGACTGGTTGCCTGCCGCATCTATGAGACTATCCGCGCCACAAAACTGTGGAACGCCATTATGTCGTCCACCTACGACTATGCAGAGCCCGGCTTTATCCTTATCGATCAGGTCAATAAAAATAACAACAACTGGTTCTGCGAAGATATCCGCGCCACCAACCCCTGTGGTGAGCAACCGTTGCCACCCTACGGCAGCTGCCTGCTGGGCTCGGTTAACCTGACCAAGTTTGTGCGCAACCCATTTACCGAAGACGCCTACTTTGACTGGGACGAGTACGCCGAAGTAGTAGAGATCTTTACCCGCATGCTGGATAACGTGGTAGAGATCAATGGTCTGCCTCTGGATGGCCAGCGCGCCGAGATCGAATACAAGCGTCGCCACGGCATGGGCTTCCTGGGTCTGGGCTCCACCATCACCATGCTGCGCATGAAGTACGGTGAGCAGGATTCACTGGAGTTCACCGAACGCGTAGCCCAAGATATGGCAGTAGCTGGCCTCAAGAGCGGCCTGCACCTGGCCCGCGAAAAAGGCCCGGCGCCAATTATGGAAGACGAGTTCGACGTCACCGCTGCCATGCTGTTCAAGCAGCCAGATATGGCCAAAGACGGCATCAAAGTGGGCGACAAGATCAAAGGCAAGGTACTGATGGCCAAGTACAGCCGTTACATGCAGAACATTGCCGCTGTAGCACCAGAGCTGGTTGAGTCACTGATCGAAGAGGGCTGTCGCTTTAGCCACCATTCTTCCATTGCACCCACAGGCACTATCTCGCTGTCACTGGCCAACAATGTGAGCAATGGTATTGAGCCAAGCTTTGCCCACCACTACTCGCGCAATGTGATTCGCGAAGGCAAAAAGTCCAAAGAGAAAGTCGACGTGTTCTCCTACGAGCTGCTGGCCTACCGCACATTGATCAATGACAAAGCCATGCCCTACGGCACCAGCGAAGAAGAAGCACTGCCCGACTACTTTATGAGCTCGGAGAATATTACTCCCCGCGCTCACGTAGATATTCAGGCAGCCGCTCAGAAGTGGGTAGACTCTTCAATCTCCAAAACCATCAATGTCCCAACCGACTGCGATTACGAAGACTTTAAAGATATCTACCTGTATGCCGCCGAAAAAGGTCTCAAAGGTTGCACCACATTCCGCTTTAACCCGGAAGCCTTCCAGGGCGTGCTGGTCACCGAGAAAGATCTGGAAAACACCACCTACAGCTTCACCCTGGAAGACGGCTCAACCGTCGAGTTTAAGGGCAATGAAGAAGTGGAATACGATGGTGAAACTCACACAGCGGCCAACCTGTTCGACGCGCTTAAAGAAGGCTACTACGGTAAGTTCTAAGCCCACAGGTTCACTAGCAAGCAGCAAGGAATAGTACGAGGAATACAATGAGCAAGAAAATTTCACAAAAGATTGTTGGCTACAAAGTCGCCACCGAAGAGCAGGCTCAGGAGGCAGTAGCCAAAGAGACCGAAAGCAATATTATCCAGATGCACGAGAAAGTCTCGCGTCCGGAAGAGCTGGCCGGCAGCACCTACAAGATCAAGACACCGCTGTCCGATCACGCGCTGTATATGACCATCAATGATATTGTCCTCAACCAGGGCACAGACCACGAGCTCCGCCGCCCCTTTGAAGTCTTTATCAACTCCAAAAACATGGATCACTTCCAGTGGATTGTGGCCCTGACCAGAGTAATCTCCGCGGTGTTCCGCAAAGGCGGCGACTGCACCTTCCTGGTAGAAGAGCTCAAGGCAGTATTTGATCCACAGGGCGGCTACTTTAAGCCTGGTGGCAAGTTTATGCCTTCACTGGTCGCAGAGATTGGCTGGGCCATCGAAGACCATCTGCAAAAAATTGGCATGCTGCAAATGCCCGAGATTCCCGAGCATCAGCAAAAGATTATGGACGAGAAGCGCGCTGAGTTTGAAGCTGCGGCCACAGCGCCAGCAGCCACAGGCGAAACTGCCGACTTTCCACCCACAGCTGAAGTGTGCAAAAAGTGCAGTGTAAAGGCGGTTATCCTGATGGATGGCTGCATGACCTGCCTTAACTGCGGTGATTCCAAGTGCGGTTAAGCTGATCTTTCAGCAACAAAAAAGCGGCTTTTTAGCCGCTTTTTTGTTGCCCCCAAAGAACCATACCAAGGCTAAATAAACAGCCTGGCAATATTCCACAGGCCCAATCCCGTGACTATCGCCACTACTGTGGCACCCAGCACATTGGTTGTCAGCCTGTTGCGGTACTCACCCAGCAGATCAGCCCGATTCATAATAAACATCAAAAAGATCGCCGTGACCGGCAACAGTATTCCATTGGCCGCCTGAGCAAATACAATCGCCGCAATAGGCTTGGTGCCCAGAGCCGCAAATAGGGTGCCCACCGCCAGCACCAGCATCCAGATCAGCTTAAAGCGCCGGTCATTAAAATCCGTCGGCCAACCCATGGCCCCGGTCACCGCATAGGC
>JAYPYO010000044.1:0-17250 GCA_038135995.1 Porticoccaceae bacterium
GCTGCGGTAAAGTCAGGTGCTGACCGTCCAACTAAAACACCCATAAAGTGCTCCTTTAATAAAAAATAAATGTGATTTTTAAAGATTAGATTGCGCGCGAATAATGGCACTGCTACTGACTATCAGCCAATTGAAATTGGCTATTGTTTTGATAGGACAGAAGCAGGTACCAAATGGTTGACAAAAGGATGCTGGATAAAAAAAGAGCCTGGATAGGCATCCAAGCTCTTTATGTACTTTGAGCTAAAAAGCTCGGGGCATGGTTAATGCTGCAAGCAGGCCTTAGGCCTCAGCTGATGGCTCTTCGCCAATGGCTTCATCAATCAATGGCTTGAGCTCACCTTTCTCCTGCATATCAGTCACTATGTCGCAGCCGCCGATTAGCTCACCAGCTACCCAGAGCTGGGGGAAAGTAGGCCAGTTGCCAAACGCTGGCAGATTACTGCGGATTTCGGGGTTGGATAGAATATCCACGTAGGCAAAGCGCTGCCCACAGGCCATAAGTGCCTGAACTGTGCGCGCAGAAAAACCACATTGAGGCTGATTGGGAGACCCTTTCATATAAAGTAGTACTGAGTTGTTTTCCACCTGATCGCGGATCGTTTCCATAATGTCCATTGAGACAAACCTCTAAATAGTAGCTGATGAATATGGGCAGGATTTTACCAATTTCGCCGGCCCTGATACAGGGCTACAGATTATTATTTCCCAGTTAGGCGCAAATCCACCCCCGCCCCTATAAGAAAAGTATACTTTTTTTGGTAATGCAAATGAGAACGATTTGCATTTGCGTTTAAATCCGTCTATAGTTCACCCCATCAATAACCCATCCGATTAGATTTAGTTTAGGAGTTCACTAATGAACAAAAAGATTCTTGCCCTGGCAGTGGGCTTGAGCATTTCTGCAACAGCACAGGCAAAAACACCAACACTTGAGCAGATGTGGCAGATTATTCAGGATCAGCAGGCCGAAATTGCCGAGCTTAAAGGCCAGCTGCAGGAAACCGATATCAAAACAGAGGCTACTATCACTGCAGTAGAGCAAATCGCTTATACGCCAGTTGCCGCCAGCAAAACCACTTTTGGTGGCTATGGCGAGGTGCACTACAACAACCTCGAAAAAGATAATTCATCAGCCACCAAAGATGCCGTAGATTTTCACCGCTATGTGATGTTTACCGGGCACCAGTTTACCGACAAAATTCGCTTCTTCTCTGAACTCGAGCTGGAACATAGCATTGCTGGAGAAGGCAAAGTGGGTGAGATGGAGCTAGAGCAAGCCTATATTGAATGGGACGCGACAGATAGCCTCTCCGCAAAGGCGGGTCTGTTTCTAATCCCAATTGGTCTTCTAAATGAAACTCACGAGCCTAATACTTTTTACGGTACCGAGCGTAATAATGTAGAGAAAAATATTATTCCTGTTACCTGGTGGGAAGCTGGTGCTGCATTAAATGGAGAAATCAGCCCTGGCTTTAGCTATGACGTTGCAGCTCACTCCGGCCTGTATATTGCCGAGGGCAAGCACAAGCCTCGCGATGGCCGCCAAAAGGTCGGCAAGGCCAAGGCAGATAATATGGCCTTTACCGGACGTTTAAAATATACCGCTATTCCAGGTTTGGAAGTTGCTGCTTCTTTGCAGTATCAGGCTGATGTCCGTCAGGGTGAAGGCGCTGCCATTGACGGTACTCTGTTTGAAACCCATGTTGCCTGGCAGGCAGATGACTTCCAACTGCGTGCACTCTATGCCCAGTGGGATTTTGATGATGTGATCAACGCCACTAAGGATGGTGCCAGCGAGCAGACTGGGTTTTATTTAGAGCCCTCTTATAAACTGAATGAAAAACTGGGTCTATTTGCCCGTTATAGTGAGTGGGATAACAGCGCCGCTAGTGCTACAGATTCAAAAATCACTCAGTTTGATCTGGGCGTAAACTACTGGCTGCACCCCAATGTGGTATTCAAATTTGACTACCAAAATCAGGATGCTCCAGGTGGAGCAGGTTACGACGGTATCAACATGGGTGTCGGCTATTCTTTCTAGATGCACAGACTTAATATAAAAGCCCTGATATTTATGGGCACTGTACTACTAACCTCTTTGTCCTCACCCTGGGTGATGGGCAAAGGGGTTTTTCAGTCTGGCCCAGATTTTATCGCCGAGACCTTTGCGCCTGAAACCGCCAAGCCTGGAGTACTCTGGTTGAATGGCAATATTCGCCAACAGGCACAGAATATCCTCGATCGACCAATAACTGGCTTGCGAGTTCGCTACCATATAGCGGGCGGCAAAACTGCCTGGATACTCGAAGAAATTGGCAAGGAAATGCCTATCACTATTGGCGTGGTTATCCATCAGGATAAAATCGAACAGGTAAAAATTCTCGCTTACCGCGAAAGCCGCGGTGGTGAGGTGCGCTACCCTGCATACACTGCACAGTATCTCGGTGCCTCACTCACCGACAATCACAGGCTCAATCAAAATATCGATGGTATTACCGGTGCCACCCTCTCAGTTTGGGCGGTAAATAAGGTAGCCGCCCTCGCTTTGTATTATCATAGCCAAATCGATAAAGCAGACTAGCATTAACCTGATTGATAAGGCTCGCCGTGAACATTAAGAAGTCAATTATTCTGAACCTGCGTTGGCATCGGCGGATTGGCTTGTCGGTGTTTGTGGTGATGATTTTCTTGGCGATTACCGGCTTTGCTCTCAACCACTCCCCTGGACTTAGTTTGAGCAAAATTAAGTTAACCAACGACTGGCTGCTGTCTTGGTACGGTGTGGCGCCCCAAAAATCTGAAGGCTATGCCGTGGCGGAAAACTGGGTTTATGGTACAGGCTCAGAGCAGCTGTATTTCAACGACCAGGCCCTAGGCTACTGCCCTCCACCACTAATTTCGGTAACCACCACTAATCAGCTAATAATTGCTCTGTGCAGCGGTTCGATATCCATACTGACAACCGAAGGGTTATTAGTGGAAACCTTTAATCAGGTGCAGGGCCTGCCAGCCAACAGCACGGGCCTGGCTACCATCGGGCAGAAAATTATGCTCCTAGGTGATGCTATGGCCTGGGAATTTGATCCCGACCTATTAAATCTCAGTGTTGTCGATGATCTCTCGGTATTAAAACAGGCCGTTATTCTACAGCCGGACAACCTGCCTGCAGCCTTTAGCAATGGTGACAATAGCGGCGGAATTTCGCTGGAAACTCTGATTGTCGACCTGCACAGTGGCCGCTTTTTTGGCGATGCGGGCGTGCTGTTTGTGGATATCGTTGGGTTGCTGATCTGTCTTTTAGCTTTCACTGGCCTCTGGGCCTGGGTCAATCACCAGCGATTGCGCAAGCAGTAACAGCCAAATCCTCAGTTGCCAGCATAAAAAAACCGCTATATCATCAGCAAATACTAAAAAATAATCATAAAGGGCAGCACGGCTGCCTTTTTTTGTTGTAATAAATATTGGCTAGAGCCAATAGGCAGGAGAGTTATGACCACAGATGCCCTAATGAATACTTATGGCCCAAGAGCAGCCACCCTGGTTAGGGGAGCAGGTGCCTGGCTATGGGACGACGAGGGAAATAAATATCTAGATGGCCTATCGGGCATTGCTGTCTGTGGCCTGGGTCATTCACATCCAGCAATAGCCGCAGCCGTTACCGAGCAGGCTGCCGCTCTCACTCACTGCTCCAATTTTTTTGCCATCCCCAATCAACAGGCTCTGGCCGATAAGCTGTGCACCCTCAGCGGTATGACCAATGTGTTTTTTGGTAACTCCGGTGCCGAGGCCAATGAAGCCGCTATCAAAATGGCACGGCTCTACGGCAATAAACTGGGCATCAAGCTGCCCACCATTTTGGTCATGGACAATGCTTTTCATGGCCGCACCCTGGCTACCTTGACAGCCTCTGGCAGTCGCAAGGTACAGGCGGGCTTTGAGCCACTGGTGCGCGGCTTTGCTCGCGGCCCGTTTAATGATATCGAGGCGCTAAAAACCATAGGCGATAATAACCCTGATATCTGTGCTGTATTTGTTGAGCCTATTCAGGGTGAAGGTGGCATTAGGGTTGCCGACGATAATTATCTGCAGCAACTCAGAGAGCTCTGCGATCAGCGTGGCTGGCTGCTGATGCTCGACGAGGTGCAGACCGGCAATGGTCGCACAGGCGAATATTTTTGCTATCAGCACAGCGGTATTGTTCCCGATGTGGTGACCACATCAAAAGGCCTCGGCAATGGTGTGCCGATTGGCGCTATTCTGGCCTCTGGTAAGGCCGCGGGTCTTATGCAACCGGGCAATCATGGCTCAACCTTTGGTGGCAACCCGCTGTCCTGTGCAGCGGCGCTGGCTGCGGTGAATGAAATTGTCGATGGCGGTCTGGACAAGCGAGCGGCGGCACTGGGCGATAGAATAACTAATAGTCTACAAGCACAGCTGGCAGATACCTCCCATGTGCTGGAAGTGCGTGGCCGCGGCTGCATGATTGGCATCGAGCTGGATAAGCCTTGCAAATCGTTATTTATGGCCGCTATGGATAAAGGCCTGATTATCAATGTAACCGCAGATTCGGTGGTCAGACTGCTGCCACCCTTTATTATGAGTGACGACGAAGCAGACCAGCTAGTCGATATACTGGTGCCGCTGATTAAAGATTTTGATAAGGACTAAAGCATTATGGCTATTAGACATTTTCTCTCTCTGCGCGATCTGAGTCCCGCCGAACTCGAGCAGGTCATCAATCTTGCCATTGAAATGAAAGCGGCCAAACGCGAGGATCGTCAGGAGCCTATTTTTGCCGGCAAAGTGCTGGGCATGATTTTTGAAAAATCCTCTACCAGAACCCGTGTTTCATTCGAGGCCGGCATGGCACAGCTGGGTGGTGACGCACTGTTTTTATCACCAAACGATACTCAACTGGGTCGCGGCGAGCCTATTGAGGACTCTGCCCGTGTGATATCTCGCATGGTGGATATGGTGATGATTCGTACCCATGGCCATGATATTGCTGAGCGTTTTGCGGCCTATTCCGATGTGCCGGTCATCAATGCACTTACCGACAAATACCACCCTTGCCAGCTACTAGCCGATATACAGACCTTTACTGAGCACCGCGGCGCAATAAAAGGCAAAACCGTGGCCTGGATTGGCGATGGCAATAATATGTGCAACTCGTGGATCAATGCGGCTATGCAGTTTGACTTTAAACTGCAGATTGCCTGCCCTGTGGGCTATGAACCCTGCTCCGACCTGATAACAGAAGCCGGTGATCTAGTGGCTCTGAGTCATGACCCGATTAAGGCAGCTACAGGCGCACATCTGGTGACTACCGATGTATTTGCCTCTATGGGGCAGGAACAGGAACAGGAAGAGAGACTGCAGAAGTTTGCTGGTTTTCAGGTCAATCATCAGCTGATGTCACATGCTGCAGACAGAGCTTTGTTTATGCACTGCCTGCCTGCTCATCGCGAGGAAGAGGTGTCTACTGAGTTATTGGAAGATGCTGAGATTTCTGTGGTTTGGGATGAAGCTGAAAACCGCTTGCATGCGCAAAAGGCCCTAATGGTATTTCTGATGCAAGCCAGCAACTAGCTGGCTTGTTTATCAAACAGCTGTCTATTAAAAAGCTTTCTATAAAAAGCTAACGATTAGACAGTGTAGACCACATCGTCGATTTCATATTCGACATCGCCACCTGGGGTCTTGACCACTACTACATCGCCCACTTCCTTGCTTATAAGGCCTCGAGCAATAGGTGACTGGTAGGAGATTTTGCCCTCTTTAACATTGGCTTCATCATCACCCACAATGCGATAGGTAACCTGCTCATCGGTGTCCAGATTAAGAATGGTTACCTTGGAGCCAAAAATTACCCGATCGCCCTGAGGCATGGCAGATATATCAATCACCTGAGCAGTAGACAGCTTGCTCTCGATATCCTGAATACGACCTTCGATAAAGCCCTGTTGCTCTCGCGCTGCGTGATACTCAGCATTCTCTTTGAGATCGCCGTGTTCTCGCGCCTCGGCGATAGCTTCAATTACCTGGGGGCGATCCTGCTTCTTTAGCCGCTCTAACTCGGCTCTCAGGGCCGCCTCACCCTCGACTGTCATAGGATTTTTTTGCATTAGCCAATACCTTTGTGCAGCGCCTGCAGGTTGCGCACCTTGATGTCGCCGCCAAATTGCAGTGCCTCACAGACTGCGCTACCGCCTGCCATAGTGGTAGTGTAATAAACCCTGTGCTGTTCGGCACTGGATCTGATGGTTGAGGAATCAGTAATCGCCTGACGCCCCTCGGTGGTGTTGATAATAAGGTTAATCTTATCACTCTTAATCATATCGACAATATGGGGCCGGCCTTCTTTTACCTTTTTAACCAGCTCCACTTCGATACCAGATGCTTCAATAATACTGGCAGTGCCCTGGGTGGCAATCAGGTTAAAGCCCAGGCTTTTGAGCTTTGCAGCCAGCTCGGGCAACTGATGCTTGTCGCGCTCTCGCACACTGATAAAGGCATTGCCCTGAGCGGGTATCTCGTCGCTGGCTCCAAGCTCTGCTTTGCCATAGGCCTCAGCAAAGGTCTCACCCACACCCATCACTTCGCCGGTAGACTTCATCTCTGGCCCGAGGATCGGGTCAATGCCGGGGAATTTATTAAACGGGAACACCGCTTCTTTAACACTGAAGTACGGTGGAATTATTTCCTTGGTAAAGCCCTGGGACTCCAGACTTTGACCCACCATACAGCGTGCTGCCACCTTGGCCAAAGATGTGCCTATACATTTGGACACAAAGGGCACAGTGCGCGAAGCGCGGGGATTTACTTCAATTACATAGATCTTGCCATCTTGCAGCGCCAGCTGAACATTCATTAGGCCGCGAACTCCGAGCTCACGCGCCATCTTTTTGCAGACTTCGCGCATCTCATCCTGAATCTCTTCGCTGAGGCTGTAGGGAGGCAGAGAACAGGCAGAGTCACCGGAGTGGATGCCCGCCTGCTCAATATGCTGCATAATCGCGCCGATCACTACCTGCTCACCATCGCTGACGGCATCCACATCCATTTCGATAGCATTGGGCAGGAAGAAGTCGAGCAGCACAGGAGAGTCTTCCGAGACCTCTACCGCGGTTTTCATATAGTGGCGCAGCTCGTCTTCTTTGTAGACGATTTCCATGGCTCGACCACCGAGCACATAGGAGGGTCGCACCACCAGCGGATAGCCAATCTGTTTAGCCAGTTCCACAGCATCTGCAGCACTGCGTGCCGTGCTGTTGGAAGGCTGCAATAGCCCCAGCTTCTCGATCATCTGCTGGAAGCGCTCGCGATCTTCGGCGCGATCGATAGCATCTGGCGTGGTGCCCACAATGGGTACTCCATGAGCTTCAAGAGCACGGGCTAGCTTCAATGGTGTCTGGCCACCGAACTGCACTATGACACCCTTGGGCTTTTCCACACGCACAATTTCCAGCACATCTTCCAGGGTCACTGGCTCAAAAAACAGTCGGTCTGAGGTATCGTAATCGGTTGATACAGTCTCTGGGTTGCAGTTGACCATAATGGTTTCGTAACCATCTTCACGCATGGCCAACGCCGCATGCACACAGCAATAATCAAACTCGATACCCTGGCCAATTCTGTTAGGGCCACCACCCAGAACCAGAATCTTATCTCTGTCACTGGGGTTGGCTTCGCACTCTTCCTCGTAGGTGGAGTACATATAGGCGGTTTCGGTACTAAACTCGGCAGCACAGGTATCCACACGCTTGTACACTGGGTGCAGCCCGTACTCATTGCGCAGCTCGCGCACATCGGCTTCGGCACAGCCTAAAATATCAGCGAGGCGACGATCGGCAAAACCTTTGCGCTTAAGCCTGTACAGGCCCTGCTTATCGAGGTCCGAAAGCTTGCTACCCTGCAGGCGCTGCTCTTCTTTGATCAAATCTTCGATCTGCACCAGAAACCAGGGATCGACTTTGGTCATGGCGAACATCTCTTCAATGCTCATACCTTTGCGGAAACCATCTGCCAGATACCAGATGCGGTCTGGGCCAGCTTCTGCAAGCTGGTTATTGAGAATAGCCGTGGATGCATCGTCGTTGAGATCCAGTTTGGGGTCAAAGCCAGCGACGCCAACTTCTAGACCGCGCAGTGCTTTTTGCATGGACTCCTGGAAGGTGCGACCAATGGCCATTACCTCACCCACAGACTTCATCTGAGTGGTCAATGTGGCGTCGGCCTGATTAAATTTCTCGAAGGCAAAGCGCGGTATTTTGGTTACCACATAGTCAATACTGGGCTCAAAAGATGCCGGTGTTGCACCACCAGTAATCTCATTTTGCAGTTCATCCAGGGTATAACCAACGGCCAATTTGGCCGCAACCTTGGCAATGGGGAAGCCTGTGGCTTTGGAGGCCAGTGCCGATGAGCGAGATACCCTAGGGTTCATCTCAATTACAATCAGGCGACCATTCTCTGGGTTCACGGCAAACTGCACATTGGAACCGCCAGTTTCTACACCTATCTCACGCAGCACCTTGATCGAGGCGTTGCGCATAATTTGGTATTCTTTATCGGTCAATGTCTGAGCTGGCGCTACGGTAATAGAGTCACCAGTGTGAATACCCATGGGGTCGAGGTTTTCAATGGCACAGACAATAATGCAGTTGTCTTTGCGGTCACGCACCACTTCCATTTCAAACTCTTTCCAGCCAATCAGAGATTCATCGATCAGCAGTTCATTGGTGGGCGAGAGGTCAAGGCCGCGACGGCAGATGGTTTCAAATTCTTCGCGGTTGTAGGCAATACCACCGCCAGAGCCACCCATGGTAAATGAGGGGCGAATAATACAGGGGAAGCCAAAGCGATCGGCAACCTGGTAGGCCTCTTCCAGGCTGTGGGCGATACCTGAATTGGGGGTGTCCAGATCAATGGCTTTCATGGCCTTGTCGAAGCGCTCGCGATCTTCGGCCTTGTCGATAGCATCGGCATTGGCGCCAATCATCTCAACGCCAAATTTATCCAGTACCCCATGCTTGGCCAGATCCAGGGCACAGTTGAGTGCCGTCTGACCGCCCATGGTGGGCAGTAGCGCATCTGGGCGCTCGTCTTCAATAATCTTGGCAACGGTGCGCCACTCTACCGGCTCTATATAGGTGGCATCAGCCATCGCCGGGTCAGTCATGATAGTGGCCGGATTAGAGTTGACCAGAATAACTCTAAAGCCCTCTTCACGCAGTGCTTTACAGGCCTGGGCACCAGAGTAGTCGAACTCACAGGCCTGGCCGATAATAATAGGTCCAGCCCCGAGGATGAGAATGCTTTTTATATCAGTTCTTTTTGGCATAGGGGATTAACCGCGCTGTTCCATTAATTCAATAAAGTGATCAAACAAGGAGGCTGCATCATGGGGGCCCGGGCTGGCCTCGGGGTGACCCTGAAAACTGAAGGCGGCCTTGTCGGTGCGGTGTATACCCTGCAGAGAACCATCGAACAATGAACGATGGGTGGCTCGCAGGCAGCTGGGCAGGCTCTTCTCTGCCACGGCAAAACCGTGGTTTTGACTGGTGATCATCACGATATTGTTATCTATATCTTCTACCGGATGGTTAGCACCATGGTGGCCAAACTTCATCTTCTCAGTCTGAGCGCCAGAGGCAAGAGCCAACAACTGGTGGCCCAGGCAGATACCGAATACTGGGATGTCTGTTTCAAGAATCTCTTTGATAGCCTGAATGGCATAGTCGCAGGGCTCTGGATCGCCCGGGCCATTGGATAGGAAAACTCCGTCCGGGTTCATGGCTAACACCTCACTGGCGGGCGTCTGAGCTGGTACCACAGTCAGTTCACAGTCGCGATCTACCAGCATGCGCAAAATATTGCGTTTAACACCGTAGTCGTAGGCCACTACTTTGAATTTGCCACCGCTGGACTCTCTGTGACCAGTCCCCAGTTCCCAACTGCGCTCTGTCCAGGAATAGCTACTGCTGGTGGTAACCTCTTTAGCCAGATCCATACCTTTTAGGCCTGCGAAGCCGCGAGCCGCAGCAAGGGCTGCTTGGTCATCCACATCACCAGCCATAATACAGCCGCTCTGGGCGCCGGTTTCACGCAGTATGCGTGTCAGCTTGCGGGTATCTATATCCGCTATGCCAAGAATATTTTTCTCTTTGAGATAGTCATCCAAATTCTGTTCGCTGCGGAAATTGGAAGCCAGCAGCGGCAGGTCACGAATAACCAAACCTGCAGCCCAAATTTGATCGGACTCTTCGTCTTCTTTATTGACACCGACATTGCCGATATGGGGATAGGTGAGAGTCACAATCTGACGAGCGTAAGAGGGATCAGTAAGAATCTCCTGATACCCTGTAAGAGCTGTGTTAAAGACTACTTCACCAACAGAGGACCCATCTGCACCTATGGCAGTTCCTCTGAAAATTGTCCCGTCTGCGAGCGCAAGTACGGCTTCCCGGTGAGTATGGGAATTCACACAACCTCCTAATTAGTCACATGGACCTGGAATCAGATAAATCCGAAATGCACATCAGACATTTGCAAAAAAACGAGATGAAACTCAGCGTCTCATCTCGTTTAATTAAATAATATTCTGTGGCCTAACCTCTCGGAACGAGACCGCTTTTAGTGTCGCGGTGTTAGAACGGTATTGTATTGAAAGAGGCTGTTTTTGTCTATCACTGTTATCTACAAATTCGCCTGTTTGGCCGTTATTTTTACGGTGCTTTTACCTGAGCCCCAAAACATCCTGCATATCAAACAAACCGGGCTCCTGAGTCGCCAGCCATTTGGCGGCACGCACGGCACCTCGGGCAAATGCCATGCGACTGGAAGCTTTGTGGGTAATCTCTATGCGCTCACCTTCTCCCGCGAACAGCACCGTGTGATCACCGACAATATCTCCAGCGCGCACAGTGGCAAACCCTATGGTCTCGGCGTTGCGAGCACCGGTCTGCCCTTCGCGGCCATACACAGCTACCTGCTTGAGGTCGCGACCCAGGGCTCCAGCAACCGACTCTCCCAGAGACAGGGCTGTGCCTGAGGGCGCATCAATTTTATGGCGGTGATGAGCTTCGCTAATTTCGACATCCACCTCATCGCCCAGCACTGAGGCAGCGAGCTCGGCCAGCTTAAAGCACAGATTTACCCCGGTGGCGTAGTTGGAGGCCATGCATACAGCATTGCTTTGGCTGGCCTTGGTGACTGACTGCAACTGGGCCTCGTCGAGACCGGTGGTGCCAATAACTATTTTTTTGCCCTGAGCAGCACAGAATGCTGCATTGGCTGCAGTTACGGCGGGAATACTGAAGTCGATAAGCACGTCAAAGTCGTCGGCAATCTCGTCTAGAGAGGCCACAAGGGAGATATTATTACGCCCTATGCCTGCAAGCTCACCAGCATCCACACCGATCAATGAACTTTGCGGATTCTCCAGAGCACCTGTGAGCTGCACACCATCAGTGGCAGCGATGGTTTCAATGAGAGCCTTGCCCATGCGACCGCCGGCACCAATTACGGCAATATTAGTCATGGTCTTTGCTCCTGTTATTTGCGTCTATGGTTGATAAATATGATTTAACTGTAACCTTAACCGGTCAAATTATCGAAGAATTTCTTTACCCCATCAAACCAGTTATTGGTACGGGGAGAGTGCTTGCTATTGCCCGCCAGGCTCTTTTCAAACTGCTCCAGTATGGCTCGCTGTTCGCTGTTGAGATTGACTGGCGTCTCCAGAACCACCCGGCACAACAGATCGCCAGTGGCGCCGCCACGCACCGGGGCTACACCTTTGCCACGCAGTCGAAATAGCTTGCCACTCTGGGTTTCAGCAGGAACTTTTAACTTAACCTTGCCTGACAAAGTGGGCACTTCAATCTCTCCACCCAATGCTGCCTGGGCAAAGCTGATGGGCACTTCGCAGTGCAGATTTGCATCATCGCGGACAAAGATACTGTGATCACGCACGTGCATCTGTACATACAGATCGCCAGCTGGACCACCCTGGGGACCGGCCTCACCTTTGCCTGCCAGGCGGATACGATCGCCAGTGTCTACACCAGCCGGGATTTTGACCGACAGAGTCTTGCGCTCTTCTTTGACGCCCTGTCCATGACAGTCACCACAGGGATCAGTGATGATCTGACCACGGCCATGGCATTTCGGACAGGTCTGCTGCACTGAGAAGAAACCCTGAGACATACGCACCTGGCCAACACCGCCACAGGTATCACAGGTGACTGGCGATGTACCTTTGCGCGCACCAGAACCATCACAGGTATCGCAGTGGACCATGGTGGGCACATCGATCTGTACTGTTTTGCCTTTTACCGCATCTTCCAGATCCAGCTGAAGGTCATAACGCAGATCCGAACCCCGGGCTGGACCACCGCGGCCACGACCACCGCCGCCACCAAAGATATCTCCGAACACGTCGCCAAAGACATCACTGAAACCTGCACCGCCGCCTCCAAAGCCGCCGCCCCCGTTGCCATCGACACCGGCATGACCAAAGCGGTCATAGGCTGACTTCTTTTCCTCGTCACCAAGAATTTCGTAAGCTTCTTGAGCTTCTTTAAATTTCTCTTCGGCGTCTTTGCTGTCTGGGTTACGATCCGGGTGATATTTCATCGCTATGCGACGAAACGCCTTTTTAATCTCAGAATCAGTGGCGCCTTTTTCAACACCCAGTACTTCGTAATAATCGCGCTTGGCCATAGCTTGCTTCTTGTTTCCTAAATATCGCTGATAGTATTAGGCGCGGAACCTGTCCGCGCCTAATAGAGTGCCCAAAACCGCAGAAGACTTATTTGCTGTCTTCTTTGGCTTCTTCCTCTTTGTCTTCTTTGACTTCTTCAAACTCGGCATCCATAGCGTCGTCGCCTGGCGCCTGTTCGCCACCCTCAGCCTGACCAGCTTCGGCCTGCTCGGCATACATCTTCTGAGCTAGACCAGATGAGGCTTCCGAGAGCACCTTGGCAGCTTCATCTATAGCTTCCTTGTCATCGCCCTGAACAGCTTCTTCAACCTGCTTGATAGCGGCTTCAATCGCTGCCTTTTCTTCGTCAGTAGCTTTGTCACCGGCTTCTTCTATGGTCTTCTTGGCGGCATGAGCCAGACCATCAGCCGTATTGCGCGCCTGAACCAGCTCTTCGAACTTCTGATCTTCAGCGGCGTTGGCTTCAGCATCCTTAACCATTGCATCGATCTCGTCATCAGACAGACCAGATGAAGCTTTAATAATAATCGACTGCTCTTTACCTGTAGCCTTGTCCTTAGCGCTTACATTGAGAATACCGTTGGCATCAATATCAAAGGTCACCTCAATCTGGGGCATACCGCGAGGGGCTGGTGGAATATCTGCCAGGTCAAAACGACCCAGTGATTTATTGCCTGTAGCCTGCTTGCGCTCACCCTGAACCACGTGAATGGTTACCGCTGTCTGGTTATCATCGGCGGTCGAGAAAATTTGCGACTTTTTAGTAGGGATTGTGGTGTTCTTCTCAATCACTGGAGTAGCTACACCGCCCATGGTTTCAATACCCAGGCTCAGTGGCGTCACGTCCAGTAGCAGAACATCGGTCACATCTCCAGCCAAAACTGCACCCTGCAGGCCAGCACCCACGGCTACTGCTTCATCAGGGTTGACGTCTTTGCGTGGCTCTTTACCGAAGAACTCTGTCACTTTTTCCTGCACCAGTGGCATGCGGGTCTGACCACCTACCAGAATAATTTCGTCGATTTCGGAGGTAGACTTGCCTGCATCTTTAAGAGCCAGTTTTAGTGGAGCCAGCGAACGCTCGACCAGATCTTCTACCAGTGACTCGAGCTTGGCGCGGGTCAGTTTTACAACCAGGTGCTTGGGGCCAGTGGCATCTGCAGTAATATAAGGCAGATTAACTTCGGTCTGGGCACTTGAGGACAGCTCAATCTTGGCTTTTTCCGCGGCTTCTTTAAGGCGCTGCATAGCCAGTGGATCACCGTGAATATCAATGCCGCTGTCGTTTTTAAACTCGGCTGACAAATATTCGATCAGTCGCATATCGAAGTCTTCACCACCCAGGAAGGTATCGCCGTTTGTGGCCAATACTTCAAACTGCTTCTCACCATCAACATCGGCAATCTCAATAATCGAGATATCGAAAGTACCACCACCCAGGTCATAGACAGCCACAACGCTGTCGCCTGAGGTTTTGTCGATACCATAGGCCAGTGCCGCCGCAGTTGGCTCATTGATAATACGCTTAACATCCAGCCCTGCAATACGGCCTGCATCTTTGGTCGCCTGACGCTGGGAGTCGTTAAAGTAGGCAGGTACGGTAATAACGGCCTCTGAAACAGTTTCACCCAGGTAGTCCTCGGCGGTCTTTTTCATTTTCTTCAGCACTTCGGCAGAAATCTGTGGTGCAGCTTTGCTGTCCCCTTTGATTTCAACCCAGGCATCGCCGTTATCAGCTTTGACGATTTTGTAGGGCACCATTTTGATATCTTTCTGCACTACGTCGTCTTCAAAGCGACGGCCGATCAAACGCTTCACCGCATAAACTGTGTTGTGGGGATTAGTCACTGCCTGACGCTTGGCTGACTGGCCAACTAAAATCTCCCCTTCATCTGTAAAAGCGACTACTGAGGGAGTGGTTCTCGCACCCTCTGCATTCTCAATCACCTTGGGCTTATCGCCTTCGAGAACCGACACACAAGAGTTGGTGGTTCCCAAATCAATTCCGATAATCTTTCCCATTTTTTGTTTCTCCGTTACTTATCTGTAGATGTTTAACTGCTTGATAGCTATTTGGGTGCGATTTGCAAAAATTCAAGGGTCGCAGCCCGTATTTGGTGTTTTTTATGCCTGAGAGACCACTACCATGGCGGGCCTTACCAGACGCCCATTGAGGGTGTAGCCTTTCTGGAACACATCCATCACTGTGTTGTGCTCCAAATCCGGATTGGGCACCATGCTCACGGCCTGGTGCAACTCGGCATCAAAGGGCTGACCCGCGGGATCAATGGCTTCAATCTTGTAGCGCACCAGAACTTCCATAAAGGATTTCAAGGTTAGCTCCAAGCCTTCGGCGACGGCCTTCTGCCCCTCATCGGCACTGTCTATCGCAGCCAGTGCACGCTCCAGGTTGTCGACCACGGGCAGTAGATCGGCTGCAAACTTGTCCAGGGCGTACTTATGGGCATTTTCAACATCTCGCTCGGCGCGGCGACGCACATTCTGCATCTCTGCCTGCACTCTCAGCACCTGATCGTTGGCCGTTGCCACCTCGGCCCTTAGCTGTTGTGTTTCAGACTGCTGCTCTTGCTCCGCTGCCTCGGCATCCATCTCATCCATAAGCTCAGCTTCGATCTCAGCATTTACCTCATCCAGCTTGGCCTCACCATTGTCTCCGGCTGGGGATGTCTGTGGTTCATCATTTGCTGCGGTATTTTCATCATTGTTGGTTTCGTCTGACACGCCAACTCCTCACTTTTTGTTCATTGGATTGATCCTGGGGATCGTTATATTTACTCTGGTTCTAGATATGGGGACAAACTATTGAGTTTCAAGCGATTGCTTAACAGCAATCTGTTCTGTATAAACCTAAATTGACTTTTAGCTGAATAAATTACCTTGCTGCTATCCATCAATATCAATAATTACACCCTGGTAGAGACGCTGGAGATTGAATTCTCCGCGGGCACTACGGCCATAACAGGGGAAACTGGCGCCGGTAAGTCTCTGGTACTGGACGCCCTAGGCATGGCACTGGGTGACCGTGCAGATACTGGCACCATTCGCCACGGCAAAGAGCGCGCCGAAATTACCGCTACTTTTGACATTAAGGGCCTCGAAGAGGCTGTGGACTGGTTGCAGAGCAACGATTTTGATGCCGATGACCAATGTATATTGCGCCGCCTATACACCATAGAGGGGCGCTCCAGAGGCTATATCAACGGCCAGAGCTGCACCATGCAGCAGTTGCAACAGCTCGGCGAGATGTTGACCGACATTCATAGCCAGCATGAGCATCAGTCATTGCTGCGGCGAGAGACCCATCGCAAACTCCTGGATGACTATGCCCAGGCGACAGATTTGGCCACTCAGGTGGCCTCTGATTACCGTCAATGGCATGCCGCGGACAAAAAACTGCGCAGCCTGCTTGAGCGTTCAGATGAACTGATTGCGCGCAAAGACCTGCTGAGCTTTCAAGTCAATGAGCTGGAACAGCTGGATCTCGACCCCGAGGCACTGAATAAGCTGGAGTCCGAGCAGCAGACTCTGGCAAATGCCGAACAGATTTTACTGGAGAGCCAGGCTGTACTGGCGATCTGTGATCAGACAGAGGGCTTTAATGTCCGCGATGGCCTTAACCGCGCCCTGTCCACTCTCACCGGACTCAGCCACAAACCTGAGGCCCTGGCCAATGCCGAGGAGCTGCTGCAGAGCAGTCTCATTCAGGTAGAGGAAGCCACCCGGGAAATTGAAAGCCATGTGGACCGTTTTGAAGCGGACCCCCAGCGCCTGCAGCAGGTCGAGGAACAGCTGGCAGTGATTTTTCAGTTGGCGCGCAAACACCGGGTTAATGCAGACCAGCTGGCAGAAACCCTGGAGGTTTTACAAGCCGAGCTTCAAGGCCTCCAAGACGGCGGCGAGAGCATAGAGGCGCTGCAACTGCAGCTGGATAATTTGGCCGCGACCTACAGTGCCTCAGCCAAAAAGTTGAGTTCTATTCGCCGCAAAGCAGCAGAGACCATGGCGGCGGAGATTAATCAGCAGCTACAGAAGCTGTCCATGGAGGGCGCTGAGTTATTGGTGCAGCTACAGCCTGTGCCTGAAGGCGAGTTCCGCGCCAGCGGCCTGGAGGAAGTGGAGTTTGTGATTGCCACCAACCCGGGGCAACCTCACAAGCCCCTGGCAAAAATTGCCTCTGGTGGTGAGCTGTCGCGCGTTAGCCTGGCGATTCAGGTGGTGGCTGCCAGCCACTCCAAGATCCCCACACTGGTCTTCGACGAAGTGGATGTGGGTATAGGTGGCAGTACCGCGGATATTGTCGGCCTCCTACTCAGACAGCTGGGTGACCGCGGCCAGGTGATCAGCGTCACCCACCAGCCCCAGGTAGCGGCCCATGCCCATCATCACTACCGCGCCAGCAAGGTCATTGAGAGCAATAGCGCGGAGTCGTTGATGGTTGCGCTTGATCGACAGCAACGGGTAGATGAATTGGCTCGTATGTTAGGGGGCGCTCAGGTGAC